>NZ_JBEEVJ010000007.1:0-253158 GCF_040139785.1 Proteus genomosp. 6 | reverse complement strand
TGCCAGGCATTAAATAAGACGAGAAAGCCAACCCAATGGGTTGGCTTTTTTGCGTTTGGGGTTTTTAAAAAGATCAACAGCTTATATGTTAGTCATTAATTAGAAACTATGGTTACATTCCTCAATAAAATAGCCAATCTTCATGCCGTTAAACACTATTTATGGCAACTCATTAGTGAAATGATCCCTGTATCAAGCATCTAATATCACATTAATTTAATGCCTAGTGTTCTGATCTTTTATTTCTTGTTATCTCTGATGGATCTAATTAAAAGCAGAAGGTGTAAATGTAAAAACACACTCTTTATTACTGAGTCTATTTTTATTTAGATATCTTTTAATGAGAATGTTATTGAGGCTCCTGCTCTTCTGAACGCAGTAAATCATAGTTTAAGATATTTTTATTACCATCAATAACAGTGATTGGTGATTTAGGCTGATAGCACTCATTTAATGGTGAGTGACACTGTTGAGGGGAGTTATGTTCTATTCCAAGCCAACTACTTAGTAGCCAATAGTTATTTACTGTTGAATAAGGCTTATTCAATGCATCATTATTGATAGTAGGTTTAATAGATGATGGGCTATACCAAATAAACAAAGGGATATCATAAGCTTCTTTTCGTGGCGTATTTACACCATGATGATAACGAACCTCTCTATTTTTATCGAGACGCTGTAAAGCGTGATCTGCAAAGTAGAGAATAGAAGCTGGTTTATCTTTGACTCTCTCGATGATGTCATTAATTAATTTATCTGTATAAGCGATAGAGCTGTCATAGCAGTTATCATCATCTTCTTGCGTGAATTTCTTTAAATACTGACTTGGAAATCGATTACAGGCCGGCTCATGGCTACCATATGTATGTAAGATGATTAGTTTTTTCTCTTCAGATGGCTCATTGAGAGCTCTGTCTAAATAAGGAAGCAACTCTTCATCATAACCGATAAATTCATTCCACTTTTTATTTTGAGCCATATTAGCAATGACAGAAATAACACTGGTTTTCTGATTACCTTCACCTTGATTACTTAACCAATATGTTTTAAACCCAGCATGATTGGCAAGAGAAACAATATTATCAGCGTAATGACTTTTATCTTGTAACTGTTCCAATCCTATATTTGAGAGTGAAATTGGTACAGAAAGAATAGTTACTGGTGCAGGAGAATAAACTTGATTGAATAGGATAAGATTACTCTTTTCTTTCATTAGATTAGGTGTTGTATCGTGCTGATAGCCATAAATTCCTAGATGATCTCTGCGAACGGATTCTCCAAGAATAAGGATATAAATTTCTGTATTATCATTATGTTTATTATATTGAAACTCAACTTTTTGAGAGGCAATTCTTCTAATTTGGCGATTTTCATGGAAGGTTCGGACAAGTGCTGCTGCATTATAAAAAGGTGTGTTCAGAAGGGTATATTCTGCAAGTAATTTACTGTTGTCATCGTTTTTCAATGCTAAGATTTTATAAATTGGAATGATGGCTATTAATATAACAAAAGCAGTCACACTTTTTTTTGTCGTTTTTAGATCAGATACTTGAGCTGCTTTATGGATGAAAAAATAGTAAATGGCAAAAGCACATAGGTAAAATAAGACATAATACTTATTATAAGAGAGCATACCGACAGTTTCGCTGCCATTGGTATTAATAAAAGTTTCAGCAATGGATGATGAAAAAGCAATATCGTGTTCACGATAGAAAAATAGAGAAATAGACAGGTTTAAAGACCATAGCGCACTAGTAATAAAGGTTATTATTTTTCCAAAAACAGAACGATAAATGCCACTACATATCAGTATAAGTAGCCAACCAATAAGAACAATATAGATTTTTTGTTCTATATGCAGTGTTGAACCACCCAATATTGCAGGTGCCATAGATAAGAAAAATAAAAGTGCGTAATGAGTTAATTGAGACATAATCTATTTAAAAACTACCACCTCTTTTTATACAGAATAAAAAGTTAACCATTTACTTTTTGACAATACAAGCCTTGTTTGGCTGAAGTGTGTCTGAAATTGATATTACTATGCTTCTTCCTCACTATTTTGAGCTATTTGGCTTTATTAATAAGCCTTGTAGAAAATAAGTTATGTTTCTTTTTATTTGTAATTAATTGATTTCAATTTAATTTGTTTTTATTTTTATAACAGTAGAATAACTAATAATAAGTTATTTAAATAATCGTATAGATATGTAGTTAAAGCTTAAAAGTATTCTAAATAAGTAAATAATAGAAATAGGATCAAGATTTTTATGATAATGGATAAAAATCATTGAAAATGAATAACCCCAAAGTTGAAATTCACTTTGGGGTTATTTTTATTTAGAAAGATAACATTATTTCAGACTGTTAGTGCTGTTTACCTTGTTCAATACCTAAGCCAATTTGAGAACGAATAAACTGTGCTTGGAATTTTGCTTTTTCTTGCTCACCTAAAGATGATTTATCAGTAACAGAGAAAAGCCATGAGACAACAAAAGCAATGATTATTGAGAATAATGCTGGATATTCATAAGGATAGATGGGTTTTTCATGACCTAAAATACTTACCCAAATTGTTGGCCCTAAGATCATCAACGTGACAGCAACTAATAAACCAGACCATCCTCCTGCGACTGCACCTCGTGTTGTCAGCCCTTTCCAATACATTGATAACAATATGATTGGGAAGTTACAGCTTGCTGCAATTGAGAAAGCTAGCCCCACCATAAAGGCAATATTTTGTTTTTCAAATAAAATACCTAAACCGATAGCGACGATACCTAAGATAACCACAGTAATTTTGGATACTTTTAGCTCTTGTCTTTCATCTGCGTGACCATTTTTAATTACATTCGCGTAGAGATCATGTGATACCGCAGATGCGCCCGCTAAAGTTAGTCCTGCAACAACGGCTAAAATAGTAGCGAAGGCAACGGCTGAAATGAAGCCTAAGAAGAAGTTACCGCCAACGGCATCCGCCAAGTGAACAGCCGCCATATTGGTTCCACCAATCAAAGCGCCAGCGGCATCTTTGAACATAGGATTAGGGCTAACGAGTAAGATAGCGCCGAAACCAATGATAAAAGTAAGAATATAGAAATAACCGATAAAACCTGTTGCATAGAAAACACTCTTACGGGCTTCTTTTGCATCACTAACAGTAAAGAAGCGCATGATGATATGAGGAAGTCCCGCCGTACCAAACATTAGTGCAAGACCTAAAGAGAGAGCAGATATAGGATCAGAAACCAATCCACCAGGACTCATGATAGAGAACCCTTTTGAGTGAACACTAACGGCTTCTTTAAATAAGGTATTGAAATTAAAATCGACAGCTTTCATCACCATAACAGCCATAAAACTTGCACCTGCAAGTAATAAAATAGCTTTAATGATTTGAACCCAAGTGGTGGCTAACATGCCTCCAAATAAAACATATAGCACCATTAGAATACCGACAAGCACAACGGCAATATGGTAGTTTAAGCCGAAAAGGAGTTCGATTAATTTACCGGCACCAACCATTTGTGCAATCAGATAAAGAGCGACAACAACCAGTGATCCAATAGCGGAGAGTGTTCTCACTGGTTTAGGGCTTAAGCGATAGGAGACAACATCAGCAAAGGTATAGCGTCCTAAATTACGTAAGCGTTCAGCAATGATAAAAAGAATGATAGGCCAACCAATCAGAAATCCAATTGAATAAATAAGTCCATCATAACCCGAGGTATAAACCAGTGCGGAGATCCCTAAAAAGGATGCGGCAGACATAAAATCACCGGCGATTGCCATTCCGTTTTGGAAGCCAGTAATTTTCCCTCCGGCAGTATAGTAATCAGCACGAGAGCGGGTACGTTTAGAAGCCCAATAAGTGATGTAAAGTGTTAATCCTACAAATATTAGGAACATGATGATGGCCTGAATATTCATAGGTTGTTTCTCACCTCCTTCAGTTATTGCGGCAGCGTAAGCAACCGTTGAGGAGAGGAAAAATAAGCTTATTGCATAAAGTAACTTTCTCATTTTTCTACCTCTTCAATAATTTCAGCGGTAAGTTTGTCGAACTCTGTATTGGCTTTAATAACGTAAACGCCCGTTAATAAAAATGAGGCGATGATTAAACCCATACCAATAGGAATACCTCGTGTAATGTAGCTGCCCTCATATAATGGTGTACCTAACCATTGTGGATAGAACGCAATAAGTAAGATAAATGAGACGTACATAACGAGCGTAATAATTGAAAGTGTCCATGAAAAACGACTACGTTTATTAACCAGTTCTTTAAAGCGAGGGTTGTTTTCTATCTCTTGATAAATATTGGAATTCATCAGAGTTCTCCTCTATATAATTGTTTGGTTTATCACTTGATTTAGAGGCTTAAATCCCCCGCATTCCATGATTTTCAGGTAAGAGAGCCCTGCAAAGGCATTTTCATGCCTTTGCTTTGTCGTATTACGTTTTTTGAATGACAGTTATTTGTTGTGTATTAAGCAGTGAGTGATAGAGACTGTTTTTCTTCTAACAGTTTCTCTACAACACCCGGATCAGCGAGTGTTGAGGTATCCCCGAGGTTAGTTGTGTCGCCAGAGGCAATTTTACGCAAGATACGGCGCATAATTTTCCCTGATCGTGTTTTAGGTAAGGAATCTGTCCAATGTAGGATATCTGGTGTGGCTATTGGCCCAATTTCTTTACGTACCCAGTTGCGAACTTCTGTATAAAGTTCAGGAGTTGGCTCTTCACCGTGATTTAAAGTGACATAAGCATAAATAGCTTGTCCTTTAATATTATGAGGAATACCAACTACTGCGGCTTCTGCAATCTTAGGATGTGCAACAAGAGCGGATTCAATCTCTGCTGTTCCTAAACGATGACCTGAAATATTCAAGACATCATCAACACGCCCTGTTATCCAATAGTCACCATCCTCATCTCGGCGAGCGCCGTCACCAGAGAAATACATCCCTTTAAAGGTTGAAAAATAAGTTTGCTCAAAACGATCGTGATCACCAAAAAGAGTTCTTGCTTGACCCGGCCAAGAATCAGTAATCACTAAGTTTCCTTCGCAAGCCCCTTGCTGTACTTCGCCCATATTATCGACAATTGCAGGCTGAATACCGAAGAAAGGGCGTGTTGCTGAGCCTGGTTTTAGATCCATTGCACCCGGTAATGGTGTTATCATGAAACCACCAGTTTCTGTTTGCCACCATGTATCAACGATAGGACATTGGCTACGTCCCATTTTCTGATAGAACCATTCCCATGCTTCTGGATTAATGGGTTCACCTACGGAGCCTAGAATGCGCAGAGAGGTGCGTTGAGTACCTTCAATCGCTTTATCGCCTTCAGCCATTAATGCACGGATTGCAGTCGGTGCTGTATATAATATATTGATTTGGTGTTTATCAACAATTTGAGCCATGCGGTTAACAGATGGATAATTAGGGACACCTTCAAACATAACAGTAGTCGCACCATTTGACAGAGGGCCATACAGTAAGTAGCTATGTCCTGTTACCCAACCCACGTCAGCAGTACACCAATAAATATCACCTTCATGATAATCAAAGGTGTATTTGAAGGTCATTGAAGCATAAACGAGATAACCTCCCGTTGTGTGCAGTACACCTTTGGGTTTGCCTGTTGAACCTGATGTATACAGAATAAAGAGAGGATCTTCTGCATCCATTACTTCAACATCACACTCAGTGCTGACACCTTGGGTGATTTCATCCCACCAAACATCGCGTCCTTCAATCCATTGTTCGGTATGTCCTGTTCGACGAAATACTACTACATGATTAATAGGAGGGATATCAGCGTGATTTAAAGCATCATCAACATTTTTCTTTAAAGGAATAGCGCGACCTGCACGTAATCCTTCATCAGCTGTAATTACTAATTTAGCTTTTGAGTCAATGATCCTGCCTGCGACAGCTTCAGGAGAGAAACCACCAAAAATAACAGAATGGATAGCACCAATACGAGTACAAGCGAGCATAGCGACTGCCGCTTCTGGCACCATCGGCATATAAATCGCCACAACATCGCCTTTTTTAATACCTAAATTTTTTAATACATTAGCGAATTGGCAAACATCTTGGTGGAGTTGTCTGTAAGTGATTTTTTTCGACTCATTAGGTGAGTCGCCTTCCCAAATAATGGCGGTTTGATCACCTCGTGTTTTAAGGTGGCGATCAAGACAGTTTTGACTGATATTTAGCTGACCATCTTCAAACCAGCGAATGCGTACATGGCCTGGGTCAAAAGAAGTATTCTTTACCACAGTATATGGTTTTATCCAGTCAATGATTTTCCCTTTATCTGCCCAAAAGGCCTCAGGGTTTTTAATGGATAATTCATAATCTTTTTGGTATTGCTCTTTATTGATCAGGGCGTGTTCTGCAATGCTTGCAGGAATATGATGTTGGTTTATTTTTGTCATAATAGTTCTCCTCACTATTGTTAATACTATGTCAAAAAGTCGTTAACAAAAGAGGGTAAATAAAGATTGTTTCTTTTTTGCGCAGAAGATCACGAATTAATGGAAATGCTTTTCATGGAATGTTCAATTAGTGCTAAAGCTAGCAGGGCATTATTTATCTACTATTTTCTTGTTTAATAGGATTATCGTTTAATAGAACGCTTTTAAATTAAAATAATATACTGTGAAAATTAATTTAACCGTGCTGGATAAAAAAACCACAAAAATAATATGGATATGATAATGATTTTCATTAACGTTTTTTTCACTATAATGAAATGAAAAGATAAATCACATGATGTGATCCAAGATAAAACAGCACTGGAGATTAATATGAGCTATACATTACCTGCACTGCCTTATGCTTATGATGCATTAGAGCCTCACTTTGATGAGCGTACAATGGAAATTCACCATACTAAGCATCATCAAACTTATGTGAATAATACCAATACAGCATTAGAAAAATTACCTGAGCTTGCTGGCTTGGAGATTGATGAATTAGTTAAAAATCTTCATAAAGTGCCTGCTGATCAACGTACTTTTTTACGTAATAACGCTGGTGGTCACTCTAACCACTCATTATTCTGGAAAGGTTTGAAGCTAGGTACTCAATTACAAGGTTCACTAAAAGATGCGATTGAGCGCGATTTTGGTAGCGTTGATGCCTTTAAAGAGTTATTTGAAAAAGCGGCTGCGAGCCGTTTTGGTTCAGGTTGGGCTTGGCTGGTATTAAAAGACGATGGCAAACTTGCGGTAGTTTCTACTGCAAACCAAGATAGCCCATTAATGGGTGAAGAGTTAGCTGGCGCATCAGGTTACCCAATTGTAGGGTTAGATGTGTGGGAACATGCTTACTACTTGAAATATCAAAATCGCCGCCCTGATTATATTAAAGCGTTCTGGTCCGTCGTTAACTGGGACGAAGCGCAAAAACGTTTTCAGAGCAAAGCATAATTGAGTAGATAACATCCTTTCTTTTTTATATTTTCAATGCCGACATTTGTCGGCATTGTTTCTTTTGAACACTATCTTTACTATGAGTTATTCTTTTCTGTTTAGGTAGTGAGCTATGCGTTATTTTCCTAGTGTTTTTATCGGTAATATCACAACAACATCTAATGGATTTACCAGTGCGATCACCAAAAGGCTGATGGATGGCACTATCAAATTGACATCACTAGGATTAGAAGGTGATGAGCAAGCAGAAAAGAGTTTTCACGGTGGTCCTGATCGCGCCCTTTGTCACTATCCTAACGAACATTATCTTTATTGGGCTGAGCAATTTCCACAATTAGTCGATTTTTTCCATGCTCCCGCATTTGGTGAAAATATCTCAACAACAGGCATGACGGAAGAGAATGTTTTTATTGGGGATATTTATCAATGGGGAACTGCATTAATTCAAGTGACTCAACCTCGCTCTCCTTGCTACAAACTTAACACAGTGACAGAAGTCAGTAACTTTTCGCAAATTATGCAAGATAGTGGTTATTGTGGTTGGTTATATCGTGTTGTGAGTGCAGGAGAAACAGGCAGTCATCATCCTCTTGTGTTGGTTTCAAGAAACAGTGATGTCTCTGTTAAAGAAGCTATTTCTATTGCTTTTCATATGCCTTTTGATGAAGAGCTTTATCATCGTTTATTAAGTGCGGCAGGATTATCAGCGAGTTGGAGTAAAACCATGCAGCTAAGACTGCAAAATCAAACTATTGAGAGCTTTGATAGACGGCTGTTTAAGAGATAAATAGTTATCTAATTGATAATTAATGGTATTAAAACACCTCCCTAAACATGAACTGCACCCCAAAAGTTGGACACCAACTTTGGGGTGTTTTTTTATGTATTAACGAAAAATTACGGATGTGCGATAAATCCAATCGCATCATAAACCTTGTCTAAGGTTGCTTGAGCACGAGTTTTGGCTTTATCAGCACCTTCTTTCATGATTTTATTAAGCAATGCTTCATCATTACGGAATGTGTTAAAACGTTCTTGAATGTTGGTTAGCATTTCAGATACCGCATCAGCGACAGCACCTTTTAGATGACCATACATTTGGCCTTCAAATTCAGCTTCTAATTCAGGAATAGTTTTACCTGTAACACCCGCTAAGATATCGAGTAAGTTAGACACACCTGCTTTATTTTCAAGATCGTAAATAACACGAGGTGGTTCTTCAGAATCTGTCATTGCGCGTTTAATTTTCTTGGCTGCTGCTTTTGGATCTTCAAGCAATGCGATAACGTTATTACGGTTATCATCAGACTTGGACATTTTCTTGGTCGGATCTTGCAGAGCCATAACACGAGCACCGCCTTTTGGAATAAAAGGATCGGGTACGGTGAAGATATCGCCATAAATAGCGTTAAAGCGCTGAGCAATATCACGGCTTAATTCAAGATGTTGTTTTTGGTCGATACCAACAGGGACTTGATTTGTTTGATAAATCAGAATATCTGCCGCCATTAATACAGGATAATCGAATAACCCTGCATTGATATTTTCAGAGTGACGCGCTGATTTATCTTTAAATTGAGTCATTCGGCTCAATTCACCAAAATAGGTATAGCAGTTAAGTGCCCAGCTTAATTGTGCATGTTGTGGAACATGTGACTGAACAAAAATAGTGCTTTTTTCTGGATCAATACCGCAAGCAAGATAAAGAGCCAGCGTATCTAAGGTTCTTTTTCTAAGTTCTTTTGGATCTTGACGAACTGTAATGGCGTGTTGGTCAACGATACAGTAAATGCAATCATAGTCATCTTGCATTTGTACCCATTGACGTAATGCACCCATGTAGTTACCAATAGTGAGTTCACCAGAAGGTTGTGCACCACTGAATACAATTGGCTTTTGTGCCGTTTTTTCTACTGAAGTCGTCATCTTAATTCTGTTCCACAGTTGTCATTGCGTGATGTCGAGGATTGATAGCAAGTCAGCAAAATTATCGAGTGTATAATCAGGTTTGCTGTCTGCAATAGAGACGCCATAGTTATAGCCATAGGTTAAACCTACGCAAGGGCACTCGGCCGCTTGTGCTGCAATAATATCGTTGCGAGAATCCCCAACAAAAAGGAGTTCTTCCTTTTTAACACCAAATGTACCCATTGTTAAATATAATGGTGCTGGATGTGGTTTTTTTTCTTTGACATCATCTCCCCCTAGTACTAAGGAAAAATATTTATCAATTTTCAGTTGCTGTAATAGTGGTGCAATAAAAGGTGAAGGCTTATTGGTAACGATACCTAATGGAATGTTATGTGAAGCTAATACTTCAAGCGTTTCTTTGACGTGTGGGAATAAATCACTGCCTGTTTTGACCGATGTTGCATAATGTTCATCAAAAAGGTCACGCATCTCTTTTAATAAGGTTTCTGTGACATCTTCTACGCCAGCGTTATGTAAAGCGCGCGTAAGTAGCATATCAACGCCATTACCCACCCAAATTGTGACATTATGTTTACCAGCAGGTGCAAAACCTTTTGATGTTAATGCGTAATCTGTTGCTTCTGTTAGTCCAACAGCGCTGTCTGTGAGTGTGCCATCAAGATCAAAGGCGATAGCACGAATGCCTTTGAGTTTTTTGTCTATCATTACGATACCTTTTCTAATTCGCGACGCATATTGTCAATAACATGCTTATAATCTGGTTGATTGAAAATAGCTGAGCCAGCAACGAACATATCTGCACCTGCTTGGGCAATTTCAGCGATATTATCGACTTTAACACCACCATCAATTTCTAAACGAATGTCATAACCACTATCATCGATCATTTTACGAACTTGGCGTAATTTATCGAGGGTGTTAGGAATAAATGATTGACCACCAAAGCCTGGGTTAACAGACATCAGCAGAATAAGATCTAATTTATCCATTACATAATCGAGATAATTTAATGGGGTTGCTGGGTTAAGCACTAAGCCTGCTTTACAACCACAATCTTTTATTAGTTGAATTGTACGGTCAACGTGGTCACTGGCTTCAGCGTGAAATGAGATATATGTTGCGCCAGCTTCTGCAAAATCAGGAATAATGCGATCAACGGGTTTAACCATTAGGTGAACATCAATGGGCGCTGTAATACCGTAGTTGCGCAGAGCTTTACAAATTGGCGCACCAAACGTTAGGTTCGGTACATAGTGGTTATCCATAACATCAAAGTGGACAACATCTGCGCCAGCTGCGAGCACTTTTTCAGTGTCTTCGCCAAGGCGAGCAAAATCAGCGGATAAAATAGAAGGGGCAATCAGAAAATCTTTCATCGCATTCTCCAGACAACACTCCCATTGTCGGGAGGTGTTAACGATTATTTATATAAGGCAAGTAATTCGTTCACTTTGCTACGACCAAGTGTGTTGCTACTGATTGTTCTTCTGACTTTCACACTGTGTAGCTCTTTTGCGTCTACATACCACTCTTTTGTTAACGCAGTCTCATGATTTGATATTAACACGGGTATCTGTCTCTCGTAAGCCAGCATTGAGGCAAGTTGAGCCAGATGTTCCTGCTCTTGAAAACTAAAGCTATTTGTATGGTATGACGTAAAATTTGCAGTCGGTGATAACGGTGCATAAGGAGGATCGCAATAAACAACGGCGCCTTTTTTTGCATTTGTCATCGTTGATGAATAGCTTTGGCAAACAAATTCGGCTTTTTGTGCTTTTTCAGAAAACCAAATTAGCTCTGCTTCAGGAAAATAAGGTTTTTTATAACGACCAAAAGGGACATTGTATTCACCTTTTGAATTATAACGACACAGCCCATTGTAGCAATGACGGTTAAGATAGAGAAATAACACACTACGCTGATAAGCGTCCGTTGAACGATTAAATTCTTGTCGTAGTTGATAGAACTCTTCTGCGATATTCATTTGAGGGGTAAATAATAAGCGAGCATCCTTCATAAATTTTTCAGGATGTTGCTTTACCGTATTATAGAGATGAATTAGATCACTATTTATATCGGCAAGAATATATGAATCGTATTCTGTATTTAAAAAAACAGAACCGGCACCCATAAAAGGTTCAATTAAACAATTACCCTCAGGCAGATGACGTTTAATGTCATCTACCAAAGGATATTTACCACCAGCCCATTTTAGGAATGCGCGTTTTTTTTTCATGCCGTCCAAATTTCTCAATCGTTTCAGAGTCGCCGATTGTACTCTGTTTCAGACAGCATATCAGCGGTGAACTTCGTCTTAATTATTTTTTTAGATCCTGATGAACATGTTTCATCGGTCTAACCCAAGGTTGTTTGGCTTGTACTGGCGCAGGTAAAGAAGAAACAGCCTGCTTGGCTTCACTTATATTACGATAATTTCCATAGATGAGTACATACCATGGATTACCATTACGCTGCGTTTTGTAAATAGTGTAGTTTCCATTGAGGTTCTTTTTAGCGAAAGCCTCTAAGGTATCTTGGCGACTTGCACCACTTAATTGCAAAGTATAGTTAGTAGCAGGGATAGTGCTTAAATTACTTGCTGATAATGAGCCTGAAACAACAGGTTTAGTCGTTGCAGGTTTAGGTTGCGTTGTTGCTGGTGGTGTTACTGGTTTTGTTGGTGGTGTTTTTACTTCAGCCGGTTTTTGTACGGGTTGCACTGGTTTAGTTGCAGGTGGTTGCGTGACAGGCTGCACGGGTTGTGGCTGTTGCACATTTAATTGCTGCTGATTAGTGGCTTGATTAATACCTGCTTGTTGTTGATTTAAAGAATCAACGATATCTCCAGGGATCTCAACACGTTGACCTTGCGAATCAATCATTGGAGGTAAATTTTGTGAAGGTGGTGTTGCAGGCTGTATCTCTTGCCCAGAAATAGATTGAGGTGTCGATGGCTGACCATTTTCTGAAGGCGTAACGGATGACGGTTGTTGAGATAGGTCGATATTTCTTTCCGTATTGGTCGAAGGTGCAGGTTCAGTTGTTTCTGGTGATTTTAATGCTGAACTTATTGCGATAATTAGCAGAATAAGGACTAAAACACCTGCACCAATCATCATCTGTTGACGGGATACAGAGAATCGTGCGTTTTTTAATGGATTGTTACGAGGTCGGTTGGTTCGACGTTCAGGTCTATCCGAAGTATCAGGTTTGAGTGAATTATCACCCTTGGTTTCATTATCAGGTTTGAACTCGTCCATTATGCCCTCCGTCAGAGCGTCAAAAAGCGAAAAATATTCTATTCAGCCTTAGCCATTACCTCATAGTATAAGGATGAAACGCTTTTTCTGAAACGTTGCATTTGACAATATTAACCAGAATTTTCCTTAAATGAATATTCTAGTTTATTGCTTGTCAGGTAATGGGGAGCTTAATTTGCATTAATGCAAGATGTTATCGCTTTGTGGACTTGTTCGCGAGTAATATCGGCACGTAATTCGGATTGACCGATACCTTTTGGTAAAACAAGGTGTAATTTGCCACCAGATACTTTTTTATCTCTCATCATATGAGGTAAATAGTCATCAGGTGTCATTTCAATAGGACCATTGATGGGGAGATTGGCTCTCTCAAGCAATTGAATAACACGTTGGGTCTCTTCTTCAGTGAATTGACCAAGTGCTTGAGATGTTCTTGCCGCCATTACCATACCTGCGGCAACGGCTTCACCATGCAACCAAACACCATATCCCATATGGGCTTCAATGGCATGTCCATAGGTATGGCCAAGGTTGAGTAGTGCGCGTAAGCCACTTGTTTCTTTTTCATCAGCAGCAACGACGTCAGCTTTTAGCTCACAGCAACGACGGATACAAAATGCCATGGCTTTAGGATCAAGAGCCAAGAGTTTATCAATATTATTTTCAAGCCAGATAAAAAAGTCTTTATCTAAAATGATGCCATATTTAATAACTTCAGCTAAACCCGATGAAAGTTCACGAGGCGGTAATGTGGCAAGACAATCGAGATCGATAACAACAGAAGCGGGCTGATAAAACGCACCAATCATATTTTTGCCAAGAGGATGATTAACTGCGGTTTTTCCACCAACAGAAGAATCGACTTGTGACAATAGTGTTGTTGGTACTTGGATAAAGCGAACGCCACGTTGATAGCTTGCTGCGGCAAAACCAGTTAGATCACCAATAACACCACCGCCTAATGCGATAAGTGTTGTATCTCGATTGTGATTTTTTTCTAATAATGCAGTAAAGACATCATTCATGATTTCAAGCGATTTGTATTGTTCGCCATCAGGCAAAATTACGCTATCAACCAAAACACCCTGTTTTTTTAAGGTGTCCGTTACCTTTTCTAAATAGAGTGGAGCAAGTGTCACGTTTGTGACTATCATAACTTGCTGCCCTGATTTTAAAGGTAAAAAGGTATCTTCTTGATGAAAAAGGCCAGAAGCAATGGTAATGGGATAGCTTCTTTCACCTAATGTGACAGTGATTTTTTCCATAACAGTGGCCTTCTTTTTATTGTCTTTACTTAACCTTATAAATAGCTGAATTTATTAGTTTTGTTCTAATAATTCAATTATTTGATTGGCTACAATTTTTGCACTCTGATCATCAGTATGAATAGTGATGTCAGCAATTTCTTCATAAAGAGGATTACGTTCTTCAGCTAATGTCTCTAAGACATCGCGCACAGGTTCAACACCTTGCAATAAAGGACGTTTTTTATCACGTTGGGTACGCGCGAGCTGCTTTTCGATGTTGGTTTCTAAATAAACAACCACACCGCGTGCAGATAATCTGTTACGGGTTTCTCGCGATATCACCGAACCACCACCTGTTGCTAACACAATGCCTTGCTTTTCAGTGAGTTCGTTGATTATTTTTTCTTCTCGTTGACGGAAGCCTTCTTCGCCTTCAACATCAAATACCCAACCTACATCTGCACCTGTACGCCGCTCAATTTCCTGATCGGAATCATAAAACTCCATACTAAGTTGTTGAGCTAACTGACGACCAATAGTGCTTTTGCCGGCACCCATAGGCCCAACCAGAAAGATATTACGTTTCTCTGCCATGTTTTTGGTATTACTAAGATATTCGTTAATGATAACCCGCCCCGCCAAATTCATTCAGCGACGGGACCTAAACTGAAATTTATGAGTGTTTATCTAATTCACACCTGATAACATTTGTTATCTACTCTCATAATAAGACTGAGTTCTTTCAGTAGATCGCTATAAAATAACCACATGCTGTCATAAGCGACAACATAGGATAAAAATCCCTTTGCCCACAGTACATAACAAAAACTACTAAAAAAGTAATTATCTTTGTTGGCAACGCGGAGATTCTAACACAATTTAGTCGGAAAACCGCATCTGATAATATTGTCTTTTTCGTCATCAATCGATCAATATTACATATAAAAAGCCCTACCTCCAAGAATAGAGGAAGTGCATAAAATGTATCCGTATTTTTATTGTGATGTTTCAGGCTCACTCAAATTAGCTAACCCTTGTAAGCTAAATCGTCCTCATCGTCAAATCTATAAATACTGATTATAAGAAAAAACAATGAATAACTCTCAGTTTAACTCTAGTGAAAAACATGTAGTGCTTTGTATTTTATAATAAAAATATTTATCACATAAAAAATTATATTAATTTGGGTGTAATAAAAATAACCAATTCATGGCGACTGTGTTGATCTCTTTTATGACTGAAAAGTACGCCTAGTAATGGAATAGAGGATAAGAAGGGGATCTTTGCTGTGTGTTCTTGTTGCTTTTGCTGAAATATACCTCCTAACATAATGGTTTCTCCATCGCGAATAGTCACTTCTGTGCTGATCTCTTGTTTATCAATAGAAAGATGTTCACTTCCGCCTTGAACAAGTGCAATACCTGGTGTGTTTTGACTAATTTTAAGTATTAACCTTATCTTTTTATTTCTTTGAATAATGGGCGTTACTTCCATACCCAAGACGGCTTCTTTAAATTGTACTCGTGTGATTTCATTATCTCGACTGACATAGGGGATCTCCGTTCCTTGTTTGATGGAGGCTGTTTTTTCATGAGCGGTTGTTAGCCGCGGACTGGCAATAATAGATAACTGTTTCTCTTGTTCTAACGCACTTAATTCAAGCTCTAATAGGCGCCCATTAATTCTAGCAATATTAAATGCAATATAGTGAAGAGGGTTTTTGGTGTTTTGATGGAGTGATAATGCAGAAAGTGAAGGCGTTGATAGCGCTGAATTAAGCGAGGAGGTTGTTGAAATAGCATTAGGTATGGTAGATGCTGCTTCGGTTTGTGTTTTTAATGCTTGTAATCCCCATTGAGTACCTAATTCATTTAGAGCATCCTGACTGCTACTCACAATATGTGCGGTGATATGAACTTGTTGTTGTGGGGTGTCCCGTAATTTTAGCCAATCCCCAATTTCAGATAGTGTTTTACTATTATCAACTATTGAAAGACTATTCGCTTCTCTATCAATAATAACTCGCCCCTGCTGACTTAGTAATGGAATAGTGTGATCACTTAGTTGTTCGCCTAGTCTCTCAGCATCAGCATAATTTAAAGGATAAAGTTGGTGATGTAATTCTTCAGGTTGTTCTGTAGTAGATGTTCGCTCTTCAATAAAGGTAGATGATATCTTTTCATCATCGCTATTCTCAGGAAAGAAGGGGTCTCGAGTGTGAGCCCAAATGGTGGTTGTCATCATATATAATATGACGATTAAAATTCCTATCTTCATGATATATCACCCTGTATTGCACTAGGATAACTTAGCTCTGTAAAACTCATTTGTACTGAAATTAGGTGGGGTTTTATTGGAACAATATGCAGAGAGATCAGCGCTAAACTTGTTTGACTGAGGTATTCCAATAGTGTTAAAAACTGTGGGTAAGACAAAGTAAAAGTGAGTTTATATAAAGAGTTAGGCGTGTTTTCCCAAATCTCTGGTATAAAATGATAAGTCATTAGTAAGCGTTGTAATTGCTCACTAACCGGTGGGTTATCGAATGGAATGTCATAATCTATTTGTTGTGTGATTAGTGAATTAATAGATGGCATTGTGTCTAATGTGCTTTGATAGTGATTAATACGCTTTAGTCTTTGTGCTATTTCTAGGTATTGTTGGGCTATCTCTTGCTGGTAGTCCGTGTAGATAAAGAGGTAATAAAATAGCAGGGTAATAAAAGGTATCATTAAGCTCAGTAAAGTGAGTTTCCACTTAGGTAGAAACGCAATAAGTAACAACCATTGTGCATTTATTTTCATTGGCTTCCCTCATCTTCTTCATTCCATCGCTCTTGTTCTTCTGATTTTCCGTTTAAATGTACTTCTGTGTAAGACGGATCAGTTTTGTTTTGTTGTAAATAACTCAACGTTAAAGAGGCTAAAACAGAGTGACTTTTAAGGTTGGTAATAAAGGAGAGTGATTGTGTATTGGGGAGTGTGAGATGCAGTGAGCGTTGATTATCTGCCTCACCATAGTGGCTAATCCAACCAGTTGAGGGAAGATGGGTTTCGATAGCTCGAAAGAAGCGAATGTAATGTAAATAGCGCAACCAGTTTTGATAATAGAGTGAATAGTGCTGATAGTGTAAAAGTGTTTGTTTTTTCTGTGTTTGATATATATCGATCTGTTTTAGTAATAAATCTTCTTGTTGCTGAGTTTGGCGTTGTTGATCTGTTATGAGTGATCGTTTTTGTGCCAAATGGTAGGTGTAATAGCTACAAATAACGAAAGTGATCGTGACCAATGATAGCGTTTGAGAAAGCCATAACAATGCTTTTTGTCTAAATAAGCTGTGGCGCCAAGGTAGGTAATTTACTTGATACATAGCACCTCTTCAGGGCGTAATGCCAAACCTAATGCAACAAATGGAATGAGATCTTTATCTGACGTTGTTTTAAATAAGTTGAGGGAAAGATTGGGCCAAAGAGGCATCAACTGGCTAAAATATTCTTCATTATCACCCGTTAAATAACACTGTTTTAATGGCCAATGGTATTTTTCTATTAACTGATAAATACAAGCTTGTTGCTCTTGTTGGTTTTCATAGGTGAGAGTGCCGTAATGGGGCATATTTTCATCAGATGATACCCAAAGTAGCGTTTTGTTTTTACAGTACAAAAGGGGATTCTGAGGTGAGATGCCGAGGTAAGTTGCTAAATAGCGTAGTGCACACGCTGGGGTATCAATCGCAGTTATTGTTAAGTTTATTCGAGAAAATAAGTCAATATACTTATCTAAAATCGTTTTATGGCACAGGTGAATAGCGAGTTTCCCCTTATTTTGCCGATAATCAAAATTAACAGGGATTTTCGTATTTTGTGTGTAAGATGTGGCTCGTAGTTGCGCCAACCGATAACATGCTGCTGATGTAAGGGAAACTGCATGAGGCAGTGGGATAATTTGATAGTTTTCATAAATATCCGGTAGAGAAAGCGTAACATTATTAATAGAAGGTAATTTTTTACGCCAACCCATTAGGATTTTTCTTAATTTTATATCATTTAAATCGTCATTAAGAGGTAAAGGGAATTGCCAAAATGCACTGATCTTCCATTGTTTATTCTGCTGAAATACCAAAACTGCATTGATATGATGAGTGTTAATTTCAATACCAATCTGGTAATTGTGTGTTTCCATAAATGATATCCATATCTATTGATGAGTAATTGCCTATTTTCAAAGAGGCGTTACCTTTATACTACGCACTGTTTGTTTATAAACCGCCCAATTCACACTACATGGGAAATTTAAGGTGAAGTTCTTAAAATATTTTTTCATCTTCGTTTTTGCTTGCATAATTTTGGGAGCAGCCTCGATATACGGTATGTATAAGTATGTTGAGCCTCAGTTACCCGATGTCGCGACATTAAAAGATGTTCGTTTACAAACCCCTATGCAGGTATTTAGTGCAGACGGAGAGTTGATTGCGCAATACGGCGAGAAACGTCGTTTACCGCTAACATTGGAGGAGATGCCTCCTCAACTTATTAATGCTTTTATCGCAACAGAAGATACGCGTTTTCGTGAACACCACGGTATTGACCCTATTGGGATCTCGCGTGCTGTTGTAGTGGCATTAACATCAGGACAAGCCTCCCAAGGCGCTAGTACCATTACGCAACAATTAGCTCGAAATTTCTTTTTAACGCCTGAAAAGAAATTAATGCGCAAAATAAAAGAAGCCTTTTTGGCGATCCGCATTGAGAAAGAGCTCACTAAAGATGAAATTTTAGCGCTGTATTTAAATAAAATTTATCTGGGTAATCGTGCTTATGGTGTGGGTGCTGCCGCTTATGTTTACTTTGGTAAAAGTGTTCACGATCTGAGCCTTAATGAAATGGCTGTGATTGCTGGCTTACCTAAAGCACCTTCTACACTTAACCCACTTTATTCTTATGATCGTGCCTTAAAACGTCGTAATATCGTTTTACAGCGTATGTATGAAGAGAACTATATCACTCGCGCACAATATGAAAGTGCAAGAGCAGAGCCTATTGTTGCGAAATACCACGCACCTCAAATTGATTTCTCAGCGCCTTATCTAACCGAAATGGTGCGTATGGAGATGTACGAGCGTTATGGTGAAAATGCCTACACTGATGGCTATAAAATTTACACCACTGTGGTTCGTAAAGATCAATTAGCGGCAGAAAAAGCCTTGCGTGATAATGTTATCGACTACGACATGCGTCATGGTTACCGTGGTGCTCAAGAAGTTTTGTGGAGTGAAGGGCAAACACCATGGGATAACGAAGCTATCAACAAGAAATTAAAAGGGATCCAAACTTATGGCCCTTTAATTCCAGCTGTTGTGTTATCTGCTGATGCGAAAGAAGCCAAAGTCATTTTAAAAACGGGCGACAACATTACGCTAGATTTAAAAGCGGTTCGTTGGGCACGTAAATTTATTTCTGACACCTCTCAAGGCGCAACACCAACAAAAGTTGATGCCGTTGTGCATGTTGGTGAGCAAATTTGGGTACGTCAAAATAACGAAAAAAGTTGGGTGCTAGCGCAACTTCCGGGTGTTAATGCGGCATTTGTTGCATTAGATCCTATCAATGGAGGGATTATTGCGCTTGTTGGTGGTTTTGATTTTGAGATCAGTAAATTTAACCGAGTTTCTCAATCTTTACGCCAAGTCGGTTCAAACATTAAACCTTTCTTATATGCTGCTGCATTAGATAAAGGATTGACGTTATCGACACTGCTTAATGATTTACCTATTAGCCGCTGGGATGCTGGTGCAGGAACAGATTGGCGCCCTAAAAACTCACCGCCAACTTATGCCGGCCCTATTCGTTTACGTCAAGGTTTAGGCCAGTCTAAAAACGTGGTGATGGTACGTGCAATGCGCGCGATGGGCGTGGATTATGCTGCTGATTATCTATTACGTTTTGGTTTCCCTAATCAAAATATCGATAGAACAGAATCTTTAGCATTAGGATCACCATCATTTACACCAATGCAAATGGTACGAGGATTTGCTGTTATGGCAAACGGCGGATATCTCATTGAGCCTTACTATATCCAACGTATTGAAAATGCTGATGGTGAAGAGCTGTTTACTGCAAAACCAAAGATAGCTTGCCCGGATTGTACTGATATCCCTGTTATTTACGGCGATACCATGCGTTCTATTGCGTTATCTGATGACTATATGGAAAACGTTGCTCAATCTAATAAATCTCAGCCAGCAGCTGCTACGCCTGAAATTGAATTAGAACAAGCACCGTTAGCTGAAACTGTAAAAGAAAGCCCTTATGCACCACACGTTATCAGCACACCACTGGCTTACTTAATGCATGATGCATTAAGGACAAACCTTGTGGGTGAACCGGGATGGTCTGGTACAGGTTGGCGTGCTGTTCGTGATCTTAAACGCCAAGATATTGGTGGTAAGACCGGAACAACAAACAGTTCTAAAGATGCATGGTTCTCTGGATATGGTGCCAATATTGTTGCCACAGCTTGGATTGGCTTTGATGACAGTAGCCGCAATTTAGGTCGAACTGCCGCGAGTGGTGGTGAAGCGGGTGCTAAAACAGCGCAACCTATTTGGAATGACTTTATGAAAGTGGCTCTGGATGGTGTCCCTGTTAATATGATGCCTGTGCCAAAAGGTGTTGTGGCTGTTCAAATTGATAGAAGAACAGGAAAATTGGCAGGTGATGGCCCTTCAATGAAAGAATATTTTATTGATGGGACTCAACCGACAGAAAGGGCAAAAAATGAAGTAGGAACACAGATTTTTGAGGATAATGGCGAATCTAACGAGTTATTCTAATTAATCGAAAATAAAAACCGGATGTTAAAATCCGGTTTTTTATTATCTATTTATTTTTGTAATAGATAGCGGTGAGCTAAGAAGAGAGCACTGACACTACGAGCTTCTGTAAAATCTGGATGGTCGAGTAAATCCATCATTTTGGCGATAGGCCAACGTATTTGGATTAGTGGCTCAGGCTCATCACCTTCGAGTTGCTCTGGATAAAGGTCATGCGCAATGACAATGTTCATTTTGCTAGAAAAGTAAGATGGCGCCATAGAAAGCTTTGCGAGTTCTATTAATGAGTGGGCACCATAACCAATTTCTTCTTTTAGTTCGCGGTTTGCGGCTTGTAGGGCATTTTCACCAGGATCAATGGCGCCTTTGGGAAAACCAAAGTCGTAATTTTCGATACCTACGGCGTATTCACGAATAAGAATAAGATTGTCATCAATAATAGGAACAATCATAACAGCTTCACGATTAGCGGGTTTCATTCGCTCATAAGTGCGCTTTTCTCCGTTGCTAAACTCCAGATTAACGGATTGGATCTGAAATAATCGAGAACGGGCGATGTTATCAATTTTTAATATATTGGGTTTTTTTAGTTCTTTCATAACAGTCCCTGGCAGAATAGAGATTAACCTGAATTTAACACATTAATGACAAAATAAATCTAACAATTAGATTTAGCTTTTAAAGGAAAATTGAGTACACTCCGCTATCAAATCTAGTTATTTATTGATTTTTTGAGAATATTATTATTTATTGATTCGCTATTTTACCCGAAGATAGCATTGTTAGCGGATATAAACTTGATTATAGATATAAATTATAACGCGACTGCAAAAATATAATCTATTGTATTTAAATAAAAAATAGAACAAAAGAATAGGAATTGCCTTATGTTAGGCAGGGTTTTAAATTTGTTATTGTTACTACGCAGCATCAGTATAAGCATGGGGAAAAAATGAGATTATCAGTCATTATATTGGCTATCTTGATGATAAGCCTATTTATAATGGCCGCCTTTCTATTCTTTAAAAGAAGGCGGCTTGATGGCTCACATCATCTCCCATCTCTCGCTAAACCTACTTATCGCAAGCTCACTTCTGATGACTATGGGCTTATTAGTGATTATTTATCTTATTTTGGTACATCAAACTTCTCTTCTGGCTATTCATTACAAAACTTCCCCGAAATGCCAATTAAAGGCGAAGTCGTTACTACATTAAGAAATATCGTTAATCGCTTTGCAGGTTCTAGTGAAGGATTAAATCATTGGCGTTACTATATTGATGCTGTAGAAATTCATATTCCCCCGCTGCTCGTTCCTTATCTTCAGCAAGAAAACGTTCTTGATGTTGTCTGTACCCCTTCGATCCCCATCGTTGTTGGTGTGAATGGACATTTCTTAAAAGATGAAAAAATTCATTTTTCTGCGCTAAGTTTAAAACAGCTGTCTGAACCGATATTGGCAAATGGTTCATCAACTATCCAAAAGAACGAAGGTGATGCGGCTCACTTATTACAAATCCGAGAAGAAACTAACGAAGAATATCGATTACATAACTCATCTGGTTTTTGGGATGGCTCTTTTATTTGTATAGGGCTTACGTTGTGTCTAACAGCCTTAATGATGCCTCAAGTTTTTCTTCCTTGGATCCTAGCGACTGGTGGTGCTTTTCTTGCTGTTGGTATTTTTCTGATCCACAACCCTTTAATCAAACCACGTAAACAAGAAATCCACTGTTTTAAAGGGCGCTTAAAGCGCTGGGGGCTTTTTGGTAATTTTGATCATGGGCAGGTAAAAAATGTTTCTTTAGGGGGGATTGATCTTGTTTACCCGCCTCATTGGGAGCCTTATATCCAAAACGATATTGATAAGGTGACCTATTTAGAAATGTATCCAAACCATCATGTTGTAAAACAAGGAAATTACCTTTCATTACATGATGAAGAGAAAAATTATCCTTATAAACGATATATTAAAAATATTATTTTCGTTTTTTGGAGTTTGTTTATTATTGGAATGTTGTATCTTTATCAGCCACTTTCTCTTTCTATGAAACTCAGCTTTTCATGGCTTAAAGATACTGAACCTCATTTAGTCACCAACTTTACCGAGTTGGAAACAACCGATTTGCATGTCGGAGATATTATTCAAGCTAAAGGGGTTGGGATGTGCTACATGCCACCTAATTTATCAAGTAAGAATAATAAAACGATTTTTGCACCTTTTGATTGCTCAGGGATTTATTGGAATAACAGTAATCCAATGCCAATGCCTGAATCGAGCACGATAGAAAAAGCTGCCGCTTTATTGCATATGGTTGAAGAGCAATTACACCCTGTTTCTAATAACAGAGTTAACCCAAGTTTAGGCCAAGCGATTACTAAATCTGGGATGAACTTGTTAGATAATTTTGATGGCATTGTGTTGAAAACACAGGATTTATGTCCACGAGAAAATGAATGTATTCGGCTAAAAATGGCGCTAGTTAACTTAAGTAACGTCAATGATTGGACTGCATTAGTTCAACGAGCTGAAAGTGGAAAATTAACCGGAACTAATGTTTTATTGCGTGCAGTGAGTGCTGAGGCCTTGGAAAAGCTTATCGACACCACCACATCTTCTTTTATCTACCGAGAAATAGATAAAGCCGCAATACTGTTAAACAGTCCTCCACCAGGTGGTGTGCTGTTAATCAGTGATGAGAGAAAACAACTTGTTGATTACGCTTCAAGTTCAAATTCGGTATTTGAACCGACCCCGTTAGAACAGTGGCGAGAACTACAACGTTTATCTGATATTTTATTACACACGCCTTTTGATACCGGAGGTGTCATAACAGGCATGGTTATCGATGCAAATGGCACGTTACAGATATTTTTACATAGCCTGCCAGACTCGATGACAATGTTATATTACATCGGTAATACGTTATTATTGTTTCTTGCTATCGGGTTCTTAATATTGAACCTATTTCTTATCATCCGGCGCCGGCGACAAAATAACCAACGCATGAATAAAATCAGTCTCTATTATGAGCACTGTTTTTATCGCCCTCCTCAGTAAGTCCCTTGTTGTGGAAGGCTATGTGTTTACACTATCGCCTTCGTAAAGAAGTTGAAGTTAAGGAGAAAGGGATGAGTCAACCATCACAAGAAAGTGGTGTCCGCTTAGATAAATGGCTTTGGGCCGCTCGTTTTTATAAAACGCGTGCCATTGCTCGCACAATGATTGAAGGTGGTAAAGTCCATTACAACGGTGTGAGAGGCAAGCCAAGTAAAATCGTTGAAGAAGGCGCAGAAATACGCCTACGACAAGGTAATGATGAACGGACGGTAACCATTCTCATGGTAAGTGCACAGCGACAAGGTGCTACACAAGCGCAGACACTCTATTGTGAAACACCAGAGAGTATTGCTAAAAGAGAAAAAATTGCTCTAGCAAGAAAAATGAATGCGTTAACAATGCCTCATCCTGAGCGTCGCCCTGATAAAAAGGAAAGACGCACCTTACTTCGCTTCAAACAGACAAATTTACAAGAATCGGATTAACCGATTCCCTGAAATGAGAGAAAGTTATGTCTAAAAAAGACGCTTTATCACGTTTTTTATTTGAAAAAAACGCGGTACGTGGTGAATTGGTCAATGTGACTGAAACCTATCAATCAATGCTTGAAAATCACCATTATCCTGAGCCAGTTCAATGCCTTTTGGGTGATTTGTTGGTGGCAACGAGTTTGTTAACAGCAACGCTTAAATTTGAAGGAGATATTACAGTTCAAATACAAGGCGATGGTCCAGTACGATTGGCGGTTATTAATGGCAACAATAATCAACAAATGCGTGGTGTTGCGCGTGTAGGTGATGATGTTAAGGCTGGAAGTACATTAAAAGAGATGATCGGTAATGGTTTTATGGTCATCACGGTAACGCCTGAAAAAGGTGAACGTTATCAAGGTATTGTTGCTCTTGATGGTGAAACTATTGAAGCATGTATTGATAACTACTTTAAGCAATCAGAACAGTTACCTACACGCGTATTTATTCGTAGTGGTATGCAAGCGGGCAAACCAGCCGCAGCGGGTATGCTATTACAAGTATTGCCTGCATCAGAAGAGTTCACAGCAGAACATACTGCTGAACATTTTGAATTGCTCACACAGTTAACGCACACAATTAAAGCTGAAGAGCTATTTACGCTAGATACTAAAGAGATCTTACATCGCTTATATCACGAGGAAGATGTCACTCTTTATGATCCTCAACTTGTTGAATTTCATTGCACTTGTTCACGTGAACGCTGTGAAAATACATTAGTAACATTGTCGAAAGAAGATGTAACTCACCTGTTGCAAGAACAGGGAAATATTGATATGGAATGTGAATATTGTGGAACTCATTATATCTTCAATGAGAATGATATTAATAATATCAATAAGTTGAGCGACTCTGAATTGCACTGATTCGATTTAGCAAGTCAGTTTTATCAAAAGGACGCCATTTTGCGTCCTTTTTTATTCAACAATTTTTCTGTAGTTTTGTGCATTAGCTCTCGTTCTTAACATAAAAAAATTATAAATTTTCAAAATATTGATAACAATCGCTGTTAATTACTCGTAACACCTTAATATTATTCGTAGAAAGGTCTATTTATCAGGAGCGAAACTATGAGCGTTAAAGGTCTTACCCCTAAGGATCTCCAGCAGTACGGTATTAAGGACACGAGTGAAATCATTTATAACCCAAGTTATGAACTGTTATTTAATGAAGAAACCAAGCCTGGATTAACAGGTTACGAGCGAGGTACACAAACCTCGTTAGGCGCTATTGCCGTTGATACAGGTATATTTACTGGACGTTCTCCGAAAGATAAATACATTGTTCGTGATGATGTTACTCGTGACACCGTATGGTGGGCTGATCAGGGTAAAGGTAAGAACGATAATAAGCCACTTTCACAAGAAGTGTGGACTGACTTAAAATCATTAGTAACCAATCAGCTATCAGGCAAACGTTTGTTTGTTGTCGATGCATTTTGTGGTGCGAATGCGGATACACGTTTGAAAGTTCGTTTTATCACAGAAGTTGCTTGGCAAGCGCATTTTGTTAAAAATATGTTTATTCGTCCTGAACAAGAAGAGCTGGAGAATTTCACACCAGACTTCATTGTGATGAACGGAGCGAAATGTACAAATCCAAATTGGAAGGCGCAAGGTCTGAATTCAGAAAACTTCGTTGCTTTCAATTTAACTGAACGCATTCAGTTAATTGGTGGTACTTGGTACGGTGGCGAGATGAAGAAAGGTATGTTCTCTATGATGAACTACTTCCTTCCTCTTAAAGGCATAGCTTCTATGCACTGCTCTGCAAACGTTGGCGAAAGTGGTGATGTTGCTATTTTCTTTGGTCTATCAGGCACAGGTAAAACAACCCTTTCAACCGATCCTAAGCGTAAGCTAATTGGTGATGATGAACATGGCTGGGATGATGACGGTGTGTTTAACTTTGAAGGCGGTTGTTATGCGAAAACAATCCACTTATCAAAAGAAGCCGAACCTGATATCTATGGTGCAATTAAACGTGATGCACTGTTAGAAAACGTGGTTGTGTTATCTGATGGCTCTGTTGATTTCGACGATGGTTCGAAAACAGAAAATACTCGTGTTTCTTACCCTATTTATCATATTGATAATATCGTTAAACCCATTTCCAAAGCAGGTCACGCTAAGAAAGTTATTTTCTTAACAGCGGATGCTTTTGGTGTGTTACCTCCTGTTTCACGTTTAACACCAGAACAGACGCAATACCACTTTTTATCAGGTTTCACCGCTAAACTTGCGGGAACTGAACGTGGTGTGACTGAGCCAACGCCAACATTCTCGGCTTGTTTTGGTGCGGCATTCTTATCTCTGCACCCAACACAATACGCTGAAGTATTGGTAAAACGTATGCAAGCATCAGGTGCTAAAGCCTACTTGGTTAATACAGGTTGGAACGGTACAGGTAAGCGTATCTCTATTAAAGATACACGCGCTATTATTGATGCCATCTTAAATGGTGATATTGATAAAGCACCAATGAAAACACTGCCAGTATTTGATTTAGAGATCCCAACCGCACTGCCAGGCGTTAACAGTGAAATATTAGATCCTCGTGATACTTATGCTGATAAAACGCAATGGGATACCAAAGCAGACGATCTTGCCGATCGCTTTGTGAAAAACTTTGATAAATATACGGACACCCCAGCGGGTCAAGCGTTGACTAAAGTTGGGCCAAAACGTTAATTTTTATTAGCATGAATAAAAACACCAAACTCATAGGATGTTTGGTGTTTTTTATTTGAGATCTTTGAGATAAAAAAAATCCCTGAAATGCGAGAAGATTTCAGGGAATAGAAAGAAAATAAAGTGAAATTGTTTATTAGAGAAAAAGTGACTTTAGAGGGTGATAACCCAACTATGCTGTTACTGGAGGTAAATCAAACAGTAAAATTTCACTGTCCTCATCACCAACGAAACGGATCATATCTTCATTTGCGATAGCCACACCATCACTGGTGGTCGCAATTATGTCATTAATCGTTATTTTGCCTTTCACAACTTGTAGCCAAACATTGCGTCCTGTTTCAGCTTGATATTGTGCTTCTTCACCTTTTTTCAGGTTCCAGCGCCATAACGTCATATCTTGAAAGACTTTTAAAGAGCTATCACGGGCATCTGGTGATAAGATAAGCTGTTTGCTCACTGTTGTATCAAAACGACGTTGATCGTAACGTGGTGTGATACCGACGGTGTTTGGCATAATCCAAATTTGGTAAAAATGCAGTCCTTTATCACTATTTGGATTATATTCTGAGTGAGTAATACCTGTACCTGCACTCATTATTTGAAACTCACCTGCGGGAACATTTTCTTTATTACCCATGCTGTCTTTATGCTCGATATTACCTTCAAGCACATAGG
Source organism: Proteus genomosp. 6 (assembly GCF_040139785.1). Lineage (NCBI taxonomy): Bacteria > Pseudomonadati > Pseudomonadota > Gammaproteobacteria > Enterobacterales > Morganellaceae > Proteus > Proteus genomosp. 6. Next base: position 225,481 of record NZ_JBEEVJ010000007.1, on the reverse strand, counting down.
TTAAAATTTCCATGTCTTTATGTGGGTGAGTACCAAAACCTTCACCGGGTATTACGCGATCTTCATTAATCACTCGTAGTGCAGAAAATCCCATAAAATCACGATCGTAGTAATTTGCGAAAGAGAAGGTATGCCAGCTATCTAGCCAACCATGATTAGCGTGTCCTCTTTCATTTGCTTTGCGTAGATAAATCATAATGTGTTTCCTTCTCTGAAGTTGTTGAACACAGTTTACTCAATAGCGCAAAGTAAAAAAGCGGAGGAATTTAACCTGAAGATCCAAATAATTTGAATAAGAGAAAACAAAAACATCGAATAAGTTCTAGAAAAGAAAAAGCCAGCACCCGGCTGGCTAAAATAAAACACTGGAAGCAATGTGAGCAATGTCGTTCTTTCATATGACCCTGAAGGTGGTGCATCTGAAAGTGTTATTGATGATAATAGTTCTCAGTATCATTTGTAAAGCCCTTTTTTTAAGCAAATTAGAAAAAAGCGCTAAAAAAGTTTTAACTCACTGATTAAAGAGTTGTTTTATTTTAATAATTTTTTAAAACAGTAATATAACCAAATAGTTAACAATATTCTTTATGGGGTCATTTATAGGAAAAAGAAGAGAAAATGTGGCATAGAACCAGAGGAAAGGAAGGGATATAAGGTATTTTTAATCTCTACCGAGAAATACAAGAAGAAAAAGCCATCACTGATTGATGATGGCTGGCTTTTATTATGTGTAATTTATCAGTTTGTTGATTTTGGTGCTGAAATAAGGCTCTGCGCACAGGCATAAGCCGAACTCCACGCCCATTGGAAGTTATATCCACCTAACCAACCTGTGACATCAACCACTTCCCCAATAAAATAGAGTCCTTTTACTTTTGTGGCTTCCATTGTTTTAGAGGAAAGGGCACGGGTATCTACGCCACCTAGTGTGACTTCTGCGGTGCGATATCCCTCAGTACCATTAGGCTGAACTTGCCATTCTTGTAATAACGTTGCAATTTGCGTAATACGTTCATTACTAAGTTGGGTCAGGGAAACATCAGGTAACTGTTTATTTTCTATCATTATTTCAATAAAACGCTTTGGTAATAAGCGAGAAAGTGTATTTTTTAATAATTGATTCGGATGCTCTTGACGTTTTTCTTGGAGAAGGCTTTCAAGATCAATGCTTGGAAGTAAGTTAATACTTACATACTCTCCAGCTTGCCAATAACTAGAAATTTGTAAAATCGCGGGACCTGAAAGACCACGGTGTGTAAAAAGAATATTTTCTTTAAAGCTTGTCCCATTTTTTGCCGTCACAATGGCAGGTACAGCTACACCAGATAGTTGGCTTAATTGCTCAAGTTGGGGTTTATGCAGAGTAAAAGGCACTAAACCTGCGCGAGTGGGTAAAACAGAAAGCCCAAATTGTTCTGCAACTTTATAGCCAAAAGGAGTAGCTCCTAAACCAGGCATAGAAAGACCACCGCTGGCAATGACCACCGAAGGTGTTGTGATCGTTTTTCCATCAACAAAAATAGTAAAGCCCACATCCGTTTTCTCGATTTGCGTGACTTCACTACGTAAGCGAACACTTACTTTCCCTTTTTGACATTCAGTGAGTAATAAATCAACAATTTGCTGTGCTGAATCATCACAAAATAGCTGTCCTAGCGTTTTTTCATGGTAGGCAATGTTATGTTTTTGCACTAATTCAATAAAATCCCATTGTGTATAGCGAGCAAGTGCTGACTTACAGAAATGAGGATTCTCTGATAAGTACGCTGAAGGTTCGATATACATATTGGTGAAATTACAACGCCCACCACCTGACATTAGAATTTTACGGCCCGCTTTTTTGCCATTATCGAGGACTAAAACAGATAATCCTGCTTGTCCTACTAAAGACGCACAAAAAAGCCCCGCGGCACCTGCACCTATAATTACTGTATCGTATGATCCCACAATGATGTCTCGTTCTTGGTTTTCTCTGACAACTTAATCAATGATTTTCGCGTAAGATCAGAGTATTTTTGTAAAATTATATGGAGAAATCTGCATTTTTCACCTAAATTCTTATTAGCAAGGAAAAAAATTGTCAGAAATTTACTTTTTTTTTATTTTTATTAATTAAATGATATATAAGGAATTATCTTAAAAAGGTTCTAATTTTCTTGGTTATCAAATCAAAAAAAGGTTAAATTTCGCTTCCACCGTTCGCATTTGTCGCTGATAATGCGCCGCGTTCATGTCCAACTAACTGGCTTAACGTCTATGCTACATTTGTTTACTGACCTAGAATTTCACACAGGTTTGATGTTGGTTTTAGCACTGTTATTTGTGCTATTTTATGAAGCTATTAACGGCTTCCATGATACCGCAAATGCGGTAGCAACTGTTATCTATACTCGTGCTATGCGTGCGCAATTTGCGGTCGTGATGGCGGGTGTATTTAACTTCCTTGGAGTTTTGCTCGGTGGATTGAGCGTAGCTTATGCTATCGTTCACTTGTTACCGACAGATCTTCTGCTGAATGTGAGCTCAGCTCATGGCCTTGCCATGGTCTTCTCGTTGCTGTTAGCCGCCATTATCTGGAACTTAGGTACATGGTATTTCGGTATTCCAGCATCAAGTTCACATACGCTGATAGGTGCTATCATTGGTATTGGTTTAACAAATGCTATCGTGACAGATTCGTCTATCGTTGACGCATTAAACATACCAAAAATGATCAGTATCTTTCTATCACTCATTCTTTCACCAATTATCGGCTTGGTTATTGCAGGCGCGATGATTTTCTTACTGCGCCGTTACTGGAGTGGTACGAAAAAACGTCGTCGTATTCACCTGACACCTGCTGAACGTGAGAAGCAAGATGGTAAGCGTAAGCCGCCATTTTGGACTCGTACTGCACTGATTTTATCTGCAGTTGGGGTGAGTTTCTCTCATGGTGCAAATGATGGGCAGAAAGGTATCGGTCTTATCATGTTGGTATTAATTGGCGTGGCGCCTGCGGGCTTTGTCGTCAATATGAGTGCGAGCGGATACGATATCACCAAAACTCATGATGCAGTTGTGCACTTACAACAATATTATGAGAAACATCAGCCAGCACTACAGCATGCTATTGATAATACACCAGTAGTACCAGTACAAGCTGATGCTAGTGATACAGATTTCCATTGTAATAGCGCAAGAACGCCAATTGTTCTGAATCAAACAGAACAGATGCTTGCAAATATTAGCTCTTATGATGAGCTAACTGCAGACCAACGTGCTCAAATGCGTCGATTACTTATGTGTATCGCTGATACCGCAACAGAAGTGGCTAAATTACCAGAAACTAGCGCCCAAGATGCACGGTTCTTAAAAACATTGAGTCGTGACCTGCTAAACACTGTAGAATATGCTCCGATTTGGATCATTATCGCAGTGGCATTAGCGCTCTCTATCGGGACAATGGTAGGTTGGAAACGCGTTGCAGTAACGATTGGTGAGAAGATTGGTAAGAAAGGTATGACTTATGCTCAAGGGGTTTCTGCGCAAGTAACAGCAGCGGTATCCATTGGTGTAGCAAGTTATACGGGTATGCCTGTATCAACAACACAAGTTCTGTCATCTGCAGTTGCAGGTACGATGATTGTTGATGGTGGTGGTGTTCAATCGAAGACGGTGAAAAATATTGCACTGGCTTGGATCTTAACATTACCAGTTAGCATTGGTTTATCAGGTTTACTTTATTGGATATCACTTACATTTATTGTGAATAGCTGATAACAATAATTACCTAAGTTTGTTTATAAACGGTGACTTTTAGTCACCGTTTTTTATTTTTGTCACTTACCAAAAAAGCATGGCAATTAAACTTGCGACAGCCAAAATACAAAAACGGCTAACAAGATAAAATTGCCGATAAATCCGCTCACAACGCATAATGACTTCAGGATTATGATGACTGACGTATTGGCGTTGGTTGATATAGCGAATTAGTCTTAGTTGTTTTGAAAATTGTCCGTGCATAGTAAAAAATCCATTGCCATCCACAGATTGGTAGAGCAAAGGATCAGATTGGCGCAATATCGTGAGCAATACCCGAATAGATGAAAAATAACGCATCATATTAATCAGGCAAAGAATACATAGCGCCCAAAAGACAACAATGACATTAAACATAATCCCCTCCCTAGAATAATAGATTCTGAGATGAGAAAACCTTTACCAATAAAGGTTACTTTTTTCTCTAATTTAAGTTTAGGTGAAATTAAGCAATAAACAAAAGTGACTTTTTCAAGTTGTTTCCTTTTTCAGAAAAAAAGATAAAAAATAACTCTAAAAGGGTGTTTTTGTTGTTTTTTATACTCAATTCTCATTATTATGATGATATTGTCGGTGAATGACATCGTGCTAATGTAAAATGGTGTATATTGTTATTTATCGATAGATGCTTTCTTGATGAATTTGACATAAGTTGTGATCAAGGCGACATCTAATTTTCATCTTAAAACGTTATATTTAATACATAGGATTTAGGCTTAACAGCCTTTCCAACCGATTAATCAGCTTATGGAAGGAGTTCACGATGGCTTATAAGCATATTCTAGTGGCAGTTGATTTATCCCCTGAGAGTAACGTCTTAGTACAGAAAGCTGTATCTATGGCAAAACCCTATAATGCCAAAGTTTCCTTAATTCACGTTGATGTTAACTACTCTGATCTTTATACCGGTCTAATTGATGTCAACCTCGGTGATATGCAGCAACGTATTACTGATGAAACCCGTAACGCGTTAAAAGACCTCTCTGATAAATCAGGTTATGAAATTCAGGAAACCCTGAGTGGTAGTGGTGATTTAGGCCAAGTTCTGGTTGATGCGATTAAGAAATACGATATGGATTTAGTCGTTTGTGGTCATCACCAAGACTTCTGGAGCAAATTGATGTCATCAGCACGCCAACTAATTAATACTGTGCATGTTGATATGCTAATTGTTCCTCTGAAAGATGATGAATAATAATCGATTGCTTGTTTAAGCAAAAAAAATGCCTGCTTATGCAGGTATTTTTTTTGCCTAAAATTCCTATTTTTCCTGCTTTTAAACCGAGTCAACCTTTTTTTTTTGTCTAATTATGAAAAAAATGTCTTGAAGTGTGAATGTATTTTAATGATATATTCAAGAAGCAAAACAACATCAACCTCACAAAACCCAAAAATATTCCGAATAAATGAGGTTATGCCAACATCACATTACACAAAAAAGGAATAGCTGAATGAATATATCTGGCTCATTATCTTCGTTTTTAGAAGGGGTAGAAAAATATAACGCTCATCAACCTGAGTATCATCAGGCGGTTCGTGAAGTTTTTACCACTTTGTGGCCTTTTTTAGAGAAAAACCCACAATATCGTGAACAATCATTACTTGAGCGCTTAGTTGAGCCTGAACGTATTATCCAGTTTCGCGTCTGTTGGTTAGATGATAAAGGGCAAGTGCAAGTTAACCGTGCATGGCGTATCCAATTTAACTCAGCCATTGGACCTTACAAAGGTGGTATGCGTTTTCATCCATCAGTAAATCTTTCTATCCTAAAATTCTTAGGTTTTGAGCAAACATTTAAAAATGCATTAACTACATTGCCGATGGGAGGAGCCAAAGGCGGTTCCGATTTTAATCCTAAAGGTAAAAGTCATGGGGAAGTCATGCGTTTTTGTCAGGCACTGATGACGGAACTCTATCGCCATTTAGGCGCTAATACGGATGTTCCTGCTGGTGACATTGGTGTGGGTGCACGAGAAGTCGGCTTTATGGCAGGCATGATGAAAAAGCTGTCTAATAGCAATGAATGTGTATTTACAGGTAAAGGTCTTTCATTTGGTGGCAGTTTAATCCGCCCAGAAGCTACTGGGTATGGTTTAGTTTACTTTACTAATGCGATGCTTAAACGTCATGGTATGTCTCTTGAGGGAATGCGTGTAGCGGTTTCTGGCGCGGGTAACGTTGCACAGTTCACTATCGAAAAATGTTTAGAGTTAGGCGCTAAAGTAATAACAGCATCGGATTCAGGTGGTACTGTGGTTGATGAAGCTGGATTTACTACTGAAAAACTCGCTCGACTCACTGAAATTAAAAATAATTATGGTCGTGTTGAAGAGTACGCAAAAGAATTTGGCTTAACGTATCTTGAAGGGCAACAACCTTGGGCTGTTCCTGTTGATATTGCTTTGCCTTGTGCAACACAAAATGAGTTAGATTTGGAAGCGGCTAAAATACTTATCAAAAATGGTGTGAAAGCCGTTGCTGAAGGCGCGAATATGCCAACAACGATTGCTGCAACGGATGCCTTTACTGAAGCGGGAGTCCTGTTTGCGCCAGGTAAAGCTGCTAATGCTGGTGGTGTTGCAACCTCTGGTTTAGAGATGGCACAGAATGCGGCACGTTTAAGCTGGAAAGCAGAGAAAGTGGATGCTCGCTTACATCACATTATGTTAGATATTCACCATGCTTGCGTGAATTACGGTGGTGAAGGTAAGCAAACTAATTATATCCAAGGCGCGAACATCGCAGGCTTTGTTAAAGTCGCTGATGCAATGCTGGCACAAGGCGTTCTGTAAATTTTATCTATTCTGAACGGGTGTTTAACACCCGTCAGATTTAAAATTTATTTATTTTTTCCTAATGTGTAAGTGATTACACACAAGGATAAATATCAAAACGGTGATTTTTTGTAGTTACATTGGCGTGTGCGGGCTGATTATTCAATGGTTCTGCATAATCAGGGCGTTTTACCACAACCCTTTTTTTAGCTAACGTCATTGCTGGTTCTAATAGTGCATCTGCATCTTCATCGGCACCTACTAAAGACTGAAATACTCGCATCTCTTTTTTCACTAATGCGCTTTTTGCTTTATGTGGATACATAGGATCAAGATAAACTACATCGGGTGCTGGTGTGATTTCTGTCAGTGCTTGAGCTGAAGAGGCGTGGATCAGTGTCATACGTTCTTGCATCCATTCACCAATATCAGGATCAAGATAAGCTCGTTTTAAGCCGTCTTCAAGCAACGCCGCGACAACAGGGTGGCGTTCAACCATTCTCACCTTACAACCAATAGAGGCCAATACAAACGCATCACGACCAAGTCCCGCTGTTGCATCAACTACATCAGGTAGGTAGTCTTTTTTAATGCCGACTGCTTTTGCCACAGCTTCACCTCGACCACCGCCAAATTTACGACGGTGCGCCATGGTGCCTTCCACAAAATCGACATAAATACCACCCAATTTAGGTTCATCTTGTTTGCGTAATTCAAGGTGAGTAGGTGTTAACACTAATGCCATAATTTGCGTTTCATCGTGAACTAAGCCCCAACGTTGCGCTAAATCAGATAAGGCGCTGTTATCAGCGCCTTCTTCACAAAGTAAACAGATATTCACATATCATCCTTTAATGCCGTAGCCTTTGAGCATAGCATCAAGTTTCGGCTCACGACCACGGAAGCGTTTGAACAGCTCCATTGGCTCTTCTGAACCACCACGAGTTAAAATATTATCAAGGAATGATTGACCCGTTTCGCGGTTAAAAATGCCTTCTTCAGAGAAGCGAGAGAATGCATCTGCTGCCAGTACATCAGCCCATAAATAGCTGTAATAACCTGCTGCATATCCACCTGCAAAAATATGGCTAAAGGCGTGAGGAAAACGCGCCCAAGGTGTAGAAGGAACCACGGAAACTTTCTCTTTCACACTGTTTAAGATTTCCATAATACGCGCTCCTTTCGATGGATCATATTCAGCGTGTAAACGGAAATCAAACAGACCAAATTCCAGTTGACGTAACACAAACATCGCTGACTGATAATTTTTTGCTTTAAGCATATTATCAAGCATTGCCTGTGGTAATGGTTCACCAGTTTCATAATGACCCGAAATAAAGGCCAACGCTTCTGGCTCCCAACACCAATTTTCCATAAATTGGCTTGGTAATTCAACAGCATCCCAAGGCACGCCATTAATGCCTGCAACATCTGCCGTATCAATCTGAGTTAACATGTGATGTAAGCCGTGACCAAACTCATGGAATAGAGTGGTTACTTCATTATGAGTAAACAGTGCTGGTTTATCGCCTACTGGCTTATTGAAGTTACAAGTGAGGTAAGCAACGGGGTTTTGTAGTGAACCGTCAGCATGACGCATTCTTCCTACGCAATCATCCATCCAAGCGCCACCACGTTTGTGCTCGCGTGCATATAAATCAAGATAGAAGCTACCACGTAAAGTGTTGCTTTCATCATAAAGCTCAAAGAAACGGACGTCGTCATGCCAAGTTTCGATGTCGTTACGTTCTTTGGCTGTTAAACCATAGATACGATGAACGACTTCAAATAAACCACTTAAAGCACGTTGTTCAGGGAAATAAGGGCGTAACTGTTCATCATCGATTGAGAATAGGTGTTGTTTTTGCTTTTCGCTGTAATAAGCCAGATCCCACGATTCGAGTTTATCAACACCATAGTGTTCTTTTGCAAATTGAGTGAGTTCTGCTAATTCTTCTTCACCTTGTGGATGAGCGCGTTGGGCTAAATCAGTTAAGAAGCTAATTACTTGCTCAGGAGACTCTGCCATTTTAGTAGCAAGGGATTTTTCAGCATAATTTTTAAAGCCTAGCAGTTGAGCGAGTTCATGACGTAACGCTAAGATTTCCGCCATAATTTCACTGTTATCCCACTGACCAGCATTTGGACCTTGATCAGAGGCGCGAGTACTATAAGCAATGCTCATCTCTTTTCGCAGTTCACGGTTATCTGCGTAAGTCATAACTGGTAGATAGCTTGGCATATCAAGTGTTAACAGATAGCCTTCTTGCTCTTTAGCTTGTGCAATCGCTTTGGCTGCATCAATTGCACTTTGTGGCATACCAGATAGATCGTCTACATTGGTAATTAATTTAGACCAACCCATTGTGGCATCTAATACGTTATTGCCGTATTTCGCACCTAATTCTGACATACGCGCACTAATTTCACCAAAACGCTGTTGTTTCTCTTTTGGTAAACCGATACCTGATAATTCAAAATCACGCAGTGCATTTTCAACCGCTTTTTTCTGAGGTTGAGTTAATGTGTTGAAATCTGCACTTTCTTTAATGGATTTATAAGCTTGATATAAACCTTCGTGTTGCCCCATCCAAGTACTAAATTCAGACAATAGCGGTAAGCTTTGTTCATAGGCTTCACGCAGTTCTGCACTATTTTTAACTGAGTTTAAATGGCTAACAGGAGACCAAACTCGAGACAGTTTATCGCCAGCTTCTGCTAACGGTTGGCAAAGGTTATCCCAGTTAAATTGAGTATTATCAGCCAATAATTTTTCAACTGTTTCACGGTAAGTTGCTAAGACTTCTTTAAGGGCGGGAATAACGTGTTCTGGTTTGATAAGGGAAAATGCAGGTAATCCCGTTGTGCTAAGTAATGGATTTGACATAAAAAACATCCTGTATTTAGGTTTGCAGTGGCGTAAAACACACCACTGAGTTTATTCGTTATAGAGAGTAAGATGAGGATGAAACCGCATAAGTTCAATAGTATCGCGGTAATTATCCGAGGTTTTACTCAAAAATGGGATTATTTTATTTGAAAGAGCTTTTATTGATTTGATGCACTTGGGATTAAAAATAATTCAGCGTATAATCATCCCGTTATTTCCTTTTGACCCATTCAAAAATGGAAGATCATCGTCCCCGGTGGGGCGGCTGGACTTCAAATCCAGATGGGGCCGCCAGCGGTCCTTGGCAGGTTCGACTCCTGTGATCTTCCGCCACTTTGTATTAACTGATCTTCCAATAAAACCTCTTTTTATTCTCTTATCATATTGTTTTTCAGCAAAATAGTACGTTTGTTATCTATTGGCTGATGCCCTTATTTTTTTATTAAACATGGTATATTGTTGTTCACAGTTTATTCATAACGTATAGAGAGTGGGGATAATTTGATGAGCAAAAATCTTCCTGAAGCGCCACAGGGCGAATTTGTTTTGTTCCGCAGTGAAGATGGTCAGACTCACGTCGAATGCCGCTTTGAGTCGGATACGCTGTGGTTATCTCAGGCTGAAATTGCCAATCTTTATCAGGTAACACCTCAGGCAATAACTCAACATATTAAAGCTGTCTACGAAGAAGGCGAGCTTGTACAAAATTCAACTTGTAAGTCTTTCTTACAAGTTCGACAAGAAGGCAATCGGCAGGTTAATCGCAATACGCTGCATTACAACCTTTCAATGATCCTTGCTATTGGTTACCGCGTCCGTTCAGTTCGCGGTACTCAGTTCCGCCAATGGGCAACGCAAACGCTGGAGCAGTATCTGATCAAAGGGTTTGTGATGGATGATGAACGGCTAAAGAACCCGCCTATCGGTCAGTCTGTTGTGCCAGATTACTTTGATGAGATACTCGAACGTATCCGTGATATTCGTGCCAGTGAGCGACGAGTTTATCTACGGGTGAAAGAGATATTCACCATGGCAGCAGACTACGAACCTTCAAATAAAGAAACCAATCGATTCTTCCAAACCATCCAAAACAAATTGCATTTTGCCTGTACGGGAATGACTGCCGCAGAGCTTATTGCCAGCCGTGCAGATGCGAGTCAGCCAGATATGGGATTAACCAGCTATAAATTTGATGAAGTACGTAAAACGGATGTAACGATTGCGAAGAACTATCTGCGTGAAAATGAACTTAAAGAATTAAACCGTATTGTCAATATGTGGCTCGATTTTGCTGAAGACCAAGCACTGCGCCGTAAGCAAGTTTTCTTACAGGATTGGGATACCAAGCTGGATCAGTTTTTAAGTTTCAACGACCGTGAAGTATTACAAGGCGCAGGTGAAATAAGTAAAAAAGCCGCTGATGAAAAAGCTAAAGAAGTATTTGATATTTTTGCCCAAAAACGTCGTCGATTAAAAGAAATCGAAGGGGCAAGAGCGAATATTGCGGCACTGAAAGATTTGCTAAAAAGAGGTAAATAAAAAAGCAGTCATTCTATTAATTTTTATATTAACTAAATTGTCAGGATCAGTTTTATGGCAGAAGATGAGGTAGCGAATATTGAAGGCGAATTATTTACTGACGGTTCATAACAACGAAAAGTATATTAAGAACCAGCCAGTATTAGTCGATCTTTGCAGGTTTTAGTCGGAGTAATTTTCTAACTAGAAATCAGTCTTAGAAAAACCAGTCATACTATCTAGCCCCATTTCTCTGCCTAATGCTGTCATTGGATGGACAATGATCAAGCCTCGTACGGCTTTCTTCAGCTTGCCAATATCAGCTTGTTCTTTCTTAGTAATGGGGCGTTTGAATGGCATATCTTCTAATTTCTGCGCTTCTTTACTTAGTTTATTGCTACGTACTTCTTTCAAACGAACGATTTCAGTTTCCAGTTCTACTTTTTCTTTCTCAAACTCTGCGTATTTTTCTGCTTCGTCTGTCAGCGAGATATTTGCCATTTTGTGACGAATAAGATCTAAACGGTCGCTAAGGAGTTTGATTTTTGCTTTTTCGATTTCTTTCATTATTAATTAACCGTGAACAAATTTCTTGTTGGCAAGTATACACCATTCTGCATAGGAGCATGAAAAGGGGGACGAATTAAAGCAGACATCACATTCATTATTTTTTCTTGTTCAGCATCGATTTTAAATCAGCAAACGGATTATAAGTGGCTGCGCCTACATCGTCTTGTGCATCTTCACCCGCGACAACGGTTGTACCGTATTGGTCTGCTTCTGTATATTTCGAGTGTTCATGATCATGGCAAAACAGACACAATAACTCCCAGTTACTGCCATCTTCTGGGTTATTGGTATGGTCGTGATCAATATGATGAACGGTTAATTCACGTAGATTGGAATAAACGAACTCACGAGCGCAACGCCCACATACCCACGGATAGATTTTCAGCGCTTTTTCACGGTAGCCACTTTCCAACCGTGCATAGTTTTTAGGGATCAGTGCCATTGTTATTACCTGTTATAAGAGAAAGTTTGACGATAGTTTTTCCAATATACTCTGAATGCACTCATTGGTTCAAATCTCACAAGGCCTATTTCCTCCAATAACCCATCACACTCACAATCTGATGCACTCTTGGAAATTACAGGTATAATTTCAAAAATTATTTAGCAGATTTAGGCATAAAAATGGCAAAACTTACCTTACAAGAACAAATGTTAAAAGCAGGGCTTGTGACCAGTAAAAAAATGGCGAAAGTTCAAAGAACGGCGAAAAAATCACGCGTTCAGGCACGAGAAGCAAGAGAAGCCGTGGAAGAAAATAAAAAAGCCCAACTTGAGCGCGATAAACTGCTTAGTGAGCAACAAAAACAAGCAACTTTATCTAAAGAGTATAAAGCGCAAGTTAAGCAACTTATTGAGATGAATAGAATTACGCCAGCAACAGGCGATATTGATTTTAACTTCACTGACAATAATGTGATTAAAAATATCGTAGTGGATAAACTGACACAATCTCAATTGATTAATGGACGTCTCGCCATTGCTCGTCTGGATAGTGCAGATAAAACTGAATATGCGATTATTCCAGCAAGTGTTGCGGATAAAATTACACAAAGAGATGTGGACTGTATCTTGTTAAATAACGCACTTAGCGAAACAGAACAAGATGAAGACGATCCTTATGCTGATTTTAAAATCCCAGATGATTTGATGTGGTAATAAGCAAAGTAGCTTATTACCTCAAAGACATAGTCTGTATAAGCATTGTGCTTTATACTGCATCTGGAAATTTTTGTAGATAAACGATTAAGTAGGCGATAATGGCAATGAACGGAATAATCACAAAGTGGTTTGAAGATAAAGGTTTTGGATTTATTAAAGATGAAAACGGTGATAACCGTTATTTTCATGTGATTAAAGTTGCCAACCCTGCTTTGATAAAAACAGATGCAAATGTCACGTTTGAACCAACCACAAATACTAAAGGTCTATCTGCTTACGCGGTGAAAGTGATCCCAGACAGCAAATATGTCTATATTGCAGGTGAGCGAGTTAAACTGACATCCATTAAATCATTTCGAATTTATAGTGAAGATGTGCCCGCAGATACGCATATCAATAAAGAAAACACCATACTTTCTGTCGGTACTTTAATGAATAGCATCAGACCAAAATCAGCGGATGACGCCAATAATATGCGCACGTTGAGAAAGCTTGCGATCACCACAATGCACGGAACAGAAATAGTTTTTACTGAAGATGAACTTGATATCGATGAAACAGTAAAAGCACTTAAACTGTAAATATCGATATTTAAAACGGGCTCTCGCAGCGCGCTTTTATGGGTGCTTGGCTAATGGGATGAACAAAATGAAGTTCACTCGCATGAAGCATAAGTCGCGGAGTCCGTTCAGTTCCTTCTATTCCTTCAATTAAATCTCCGTCGCACCCACCATATAAATCACAACCTAAAATAGGATGCCCTATAAACTGGCTGTGAATACGAAGTTGATGAGTTCTCCCTGTTTCAGGCATAAATTGTACTCGCGTTAAAGGCAATAACGTTCCATCTTCTAACGTATGATAAAAACGTTCAATAACGTGGTAGCGAGAGCGCGCGGGTTTGCCATTAATGGGGCTAATCGACATACGTGGGAACAGAGCCGTATCTTTTGCAATCGGCGCATCGATTATTCCTTCATTATCATCTAAATGCCCGCACAGTAGCGCTGTATACTTTGGTTACACTGCGCTGGCTAAATTGCTGACACAAAAGAGCATTGATTGTTTTATTGCGTGCCACAACCATCAATCCAGATGTACCAAAATCAAGTCGATGAACAAGCGTACAACCCGGAAATAGCTTCACTAATCGATAGTGTACTGAGTCGATGTTTTCTGGATTCTTTCCTGACAGACTGAGTAGCCCTGTTGGCTTATTGATAAGCACTAAGTGCTCGTCTTGATAAAGGATCTCGATTTCATCATGGCAAGGTGGGGCAATAAAAGTATCGATAATCGTAGACATCAGCTTATCCGCAGAAAAAGAAGGAAATGGATGATAGCGAATTTTAGGTTAACAGGCGAATGTAGAGATATACTCTTAGTAATTTGAATACGACGAGTATAAACGTTAATCCCTGAGGACAACCGATGAACAATGACATTCATTTTAAATATTATGACATGGTAGAAGAGTATGCGATGGAATCGATAGAGCCTGTTGCTGAGGCTGAAGCAGATGCGCTGGCTCTCTACTTCCAGTTACTACTTACACGATTAATGAATAACGAAGAAATTAGCGAAAACGCACAGCAAGAGATGGCAAAAGAAGCGGGTATTGATAAAAAACGCATTGATGATATCGCCATGTTTCTTAATCGCTGGGGTAACGAATAATACGTATTGGGCTCATTAAAAAATGGGCTCAATATTATCCTAATTCACAAAATGTCACTCTGATCCTACATAACTGTATGATTTAACGTATACTCGTTATGCACTTTATTTCACATAAACTCGTAAAAAATAACCGAACTGCTTTTTTGATGTTTGCTGTTTTCATTAGATATTTTAGATTAATTTATTGGGTGAGATATGCTGGATTTTTTAAAAAATTATGACAATTTGACGATCAGCGAAAAGAAAGTATTAAAATATCTCACCGATAATATTGCGGATATTCCGTATTTAAATATTAATGATTTAGTCGCCAAAACCTTTGTATCAAAAACGGTTATCATTAATTTATCGCAAAAATTAGGATTTAGTGGATTTAAAGAGCTTAAATTCCAAATTAATAATTATATTTTGACGAAAAATAAAGTCGAAAAAACGAATGCGGCATCTTATAAAAAACAATTAGAAAAAAATATTCATAAAACATTTACCTTAATTAATGAAGAACAAATTCAGGAGTGTGCAAAAACCTTACGCCATTCTAGGAATATTTTTATTGTTGCAAGAGGTACAAGCAAAGCCGTAGGGTATTACCTTGAACACCTATTGTTTGCATTAGGTCTGCATTGCTTTTTTATTAATGATTACAACTTATCTGATTCGTTTACACGTCTTGTTAATGAAGATGACACGGTTATCTTTATCTCTCTTTCTGGTGGCACTAAGAAAATCATCGAGACAGCAAAAATCGTGCAGCTAAAAGATGCTAACATCATTAGTATGACAGCATTTAATACCAATGAATTAACCACTTATGCAACTCATGCTCTATTTTGTTTTGCTGATAATCATGATACTAAAAAAGATGATACCAAATCACGAATTGGATTTTTTATGCTGGTGGATTTACTGATTAATGAGTTAGAAAATCTACTTTAAAAAGGGATAATAGAGCTTATATGATTTATTAAATACTATTTTTAATTATTAAAGCGTGAATAATATTAATATATCTTGTTAGATTAATCGTTATTTATTCTAAAATAGCTTTTCTTTTCAATCTTACTTCTCAACCCTAAAATAAATATTATTTAATAGAATAAAAGGATTTATTCATTGTTCTTTATTACATCGATAATTAACAAAAAGACCTAAGTCATAAAATATGACCTGAGATAATATTTAAAACCAGCGCGTCATTCATTTCCTATAATCCCTAAGATAGAGTACCTCTGTAATTCTTTTATATTCGAGAAGTCATAAGGAAAAAAATATGGCCAGGAAAAAGTTCAGCGAATCTATTCAGCGCTTTGGTAGAACCCTACTTCTACCTATCGGCGTATTGGCACCAATCGGTATGATATTGGGGATCAGTGGTGCTTTAGTTCAGTCTTATATGATTGCACGCTTTCCTTTCTTAGGAAATGAAACCGTCAACGCATTGTTAGTGAGTATCCGTTCTATTGCGGGCGTTGTGTTTGACAATATCCCTCTCTTATTTGCAATGGGTGTGGCATATGGTATGAGCCACAAAGATAAGGGGATAGCGGTCTTTGCCTCTGTTGTCGGCTATTTAACCTTGATAAGTACTATCAATATCTGGCTGGTATTGACAGGAAAATTGGCTGATCCTGCGATTATGACGCAAGTGGGGCAAATCAAGGTGCTTGGTATCCAAACCATGAATATCAGTGCAGCAGGGGGGATTATCACGGGATTAATCGCCGCATGGGCAACGGATAAATTCTATAACCTGGAATTACCAACTGCATTTGCTTTCTTCTCAGGGAAAAAATCTGTCGCCATTATTATGGTCGGATTGATGATAGGCGTAGGCGCATTATTGCCATTTATTTGGGAAGTATTAGTCATGGGCTTAACTAAGCTCTCGGCTGTCTTCTTAAGCCCTGTCGGGCCTTTCTTTACCGCGGGTGGTGAACGTCTATTTATTCCATTTGGTTTACACCATGTTTGGAACGTTCTGTTTAGATTTACCGAAGCGGGTGGCTCTTATGTTATTGAAGGTCAAACCTATGTGGGTGTTGTGCCAGCAATGACCGAAGTATTGTTTAATCAAGGGCCAAGTAGTGAATATTGGGCAATGATGCCAAGCCTAACGCGCTTTATGGCTCAACAACAAATGTTGGTTACGTTGTTCCTATTCCCTGCGATTGCATTAGCAATTTATAAAACCTCGAAGAAAGAAAATCGCGCTGAAGTTAAATCGATGCTGGTGACGATGGTCTTAACGGCAATGTTAGGTAACGTTACTGAGCCACTTGAATTTACTTTCGTCTTTATCGCGCCGTTACTCTACTTAATTTACGCGATTATCGTCGGTATTGGCGCTGTTCTGCTCTCTTTTGCGGGAGTTGCGATTGGTTATATTCGAGGCACAGTCTTTGATTTCACCATCTTTGGTTTACTGTACGAACATACTAACTGGATCTTCTTAGTGTTGATTGGTAGCGCACTGGCTGTTGTGACCTACTTTATTTTCTACTGGGCTATCGTCAAATTTGATATCAAAACACCAGGTAGAGAAGAATCAAGCAATATGAAAAATACGTTAATCAAAGAAAAACGTTATGGCGAAATTGCAGAAATTCTTATTCAAGCGTTAGGTGGCAAACAAAATATTCGTAATGTTGATAACTGTATTACACGATTACGTATCGATATTAATGAAGTTAATCAAATAGATAAAGAGTTAATGTTAGAGTCTGGCTGTACAGCATTCTTCTTTCCGGCAGCAAACCATGTCCATGTCGTTTATGGCCCTAAAGTCGAATTTGTTCGCAATGCTGTTGATGAAGCAATGAAGAAATAAAAGGATACATGATGAGAGCGTTATACGATTCTAAAAGTAAAACAATCGACGATCGCGGTATAAAAAATCTGCTGTCCAATGAAGCGAAATATTCAACTTGGTTGATGTTTGAAGCCATGTTAGCGCAAGCACAAGCTGAATACGGTTTTATTCCACAGTCTGCCGCAGATGAAATTAAAGAAAAGGCGATTATTGAGAATATCGATTTCGAAGAGATGAACCGTATTTATCAAAAAATCGGTCATGGCTTTGTGCCTTTCTTAAAAGTACTGGTGAATGCATGCTCTGAAGAGAGTGGTAAATATGTGCACTACGGCATTACCACTCAAAATATACAGCAAAGTTCACAGCTGTATATGATGAAAACGGTACACAACAAATTTATGTTGTTGTTAAGCGAGATCATCGAAAACTTATCAAATCTCGCTGAAAGAACCAAACATATGGTGATGGCAGGTAGAACACACGGTCGCCATGCTATTCCAATTACTTATGGTTATAAAGTGTCTGTTTGGATCAGTGATTTTATTGATTGCTACCAGCGTATGAAAGAGTGTGAAAAGCGTGTATTCACTATCATGATGGGGGGCGCAGTAGGTGCTTTTAACTCCATGCCTGAAGTGGGGATGAAAGTACAAAAACGCGTTGCTGAATTAGTGGGTATGCAAGCAATGGAAGTCCCATCACGTAACCTAAGTACGCATAAATTAGAGTACATGATGAATTTGGCATTGATGGCAAATATCTGCCATAAAATGGGTGAAGAAGTGTATAGCACCACGTTAGAAGAAATTGCTGAAGTTTCTGAAGGATTTACAAAAGGCACTGTGGGTAGTAGCACGATGCCTCATAAAATTAATCCAAAATTAGCCAAAGGAATTATCGCTAACTCACAAAAGCTTTACTCATTACCGAATGTGGGCATGTATTCCGCAGTAAGACCATACGAGGGCGATAGCAGCTCTTATATGTTATTCGATGGCTTAATTGAAGAAGCATTAGAATTAACAACAGAAATTTTGCTAAGAACGGAAGAGCTTTCAAGAACCATCGTTCCTCATGAAGAGAGAATGCTACATAACGTGATGAGAAATAAGGGTTTAGATAATACCGAATACGTTATGATGAAAATGGCAGAAAAATTAGGCAAAGATAAAGCGCATTCATTGTTATATGAAGAAGCCATTAAAACGGCGGCAGATGGTGAAGATTTTTACACTAATCTGATGAAGAATGAAACCATTACAGCGGCATTTAATGCAGATGAAATTAAGGCAATGCTTGATCCTCGTTCTTATATCGGTTTATCTGTTGAACTTGCTGAAAAAGAAGCAAAACGTGGATTAGTGGCGGCTCAAGAAATTAAGCAAAGCTATAAATAAGTCGTAAAAGTTATCAAGTATCCATCAATAAATCATTATCAGTTAAGTCGAGAGCCACTCATTTTGAGTGGCTCTTTTTGCTGATGACTAACCAATCAAACCATGCACTAAAATAATCCCGATACAAATTGGCCCAATATAACGCCATACCAATAATAAGCTTTGACGTTTTAATCCTGTGATATTTTCAGGAATAAAGGCATTCGCTCTACGTGACCAACCAAAGATTAAACACATTGCAATACCAAACAGTGGCATCAAAATATTAGAAGTCAGGTAATCCAACAAATCGAAGACTGTTTTGCCCCCCAGCGTCACGTCACTCATCGGTCCAAAAGATAATGACACTGGAATACCCATCAACATAATCGATGCGGTTACGACTAACCCTGCACGACGGCGTGTCCACTGAAAACGCATCTGTACGTAAGCGACGATATGTTCCAGTAATGAAATTGCAGAAGTTAACGCTGCCATTAATAACAAGACAAAGAACGTCACGGCTAAAATATTGCCACCAGGTAAGTTAGCAAAGTAAACTGGCATGGTCATAAAGGTTAAACCTGGGCCCGCATTAGGCTCTAAGCCTGCGGCAGATAATGCAGGGAAAATCATTAATCCGGCAAGTACACATACCATACAAGACAGAATAACCACCCACATACTGGAGTTAGCGATACCTTTATTATCCGCTAAATAAGCACTGTAAGTGATGTGAATACCTAAACCGATAGACAGTGAGAAGAAGGCTAACCCTAACGCATCTAATACGCCTTGAGGGGTTAATTTGCTGAAATCAGGGTATAAAAATAATTTTAAGCCTTCAGAAGAACCAGGTAAGCTAATACCAACAATAATCAATAAAATCATAATGATAAATAACATTGGCATCATGATTTTAACGGCTTTTTCTAATCCGCGTTGTACACCTGCTAAAACCACAAAACAGGTTAATCCAGCAAAAGCAAGGTGAGCCAAAATAGGCCATAAAGGATCACTAATAAAGCGGGTAAAAATACCCGTTAATTCAGCGCTATCTGTAATATTCAACTGACCTGTTGCCGCCATAACGGTATAGCCAATTGTCCAACCACCGACAACACTATAGAAGCTATAAATACACCATGAACTGAATACACCAATAACGCCTATAATGACCCAATTGCGCCCCATCATTTTCTTAAATGCATTAACTGCTTCGGCGTGTGTGCTACTGCCTAATATATTTTCAGCCAGTAATACCGCAAGCCCGATAATAAAACTAAATAATAAGAAGACGATTAAGAATGCACCACCACCATTATTGGCAGCGACATAAGAAAACTTCCAGATTGCGCCAATACCGATTGCAGAGCCTGCGGCTGCTAAGATATGGCCGACTCGTGATGTCCATTGCTGGCTCATTTTGCCTCCGATTTAATTATTTTAGTGATGGAGGTAGCTGGCAAACAACGAATTGCAGATAAAACATTGTAATTCATAACCTTTGTGGTGAAACTAAACATCATAGAACTCCCCTAAAAAATCAGTTCCACCAGTAGGTTACAAACAAAAAAACCACCTTACTGGTGGCTTTTGCAAAAGATGAATAAGCGTGGCCACCTAACGAAGTAGTAGTAGGTTTAGGCCTAAAAGTCGGTTGTTAGTGTTCATATTCATCTTTTTGCTCTTTATTGAAATGGATATCATCGCAATGCAATATGAAATATTGTTTTTCAAAATGCGTATTTGTTATTTATATCATAAATTCAAACTAAAGAAATAAATTTTATTGGAATTCAGTGTTAATTTTTATTTCTAAATGTTTTTCTGATGCCAATAGATAAATGTCGTAATAAGTCATGGAATTAACCTTATTTGTGTAAGGTGAGCATCAGCAAAAATGTCGAAACGGTTATTAAACATTATTTTATTTTTATATCTTATTGATTATATTTAAAAAATTTAATTGGAATAATTCCTGATTAATTGAAAGTTCTTTATGACTCTTTTACTCCCTAGTTAGCACACAAGGTGAAAATGGGGATTAAATCGATTAAAAAGGCTCTTGAAATAAAACTCCATTCTTATCTCTTTTATAAAAAAATTTTACTGTAAAAGAAGTAACATTATATTCTGCATAAAATCTCAACAATAAATTATTGTGACTACTTTTTATTCCAATGTCAGATTTTTATTCCTAAATTTGATTTAAGGAAAGTTATAAAAATATAAGGCTAAAAAATAGACATTTTGATCGTCTTCACAATTCAGAAAAGATCGATTTGAAGTTTAACTCCGAAAATAATTATATATTGGAGTGATCTTCAATATACAAAAAACACCCTACTTGATGACAATAATAAGAGCTAATAAGTATGAACAGAATAAAGAAAATATCTTACGCCTGTCTCTCTGTAATGCTAGTGTCAGCAATATTCACCTCTACTAGCTTTGCAGAAAAACTTCCTAACTTACCTGTCACATTTAAAAGTGGGGCAGGAACAATCAACAAAAATGTTATTTATATTGGTTTAGGCACAGCAGGAAAATCTTGGTATAAGCTTGATCTTAATAATCAAACAAAACAATGGGAAAAAATAGCAGACTTTCCTGGTACACAAAGAGACCAGGCCATTGCACTAGCATTAAATAACGATATTTATGTATTTGGTGGTGCGGGAAAAGAAAATAAAGAGAGTGAAACTATTATTGCACTCACAGAAGTTTATCGTTATTTACCTAAAGAAAATAAATGGGAAAAAGTGAATACGCGAGCGCCTTACGGATTAGTTGGGCATGCTGCTATCAATATTAACAACCATGAAGCTATTATTCTTGGTGGTGTTAATCAACAAATTTTTGATGGTTACTTTGTTGATTTAAACCGCACCAAAGAGAATGGATCTGAAAATAAAAAAGTCATCAGTGATTATTTTAATAAACCTGCGGAAGGTTACTTCTTTAATCGAAATATAATGGAATATAACGCTGAAAGTAATCAATGGCGATTATTAGGTGTTATGCCATTTAATGGAACGGCGGGTTCGGCATTAGCTTATGATGGTAATAAAATCACCTTAATAAATGGTGAAATAAAACCGGGATTACGAACCAGTGAAGTACAAACAGCGACATTTAAAAACAACCAATTACAATGGGACACGGTAGCACAAAAGCTACCAAATCCTACACCTGATCAGCAACAAGACGGCTTAGCAGGTGCATTTGCGGGTTACAGCATGCACACCTTGCTGGTTGCTGGAGGGGCTAATTTTCCGGGTTCTCAGGCAAACTATGCACAGCAACATTATTTTGCACACCAAGGACTAGAAAAAACATGGCATAAAGAAATTTATGGCTTTATTAATAATCAATGGAAAGTCATTGGCGAATTACCGCTTCCTCTTGGCTATGGTGTCACTATCTCACATGATAATTCACTTTATTTAATCGGAGGTGAAACAAATAAAGGTGAAGCTGTTAATTCAGTTATTACTTTAACGATGAAAGATAAACAATTAATTATTGAATAATCTCTCCCTACATATAAATTAAAATAACCCATTAAGACCCCTGATTTATTCAGGGAGTCTTACCTATTTAGGTAAATATTATGGCAAATAAAAAGAAAAAACTTTTATTGGCATGCTGTACTTTATTAATGTCATCTCAATTATATGCGACTACATTAGACTTCCGTCATGAATATGCAGATTCGACACGAATTAATAAAGATAGAATTGCATTTATTCATTCTTTTTCAAATGGTATTGGTTTTTATATTGATGCGAGTGTCAAATCAGGTGGTGTTGATGGTGAAAAAGATAAATTATTTAGTGATGTTGTTAATAATGCCATTGAAATGGGGTTAAGCTACAATCATAAATTAAATAATAATGTCACATTACAACCTGGTCTTATTTTCGAAACAGTTACCGATACTTCTATATATAAACCTTATTTAAAAGCACAATATAATTTTGATAGTGGTTTATATATTGCAGGGCGTTATCGTTTTGATTATGCCCGTAAAACAAAACAGGGTGTTGATGACGAAAAGACAAATCGTTTTGATGGTTTTATTGGTTATAAATATAACAAATTTAAAGTGGAATATGACTACACGCAAATGTATAGCGATGCCATAAAATACGATAATAAAAAACGTAATTATGAGCATAACGTCGCTTTCTCTTATCAAATCAACAGCACATTCACGCCTTATATTGAAATTGGCAATATGGCAGTAAGCCCACTTAGTGATGCTCGTCAGACGCGTTATCGTGTTGGGTTACAGTTCCATTTCTGATTTTACTTAATGAAAACAAAGTAAAAAACAGGAAGAGTGGTGGAGACATCATTCTTCCTTTTTATTTTGTTTATTTATCAGTTGGTTATATGGCTGTGGTTATTGTTTGATCTTCTTCACAAATTGTTATTTTTTTGATTGAGAAATTAAACTCCGTAAAATATTATAATTTGGAGTTGTATTTCAAAAAAGAGAACAGTGAGTTCAAAATGGCGCTAATTGAAAAAATGACTAAGGATATTCAGCAAAAAGGCGGATTAATCGTGTCTTGCCAGCCAGTTGATAATAGTCCAATGGATAAGCCCGAAATTGTCGCTGCTATGGCTCAAGCCGCAGTAAATGCAGGTGCAATCGCAGTACGTATTGAGGGAATTGATAATTTAAAAGCAACGCGTCCTCTTATTGATGTGCCGATTATTGGCATTGTGAAGCGTGATTTGCCTGATAGCCCTGTAAGGATCACACCGTGGCTCAGTGATATTGAAGAATTAGCCACCGCAGGTGCAGATATTATTGCTTTTGATGGTACTGATCGTGTGCGTCCTGTACCCGTGAAAACGTTATTAGCTCATATTCATCGTTTAGGAAAATTGGCGATGGCGGATTGCGCCACCTTTGACGAAGGCATGTATTGCCAAGAGTTGGGCACCGAATTTATTGGTTCAACGATGTCGGGCTATACCGGTGGCGAAATACCAAAGCTGCCTGATTTACAGCTGGTCACTGCATTGGCTGAAAAAGGATGCCGAGTGATTGCTGAAGGGCGTTATAACACACCGATGATGGCAGCAAGAGGTATGCATGCGGGTGCTTGGGCTGTCACTGTAGGCTCTGCATTAACACGTCTTGAGCATGTCTGTGATTGGTTCACTCAAGCATTAAAGTGGCAGCAGGAGTTAGATAAATGAATACATTAGCCATTGATATTGGAGGAACAAAAATTTCGGCAGCATTAATTAGCCGAGATAACCAATTGACACAACATACGCAGATCACCACACCCGCAAGTGCATCACCAACACAACTTTATGAAGCACTCGTTGCTATTACGACACCACTAAAAAACCATGCTGATAGTGTTGCCGTGGCATCAACAGGCATTATTTGTAATGGCATTTTAACGGCTCTGAATCCGGATAACTTAGGCGGATTAAAGGATTTTCCTTTAAAAGAAACGTTATCTGCGATCACGGGGTTGCCATGTTGGTTACTGAATGATGCTCAAGCCGCAACATGGGCTGAATATGATTATCGTCGTGAAACTATTTCTGATATGGCGTTTATCACTGTATCGACAGGTGTTGGCGGTGGCGTTATTCAACAAGGACAACTTTTTACAGGAAAACGAGGTATTGCAGGCCATTTAGGTCACACCTTAGCAGATCCTCATGGCCCACGTTGTGGCTGTGGTCGCTATGGTTGCGTTGAAGCCATCGCTTCAGGTCGTGCGATTGCCGCACAGGCAACTGGAGAGCTTGCAGGAAAAGATGCTAAAGCGATTTTTGCTGCCTTTCATCAGGGAAATTCACAAGCAAAATCAATTATTGAGCACTCAGCAAACACAATTGCAAATTTGGTAACAGATATTAAAGCCACAACCGATGCCGATTGTGTCGTTCTTGGCGGTAGTGTTGGGCTAGCGAAAGGGTATATAGAACTCGTTCAAGCAGCCATGACACAACAGCCATTAGCATTACAAGTGCCGATTTTATCGGCTCACTACCATCATGATGCCGGGCTCTGGGGCGCTGTCCTGTGGGCTAGAGAGCAATAAAAAACTGTCGTAAAACTTACCTTTTACCCTACATATGGCAGGACTAAAAAATGCAATTACATGATTTTGGTTTCATTAATTATGCAGTGCTGTTTGGTTATTTAGCAGCAATGCTACTCGTTGGTGTTTATTTCTCTAAACGTCAAAAAACCGCGGATGATTATTTCCGTGGCGGAGGTCGCGTTCCTGGTTGGGCTGCGGGTGTTTCCGTCTTTGCAACCACATTAAGCTCGATTACGTTTATGTCTATTCCTGCAAAGGCTTATACCTCAGACTGGACTTTCATTATTGGGCAATATTTAGCGATCGCTATTTTGCCATTAGTCTTTTATTTCTATATTCCGTTTTTTAGAAAATTAAAAATCACCTCGGCTTATGAATATTTAGAAGCGCGTTTTGATATACGCAGCCGTTTATTTGCCAGCCTTTCATTTATGTTATTCCATATTGGTCGAGTGGCAATTATTACTTATTTAACTGTACTTGCTTTGCGTCCTTTTATGGGTATCGATCCCGTTGTATTAATTGTGCTGATTAGCTTGCTATGTATTGTTTATACTTGGATGGGTGGCATTGAAGGCGTTATTTGGACTGACGTTATTCAAGGGTTATTACTATCAGGTGGCGCAGTGCTTATCTTTATTATGATCTGCTTTAAAGTTGATGGCGGAATTAGTGAAATTTTCACTGCAACATCACAGGCAGATAAATTCTTCCCTGCGACACAATTACGTTGGAGTTGGACTGATAGCACCATTCCTGTTTTGATGATCGGATTTTTATTCGCGAATATTCAGCAATTTACCGCAAGTCAGGATGTCGTACAGCGTTATATTGTGACGGATTCCATTGAAGAAACTAAGCGTACACTGATAACAAACGCTAAATTAGTTGCCATTATTCCTATTTTCTTCTTCGCTATTGGCTCGGCCTTGTTTGTGTATTACAAACAGAATCCTAGTTTCTTACCTGAAGGCTTTAATACAGGTGGTATTCTACCTCTATTTATTGTGACCGAAATGCCTGTCGGTATTGCTGGATTAATTATCGCTGCTATTTTTGCTGCGGCTCAATCGAGTATTTCGAGTAGCTTAAACAGTATTTCAAGTTGCTTTAACTCAGATATTTATACTCGTTTAAGTAAAGTAGAACGCCGTGCTGAACAAAAAATGAAAGTCGCAAGATTAGTGATTATCGTAGCGGGTGTGTTCAGTAGCCTTGCCGCAATTTGGTTAGTTTTATCTGATGAGTCTGAAATTTGGGATGCCTTTAACAGCCTGATTGGCTTAATGGGTGGCCCAATGACAGGTCTGTTTATGTTGGGTATTTTTGTTAAACGTGCCAATGCAGGCAGTGCCGTGGTGGGTATTATCGTCAGTATTATTGCGGTATTAGCGGCTCGTTATGGCAGTGATCTTAACTTCTTCTTCTACGGTGTGATCGGTGCAATGTCTGTGGTAATAGCAGGAACAATTACAGCGCCTCTTTTCGCCTCAGCAAAACAAATTTCATTAGATGACAATGAAACATCAGGGAATTAATAGGGGATAACCTATGTTATTTGGACACATATCAGATTTGGCTTTGATGCCAGAAATGAATTCAACACTGCGTAACGCGATGGAAAAAGCACTCGCACTTGATCCCGCATCTCTCGCACCGGGTAGTTATAAAATTGACGGTGAAACGTTGTTTATGAATGTGATGACGTTTGACACGCAGCCTCGTGAGCAAAAACGTGCAGAGTTACATCAGCGTTATATTGATATTCAGATATTGCTATCTGGTGAGGAAATTATTGATTTTGGTATACAGGGCTCAGCTCAAGATGTGACGCCTTATAATGAGGCTGATGATTATCAACTAACCGATACAATAATAGGTCAACAGACCTTAACGCTTACACCAAGCATGTTTGCTGTTTTTATGCCTTATGAACCTCATAAACCGGGAATTTCGGCTGAAAAGGGTGCAAATACACTGAAGAAAGTAGTCGTTAAGTTGGATGTCGCCGCATTGACTGACTAACAATTACTGTTTTTATTAAGCGCTTTATTTCTGATGTATCAGTAAGTTGTATTCTGATGATATAAGGAATAAAGCGTTTTTTATTATCACATTATTGTATGAGCAAGGCTTTTTTTAACCTGTTGGAATTGGTACTCTTGTTAGCAGAATTTTTTCCGTGTATCCGCTGCAACCAAGGATAATCTCCATGACAGAACAGGCAACGACCCGATTAAAGCCGGGTAAAATACTTGATACGCTAGGCGCAATGAAAAATAGTCTAACGCGAGTATCACAGCGTATTGCAGACTATATCCTGTTCCATCCTACAGAAGTTACTCAGCTCTCTATTGCTCAACTTTCACAAGCGACAAAAGCGGGTGAAGCGACGGTTGTGCGTTTTTGTCGCACATTGGGTTATAAAGGGTTTCAAGATTTTAAAATGGATTTGGCGATTGAAATGGCGACCTCTGATAATGAAGAGTCACCTATTCTTGATGCAGAAGTCACTCATCAAGACGATATCCATACCATTGGTTTAAAACTTCAAGCAACGATTAATAACGTACTATCAGAGACATTGAATCTGCTCGATATGAAGCAAGTTCAAGGCGCTGTAGATGCTTTATTGTCAGCAAATTATATTTTTATCTGTGGTGTTGGTTCTTCAGGTATAACGGCGGAAGATCTAAAAAATAAATTAATGCGAATTGGTTATCGTGTTGATGCGGTGACAAATAACCATTTTATGTATATGCAAGCCTCGTTATTAAAACCGGGTGATGTTGCTATTGGTATTAGCCACTCAGGTAATTCACCAGAAACGGTTCATTCCCTTAAATTGGCAAAAGAAGCGGGAGCCCATACCATTGCACTGACTCATAATTTGGGTTCACAAATTATGGAACATGCGGACTATCATTTGATTAATGGTAATCGACAAGGGAAATTGCAAGGCGACTCTATTGGCACAAAAACAGCACAACTCTTTGTGTTGGATCTCCTCTATACCTTGTTAGTTCAAGCTCAACCAGAAATGGTCAAGGAGCAAAAACTACGAACACTGAATGCGTTAAAACAGACTCATTCCGCGTAAGCTCATTTCTGCATTGTGTGATTTTTTGCGAAAATTGGCGAAAGATCACACTTTCATTTTTCTCTTCCTTTAACGCTCATTTCGTTATTGCGTTCTGAAGTATAGCTCTCTAATATAGAGTCAAACTCCATAAATTAAACAATAAAGAAATTAACCTCCAAAGGAAGTGATCATGAACAAACTCTCTGGACTGATTGCCGCACCTCATACCCCATTTGCGACTGACGGTAGCGTTAATTATCCTGTCATTGATGAGATAGCAAAACACCTTATAGCAAGCGGTGTGACGGGTGCTTATGTATTAGGAACAACGGGTGAAGGTATTCATTGCTCTGTTGAAGAACGTAAGAAGGTAGCCGAACGCTGGGTTGATGCCAGTCAGGGTAAACTAGACCTTATTATTCACACGGGTGCATTGAGCATTGCGGATACACTAGAACTTGCTCGCCATGCTGAGACATTAGATATCAAAGCAACATCAGTGATTGGTCCTTGTTTCTTTAAGCCAGGCAATGTTGATGACTTGGTTGAATATTGCCGTTTAGCCGCCGCCAGTGCGCCATCAAAAGGTTTTTATTATTATCATTCCACGATGTCAGGCTTAAGCATTGATATGGAAAAATTCTTACAAGCTGCGGGTAAAGCTATCCCAAATCTATCAGGTATGAAATTTAACTCTCCTGATATGTATGAATTCCAGCGTTGCTTACGTGTAGATGGTGGAAAATATGACATCCCATTTGGGGTTGATGAATTTATTCCTGCTGGATTAGCCTGTGGTGCATTAAGTGCAGTCGGCAGTACTTATAACTATGCTGCGCCATTATACCTTGAAATTATTGAAAAATTTAAAGCGGGTGATCATGAAGGTGTGACCGCTTGCATGGATAAAGTGATTGCGATTATTCGTGTGTTAGTCGAATACGGCGGCGTTGCGGCAGGAAAAGTGGCAATGCAACTGCATGGTATTGATGTGGGCTCTCCTCGTCGCCCATTACGCCCAATGACCGCAGAGCAAACAGCAGATGCTCTCGCGAAGTTTAAAGCTGCTAATTTTCTGTAATTGATTTGATTTTGATTGAGTATTTATAGATAGCCCATTTTTAACATCTCCCCCATTGATGTGACAGTGGCTTTTAGATGAAAGCCACTTTTTATTATTCACTCTGCAACTTGATTTTAAATTTCACTCCAACCAAAGTAATAGCAATAATTATATTCTTTACTTAGGTGCATTTATGGCATGCGAATTCCTGACACAAGCAACACTCAAAAAATTGTCAACAGGTGAAATTTGGCAACGACAAATCAATGATGAAAGTATTTTTGATGTCAGCTTAAATGCGGGGCAATTAATGATTTGTCAGCCTGAAATTGAGGAAAGCTTTATTCCCTTTAGCCAGAAGCTAATGGCTTATTGTGAACCGCTTGCACTTAAGTTTCCATTTATTGAATTTGCTCAGCCACAAGAATTTCATTCCACATTATTAACGATTTTTAATCAACAAAATGAACAGTTTAAACTGCAACGACCCGGATTATTGGCGTGGTGCCATGAGATTGCCCAAATCTTTAATCAAACAAAACGAATTGAAATTTCATTTAATAACGTTGTGTTAACGTCTAATGGTAGTGTGATATTAACGGGCGTTTCAAAGGAATTAGAACAATTTAGACAAAAGGTTTATCAGCAGATCCCCATTGATAACACCCTTCATAAAAATATTATTCATATCACGCTTGGGCGATTATGTGAAAATAGGTCATCAGCAGAAATGAGGACGCTTTATGATGAGTTAGAACAGAGCCGATCATCATTAATGTTTTATGATATTAATACCTCTATCGTTATTCGACATCCAAAATTTGTGGTGAGTAAAGGTTCTCTTTCATCTGAAGTGCAATTAGGTTTAACGATGGAGTTTAATCAGTTATGGCCATTTAGGTGTTATTAATAATAAATATTAAATAGCCTTTTTCTTTTTGTGACTAAAGCGATATGGCTAATTGGTATATAATCCGGCAATTCTTTTCATCTGGATAATGTACTTGAATTATGAATGAAAAATATCACGGTATTGGCGCAAGGCTTGGGCAAAATTACGTTAATTTAGAAGCTAAGTTGAGTCAGTTTGATTATCCTAATCGAATTAAATGTATGAATTTTGAAGCCTCTGATCCAGATAAAATGTGCCATATTGGTGAAGTGGGAAGCCAGAGAAAAGCGTTTTTATTTGGTGATTCTCATGCAAATCATTATTGGGGCTTTATGGATATTTTAGGTAAAGACGCCAAAATAGATGTATATGCACAAGCCACGTCATCATGCATTACTCTTCCTAATATTTACCTTTATGATTGGTCTAATCATAAAAATGCGGTTTATCAGCGTTGTTCGATCAAACGGCGAAATATTATCAACTCATCAAGAACAATCACTTTGATTATGTGATATTTGGGCAGGTTTGGAATAACTACGCGTCAAACCATGTCATTAATAAAATAGGTGATGTTAGAACCGTCGAAGAGCCTCGTAAACGCGTTGAGAAAGCGATGCGTGAAGCGCTTGATCTTATTATTACCACAGGCGCTAAACCCGTTTTTATTAAAACAGTTAATTCTATGCCAAGTGGTTTTATGACCTGTTTTTATGAAAATACAAAATTAAGAAAAGACTTTGCAGATAATAACTGTAATCCCAAAAACTATAAAGGTGAGGGAAATACATGGATGGATCAATTATTCGTTAAATTAAAACAGGATTATCCAACTTTAATTATCATCGATCCTAAAGATGTGCAGTGTGATAAAAATATCTGCTTAACCGATATAGAAGGTGTGCCGGTTTATCGTGATGTAGGGCATATTACAGATTATGCTTCAACAATCTTCGGCATGATGTATCTAGAACGTTTTGGTAATCCGCTAGTCATCAAAAATCCTTAATATGACCATCAATCGGTCATCAAAATAATAAAAAGGGCGCTTTATCTTAGATAACCGCCCTTTTTATTTTTGAATATATTAATGATCCAAAGAAACAGAATGAACATGTTCAAGCTGTTTTAATGAGCAATAAAATTCAGGTAAGGTAATTTTTTGCCTAACTAACAGCTTCAAATTTACTTCAACGCGCTCTTTTTTAATATCACGAATAGTCAGATTTTCAATTACGTCTTTATGACTTTTTAAATACTCAATTAAAAGAGGAACACCGCTTTCATGAGTAAATAACATACGTACTTTTATCTTACCTAAACGTTGGTTTTTCATTTGGAATAGCACCACTTGTGGGCTGAGTTGAATAGCCATAAAAAAGAGAAAAGTCACAATCATGGCATGCCAATAAAACCCTGAACCACAAGCAATCCCCACACCCGCTGAAGCCCATACTATCGCTGCTGTTGTTAGACCTGAAATTGCGTCATCACGTCGATGCAATATAACACCTGCGCCAAGAAAGCCGACACCACTGATAATTTGTGCTGCTAACCTCATGGGATCGCTACGAATATTGTCGGAGATATTGGCGTAATATTCTGCGGATTGAATAGAGACAATGGTTAATAAACAACTGGCAACAGCAATAATGACACAGGTTTTAAAACCGACAGGCTTTCCCTTTGATTCACGCTCTAAGCCAATAAGGCCGCCTAAAATAAAGGCGGCCAGTAATTTAGCGATACTTGAAAGTGATAAAGGGCCAATGCTGTCAACAAACTGTATTAATGCGTCCATGGTTTGCTCCTAACGTTGGCTTATTCCTTTATTTTAAAACTACGGTGTTGCAATACTTTCTTGTGCTTTTTTATCTTCGTTACTTTTCTTTTTACTCACATCATCTTTAAAGAAGAAGATAAAGAATATCGTCACAACGGCGGCAACAATCGCTGGGTATATCCAGAATGTTGACCATTGTGGTAAGGCTGCATCACCTGTTTCTGTTACGGTTGAATTAAAGATTTGACCACAAATAGTGGAAGCAAATAATAAGCCGAAACCATTAGAGACAATAAAACGTAAACCTTGTGCTTGAGCGCGGATTTCAGGTTTTGCTTTGCGGTCAACATAGATATCACCAGCGGTAAAGAAGAAGTCCCAACATAATCCCTGTAGCATTAATCCGATAACGATAAAATAGAATTCTGTATTTACCGCAGCATAAGAAAAGAATATTGAGCGAATGATCCAGCTAACAGCACCTAAAAGAAGTGTAATTTTGAAGCCAAATTTCATTAAGAAGAATGACAAGACAAACATAAACAGCACTTCACAGGCGATCCCTATTTGCATAATAGACGCTGCATTATTAAAACCTAATGCTTTAATAAAGACAGGAATATAAGCAGAATAAGCTGTTTTAGGGATCATTAAAATAAAGATACTAAACATTAAGATAGCAAAATAGCGATCTTTAAATAATGACAGTGCATCCAAACATAAAATATCACGAGCAGAGAACGGTTTGCCTTTCGCTTTCGGTGGTGTATTAGGTAAAGTAAAGCAATAGAAACCCAGTAATACGCCCACAGCAGAAGCAATATACCAAGTCATTGTGCTACCAGAGAAGCCCATTTCTCCTAATATAAATCCGATAGCCATAAAACCGAACGTACCGAATACACGAATAATAGGGAAATATTTCACACCATTAATGTGGGAGAAACTAATACTATTTGAAAGCGCAGTGGTTGGATAAAACAATAATCCAATAATGAAAATTAAGAATAAAGTCATACCACTGTTTTGTGCTTCAATAAATTGAGGAACACAAATAATGACTGCGGCATTAATTAAATGAAGGATTCCCATCACTTTTTGTGAAGCAAAGAAACGGTCAGCCACCATACCAATAAATAATGGGGAGATAATTGTTGCTACACCTAATAAAGCATAGGCATTACCAATAATGCTTGCCATACCATAGGTACTTAATACTAGCCCCATAGTCATATTCCACGCACCTTGCATGAAATATTGCACAAACATCATAATTAGTAAGCGAGAGGTTATTTTCATATCCATCATCGTTCTCCTCTTAATTTGTTTCTAACGTTAATCCGTCGTAGGCAACGCGGATATTATGAGGAGCACAAACAGCTTCTAATTCGTGGTGAAGCAATTTACCGCTATGTGAAATATGCGAAACGGCAATTTGTGTATCTTGATGTAAACAACCTTGTTGTTGCAGTTTTTCTTTTGCTGCAAATACGGTTTCTAAGCTCATATGATTATCAGTACGATCTTTACCATTGAGTCCATAAGTACATTCAAAAACAACGATATCAAGTGGTTTGTTTTCTAACCATTTCCACGTTAATTCAGGGAACCAACCAGAATCATGACCATAGAAAATCACCTTGCCATCCTTCTCAATATGATAAACATAGCAAAGTTCCCATTTCGCATGATTAGCAAGTAATGGCGTAATTTTATAACCGTTTCTTTCGACAGTAACAAAAGGAATTAAGCAGTGAAAAGCGAAACGCTCTTTGCTGTAACCAGGTAAAACTTCGATACAACCATTAATGGCGCGATCATTGCCAAAAATATGAAGGGGATGGTTAATTTCAAAACCATAACCTTCCATTCGGCTAAACAGATCGCCAACATTGAAATGATCAGGATGCGTGTGAGTGAATAGAAGACTTTCAAAATGGGTAGCATCCATTCCATCACGCATTAACTGGTAGCTAAATGTAGGTGATACGTCGATTAACATAATGTCATCGACAATGGCAGACGAGTGAGTTCGGATATCTTTCCCACCAAGTTCTCTTGCTTTTAGACAGTGTTCACAACGGCAGAAGGGATTGGGTATGCCTTCTGAGGCAGCCGTCCCTAAAAAATGAAGTTTCATAAGAAATCCCCTTATCCTATTGTTTTATTATGATTTTATTAATTATCTGGTGTTGGCTATCTATAAGATATAGATAAATTTGAACGTTCCAATAATAAAATGATGAAGAGTCTTTGCCAATAAATGAAGATCAGATCAGTGATCTTATTCAAATTAATTTTATTATCTTATTGATTAATATGAATATGACTTTTTAATTGATATTGATAATTATTTATTTGAGACAAGTAATAAAAGATTGTTTTATAAACAATTATTAAATGGAACGTTCAAATTAATTATCGGTAGTCGAGATAAATAATTCAGGTATGCTAGTGAAAGCGGAAATTGAGATGGAAAAAGGTCTATGGCAACGATAAAAGATATTGCAAAATTAGCAGGTGTTTCTCATGGTACTGTTTCTAACGTATTGAACAAGCGTGGAAATGTAAGCGTTGAGAAAATTGAAGCTGTGTATCAAGCCGCCAAACAAATGGGTTATCAATTAAATACACAGGCTCAACTGTTAAGAACCAATAAAAGCCATAAAATTGCGATACTTTTACCTCAATTAGTTTCTGAAAAATATGCTGTTTTCTTTAATTCTTTAAGACAATCTATCGCTCATTTTCCTGAAGTTACTTACGATCTTTTTTTAACGGATGACCTTGAAACCACAGAGTTAGAGCTATTACAGAAAATTGCAGCAGGTGGTTATAAGCAAGTGATCACCGTGAGTTGCCTTAATGATGCGAATATCTATTTTGACACGTTAAAATTGTCCCCTTCTCAAATTGCATTTATTTATCGCCAACCACTCAATACACAACGTTTTTTTACACTCGATTTTGCTCAAGCGGCAGAGGCTATTTGCCAACAGGTAGCAAAAACTGTCGGTAAATTGGTCGGCATTTTTATTGGCAATAGTGATTATTTAAATAATCAGATTTTTGTTAATGAATTACAACATCGACTTTTGAAGTACGCACCAAATAAAAAAAATGTGGTGCTTTGCGCGTCAGATGAAGAGAGCTATAAAATTGCGTTTGATTTCTTTTCTATGGAGCAAATTCCAGACATATTTATTGCTCAAGATATAGAAAAAGCACGTTATTTAACACAAGCCAGTTATTTCGGTAGCCATAATGATTGCCCGCCTATTTTTGCATTGAGCGATAATATTCCACCTGTATTAAAAGGGTTGTATTACTTTCCAATGAACTATGCCCAACTTGGGTTAGAAGTAATTGATGCGCTAATGCAAGATGCCGATGAGGGAGAGATAACAGCAAATAATGCCATTTATGTGCGTAATCAAAGTGATCATCTTTATACGCAAACCGCTGCGGTTATATGTGAGGATAAAGCAGATATAAATCTTAATTTACTTATTCTGCCTAGTCCTTCAACCAGTGCATTAAAAAAACTATTGCCCCATTTTTATCGCCAGACAGGAATTAAAGTTAATTTGGCGATACACCCTTATGATGAAGTTTATCAAATATTGAGTCAGCTACATTTACATCCATATTATGATTTGCTGCGTATTGATATGGCGTGTTTTCCTTGGTTTGCGGAAAGAATATTGCAGCCATTAGATAAGATCGGTAATGGACTAACGGATTTATTAAATAATTTCTCATTGCCCACTCAACAGAAATTTAGTTTAGTCAATAATGTTGCTTATGCCATGCCTTTTGATGCCAGTGCGCAACTTCTGTTTTATCGAAAAGACTTGTTTGAAGATCCTATTCTAAAAAGAATGTATTACGAAAAAACCGGTAATGAATTAACGGTGCCTGCGACGTTCGAAGAATACGATAATGTAACGCAGTTTTTTACTGAACAGCATGAAGAAGGGCAATTAAATCGTCCAATGGGCGCTTCAACAACATTAGGGAGTGCAGGGCTCATTGCAACAGAATATTTATTACGTTACTACGCAAAAGGTGGGCGTTTAATAGGAAGTAATAATATTCCTAGATTAGCAATGCCGTTAGCGGGTGAAATATTAGAAGAGTATCTACAGCAATTGTCGATCACCGAAAATATTGATAATAAATGGTGGAGTGAATCAGTTAGACAATTTGAGCAAGGTCATCTTGCTATGCTTATCGCTTATATGAATTTATTTAACGATGTCGCTCATAGCAATATTTTACCTAAAACAGGTTTTGCACCTGTGCCCGGAAGTATTCCACAATTAGGCGGTGGCGTATTAGGCGTTTCACGTTATAGCCAAAAATCACAATATGCAGAGCAATTTTATCGTTGGCTTTATTCCCCAATGGTGATGGATCACCTTATTTTATTAGGTGGAAACAGTAATCATCAAAATTTCAGCCATAACCAAGAAATTAGCCATCGTTACCCATGGATGACATTGGCTTATCAAGAAATTAATAAGGGAATACGAGAATCTTCGGTACCTAATGGTAAGTTATTTAATTTACGCCAGGCCGAAATTATTATCGGACAAGGTATTACGAATGTCGTTAATAATATTATGACGATAGACGAGACTATCGATTATATAAATCAGCGTTTGTTGATAGATACTCAAGGTGAGCGGTAAATCAGTTTTTATTAGGCGACTTGCATTGTATTTATTATCCGTATATTACTTGCGCTAGAGCTGGTATGAGTGGCTCTGCTCTATAAATTATCGAACGTCGCCCGCGCTGCACTCTGATATACGGTCAGATCGTAAGGATCAAAATGTATATTCCTTAGAGCGCGGATAAGGCAACAAGCAAGGTTGTAAAATATTGCAAATTCGAATTTGTATTGTTTCAGCAAAAAGCACCTCTTGAGGTGCTTTTTGTCGTTTAAGAGGTCAAAATTAGAGAAGAGATTTAAATTAAGCGGACAGTGCTCTTAATAAAGCAAACGCTTCTTTTACCTGCTCTTCTGTTACCACAAAGGCACGTAATACATCATTTTTATCAAAGCCTTTAGCGATAATGCCCGATTGTGTTGTACTAATATTCCACGTTAAATCTTTACGTGCGGTTTCACCGGCAAGGTGCAGTGGCATTAAAGGCGTTTTTACCCGAATAATCATTGGCGGTAGATTAAGTGGCGCATTATTTTCACCTACAAGTGATTTTGCTAAATGCATCGCACTCAATTGTATTGGCTGTAAAAATGGCAATAAGCTACCGTTGATTTGTGCACAGTCACCTAAGGCATAAATATCTTTATCACTGCTTTGCAGATATTCATTCACAATAATCCCACGGTCAGTATGTAAACCTGCAAGATAAGCAAGCTCTATATTTGGTGTAAGCCCAGTCGCGGCAATAACACAATCAACGGTTAATTGATGATGTTGATTAAATGTCGCTAAAATTCCGTTATCGGTTTGTGTTAATGACTGTAACGGTGATTTGAGCATTAAACGCACACCAATTTCTGTTAGGCTTGATTGTAAACGACCACTGAGATCAGATGGGATCAGCGACGATAATAATTGCCCAGAAATATCAGCAAGGATCACTTCTTTACCTGCTCGACTAAAATCCATCGCTAATTCAGTACCAATTAACCCAGCACCTAAAATTAATATACGTTTAGCGTGATGAATTTGCGTTTCATAAGCTCGGTACTCTTGTTGGCTATTGAGCGTTAACATTAACTCATGCCCTGAAATTGGCGGACAATAGGTTTTGGCACCAGTGGCTAATATTAATTTATCGTAATACCATTGTTCGCCTTGCATGCTCTGAATACGTTTTTCATCCGTATTAATATCCGTAATTTGCGTATAAGGATGAATTGCTAATTGATATTGTTGTGCAAAGTCTTGAGCCGTTTGTTTCGTTAAATCATCGGCACTTTGTGCCTGACTGATTACATGGCTTAAATCGGGTTTGTTATATTCATCAATACTGTCTGATGCAATTAGGGTAATAGGAATATCTGCATTAAATTTGCGAATATTTTTCACTAATTGGCGCGAAGCAAAACCCGCGCCAATAATGACAATCCCATTACTGAGAAGGTCTTTACTCATTTTGCCTCCTTGGCAAGTGCATCAAAGACATCTTTTCCTAATGAACATTCAGGGCATAAGAAATTATCAGGTACTTCACTCCACGGCGTATTAGGTTGAACATTTTGTATCGGTTCACCAATTGCAGGATCGTAAATCCATTGACACACACTGCATTGCATACAAGGACCTAAATCGACAGCTTCAACATTTGTGGCAACTTCAGGTTGTGATGAGACTGTACAACAAGATTGGGTTGCAGGAAGTGGTGCTAAAGCCCATTGGCGTGCAATTTCACGACCATATTCACGACAAATTTCTTGTGCTTGCATATCTGGGCGCCATTTGGTTTTTAGCGCTAATGTGGTTTCAAATCCGGCATCCATTAAGCGAGTTTGAATGCGATCTACGGCACCGCCATTCCAACCATAACTGCCAAAAGCAGCGGCTTTTTTATTACGAAAACGTAAGCCAGTCATCTCTTCCAGCATGGCGGCAATTTTTGGCATCATGACATTATTCATTGTCGATGAACCGACTAGAACACCCTTAGAACGAAAAGCACTAGTGATGATGTCATTTTTATCACTTTTGGCGACGTTATAGCTTTTTACAAACACGTTAGGGTCAATTTCGTTAATACCTTGTGCAATCGCATCTGCCATCATTCGTGTATTGTTTGACATGGTGTCATAGAAAATAGTGATGCAATCTTCTTGATAATCTGCTGCCCATTTTAGATATAATTCAACGATTTGCGTTGGATTATCACGCCATACCACACCGTGAGAAGTAGCAATCATATCAACAGGTAAGTTAAAGCCTAAAATTTCATTAATTTTGGGTGTTACAAGGCGACTAAATGGCGTCAAAATATTGGCATAATAGCGTTGGCATTGTTCAAATAATTCAGTTTGGTCAACTTCATCGTTAAATAACCGTTCATCACAATAGTGCTGACCAAAGGCATCATTACTAAATAAAATCGCATCTCCCGTTAAATAGGTCATCATGCTGTCAGGCCAATGTAACATTGGCGTTTCAACAAAAATGAGTTGCTTGCCATTACCAATATCTAGGCTATCGCCTGTTTTAACGATATTAAAATTCCATTCAGGATGATGGTGATGACCATTGATTGAATCAATCGCATTTGCTGTGCAATAAATCGGGGTATTAGGTATAAAAGACATCAGCTCAGTGAGTGCGCCAGCGTGATCTTCTTCTGCATGATTAATAATAATGTAATCAATCTCTTCCAGATCAATTTGCGTGCGTAAATTTTGCACAAATTCACGGCTGAATTTATGATCAACCGTATCAATAAGCACATTCTTTTCTTCACGTATTAGGTAACTGTTGTAGCTACTGCCTAATAGTGTTTTGTATTCAGTGCCATGAAAATCACGAACTTCCCAGTCACGTTGTCCAACCCAATTAACATTATTTTTAACATGAATAGCCATTTTGTATTGTTCCTTCTCATTAATCTTTTCATAGGGATATGTATTGATATAATCAAGAAGCGTGCCATTTTTTAATTTGTTGTTTTATAACGTTTTTTGTTTTGTTGGCTATTTATATATTGTCAATATGACTATCTTTATCATGTCAAAATGACCATAATAACAGTCATAATGACTATGAGGTGTTTTTATGGGCTTTTCTGTTGATGTGCTGGCTAAAATTGCCATTGAATTACAAAAAGATGTGGGTCATCAAGATAGGTTTCAACGCCTTGTGACCACGCTTCGGCAAGTGCTAAATTGCGATGCGGCCGCTCTGCTTCGTTATGAGCCTCATCAGTTTATTCCATTGGCGATAGATGGTCTTGTGCCTGATGTATTAGGGCGGCGCTTTTTACTTGAAGGGCATCCACGCCTTGAAACTATTGCGCGTGCTGGGGATGTTGTTCGTTTTCCTGCGGATAGTGATTTACCCGATCCTTATGATGGGCTTATTCCGGATAGAGAGCATTTAAAAGTGCATGCTTGTGTGGGATTGCCGTTATTTGCGGGACAAGACTTAATTGGTACGTTAACGCTTGATGGAATGGACCCTAATCAGTTTGATACCTTTAGTGATGAAGAATTACGTTTAATTGCTGCATTAACCGCAGGAGCATTAAATAATGCATTATTGATTGAGCAACTTGAAAATCAAAATATGTTATTTACGCCAACCAATACGTTTAAGCCCACAGTAAAAACAGAAATTATTGGTTTATCGCCTTCAATGATGCAACTGAAAAAAGAGATAGAAATTGTTGCACCCGCAGATATGAATATTTTAGTGAGTGGCGAAACGGGAACGGGTAAAGAGCTGGTGGTAAAAGCCATTCATGAAATGTCTAATCGTGCAGATAATCCGTTAGTCTATTTAAATTGCGCCGCACTGCCTGAGAGCGTGGCGGAAAGTGAATTATTTGGTCATGTGAAAGGGGCTTTTACAGGAGCAATTAGTCATCGTAGTGGTAAATTTGAAATGGCAGATAACGGAACGTTATTTCTTGATGAAATAGGGGAGTTATCATTATCACTGCAAGCCAAATTACTGCGTGTCTTACAATATGGTGATATTCAACGTATTGGTGATGATCGTAATTTACGCGTTAATGTGCGTGTATTAGCAGCAACAAATCGTGATTTATGGGAAGAAGTATTAGCGGGGAATTTCCGTGCTGATTTATTTCATCGTTTAAGTATTTTCCCTCTGCATGTGCCTCCATTACGAGAAAGAGACGAAGATATTCTGCTATTAGTAGGTTATTTTTGTGAGCAATATCGTCAACGTTTTAATCTTACTCAAGTGATTATTAGCCCAGAATTACGCCTTTATTTATTACACTATTCTTGGCCAGGTAATGTGCGAGAATTAGAACACACCATTCATCGAGCGATTGTTTTAGCCAGAGCGGGAAATAAAACTGATAGCCTTATTTTACAAGTGAGCCATTTTGCTTTAGGAGCTGAAAATCCAGTTCACTCTGGTTCTCAAATGTTACCTTCAGAAGAAAAAAATCTAAAAGAAGCAACGGACGAATTTCAGCGAGACTTAATCAAACAAGCATTACTGCGTAATAACCAAAATTGGGCAGCAACCGCGCGAGAATTATCACTTGATCCGGCTAATTTACGTCGTTTAACAAAACGCTTGGGATTAAAATTATCATAATTTTAAAAGGGATGTTCTAAATGAAAAAAGGTAATTTGGGTGCGTGATCCAAATTACCTTAAATAATTATGTTAGGATGATAAGTTGTTAATAAATTTCTATTTTCTGAATGCGTTCACCGTGATGGTTACCAGTTCTGTTAATGTGCTATAAAATTGGCTATACCCACTCATTTTTAATTTATTTAAATAGTGAGGTAGCCATGTGATTAAATGAAGGGAAAATAATTCATTAACTGCTTCTTCTTTTTTTTCCGATGCCAATACCGCCGCTTGAAATAGCATCAAACCGATATGATCAACAGGCTCTGGAAAAGGCGTGTTTACTTTTAAACGTTCCCGTTTTAAAAATTCACTCAGCGCAAGGGTAGAATCCCCTTGTAATAAACCTTCAGGGTCTAAATAGACCGAACCCCAAGGTGGGGCAGGCAATGCATTAGGGCCAACAAAAAGATTTTGCCATTGGGTTTTTAATTGCTCTGTATCGATAGACACAGAATCAATTAAACGTTCACACAGACGGTTTTCAATTTTACAAGGCCACTGTGCTACAAAATCCCCAGTTTTAAAAAAGTTGAGTGCAGTTTTATTGGTGTCATCATCAGGTGGGAACAAATAACAAATTCCCAATAAATTAAATGCAGCCGCATAATAAGAGAGTCTGCTCATAATTTTGATATTTCCTTAAACAAACCCCGATTAATGAGGTTTGTTTTTTTATTATTTAAACGACATACTCAATGGCAATTAGTGAATTGAGTAGAAAACATAGCGCAACATAAAGTCAGCGATAATTGCGATAACACAGCCAAGTGCAAAAATAGACTCAGTGGATTTCTCTTGATTTTTATGGGCTAGGAATTTCACTAAACTATAACCACAAGCCAATACTGCAAAGGTTGCTAAGATCCAGCATGTAGTCCGTAACGAACCAATGGAGTAATAGACTTGAATAGGTGATAACGGGAATGTCACCGATTTTTGGCTATATAGAGTGCTAGTTAAATATTGCTCATAAAAAGGTTGATACAATAATCGACCCATTAAGCTAACTGCTATTATTCCCCATAGTTGCCATTTCCAACGCATTGGGAAAGAGGTTTGTGGTATTTCAATACCTAACTTATTTCCGACACGTTGCACTATTTTGAACAATAAAAAGAAAATTGCAGCACCTAGCGTTAACATTGCCCCGAAGAACATCACATACGTGTTGTTATCCATCCATGTCAAAATGGAGGTGTGGCGATAAATTGATGCCATGCAATAAATATCAAATAACCCAATCAGAATACTGGTACTTAATAACAGCATTGAGAGTTTGCGAGTGCGCCAGAGCCATAAAAAGGTTAAGCCTAGACAACCGACAAAAATAGCTGTGATAGCAACTTCACGACTTAGCCAAGCGGAAAAAACATTTCTAATCGCATTT
Source organism: Proteus genomosp. 6 (assembly GCF_040139785.1). NCBI lineage: Bacteria > Pseudomonadati > Pseudomonadota > Gammaproteobacteria > Enterobacterales > Morganellaceae > Proteus > Proteus genomosp. 6. The sequence goes on along the minus strand of NZ_JBEEVJ010000007.1, from coordinate 183,275 downwards.
GGGGCATTTAATGGCACACCTAAGTGAGTGATTGAGGCAATAGAGCCTAAACCTGCTAGTCCGCAAATAACAAATAAGGCCAATAGCATAAAGCGATAGTAGCTTTCTGCATTGAGATAATGAGAAAGGCGGCGAGCAAAAAGCCCTGTTGTTAGCGCAAGACCAATAGCCGCATTCATCATAAATGTGAAGATTAATAATGACCATTCATTCATTTTCTTTCTCCCTTATTATTAATTCCGTCATTATTGGCACCCTGATGTGGGTTAATAACAAGGTTTGGATGCGTTATTTCAGGGGAAGGTAAACCCGTGACATAATCTAAATCGCCATAGCGTTCACGTAGTTCATCAATAGGGCCAAATTGGATTGCACCTAACGGACAAGTAGCGACACAAACGGGTTGTTCACCTTTTTGCTGTAAATCGATGCAAAAATCGCATTTTGACATCTGTTTGGTTTCTGGGTTCATTTGTGGTGCGCCATAAGGGCAAGACCACGCACAAGCACCACAACCGACACATTTGTCTGTATCTACCATCACAATGCCATCACCTTCACGCTTATGCATTGCGGTTGTTGGGCAATTTTTAACGCAAATAGGATCGTCACAATGGTTACAAGAGATAGATAAGGTGTAAGCAAAGACATTATTAATCAGTGCGCCTTTAGGATTTCGGGTATACCCGCCACCCGTAATTTCATAGACACGACGAAATTTGCGCCCGACATCGAGGTTATTTTTATCTTTGCACGCAACCTGACACGCTTTACAACCTGAACAGCGAGCGCTGTCGATATAAAATCCTAACTGTTTACTACTCACTGCGGGATAAACGATAAATTTACTCATGCTTTTGCTACCTCGACCAATAATGTTTGGTGAGCATTGCCGTGTGCCATTGCGGTGCTACGAGATGATGTTAATACGTTGGCACATCCACCTTGATCTATGCCTTTTGCATCAGGTTGCCACCAAGCACCTGCTTGCAAGGCGACAACACCAGGCATAATTCGTTGTGTTAATTTGACGGGAACCATGGTTACCCCGCGATCGTTATACACTTTGACTTTCTCGCCCTCTTTGATGTTTCTATCTTGGGCATCTAACGGATTAATCCACAGTTCTTGGCGTTGGACTTCTTGCAACCAAGGGTTAGCAAATTGTGTTGAGTTTGCGCGGTTACGCCCTTTCCATGTGATAAGTTGCAGAGGGAATTTATCCGTTAACGTATCTTCGGGGCCCTCAATTGCGGGTACATAATGAGAAAGCGCAGGAATATCGACATTATTCATGTCATATAAACGCTTAGAGAAGATCTCAATTTTTCCTGATGGTGTTGGGAATGGGTTATTCTCGATATCTTGGATATTTTTCTCAAATGCCACATTTTGCGTATGAGGACGATGTTTTAAGAGATGACGGCGTTTAACCAATAGCTCTTGAAAGGTTGGAATACCGTCTTCAGGACGTTTAACACTCGCGTCATTAACTAAATATTCAATCCAATCACGGTCAGTCTCTTTGCCTTCGCTAAATTGTTCGCCTACCCCTAATTTATCGGCAACTTCACGTAACCAATCGTAGTCAGTGCGACGCTCAAACTCAGGTTCAATTACTTTTTCAGAAAGAATAATGTAGTCGCCATAACTCCATGTACCACCGATGTTCCAACGTTCTAGGAAGCTGGTTTCTGGTAGTAAAATATCGGCGTATTTTGCACTTGGCGTAAGATAGAGATCACTACAGACGATAAACTCGACTTTCGATTCATCTTCAAGTACTTTCGCAGCATGAAGAATATCGGTATTTTGATTTGTCATGTAGTTACCGGCCATTGAGAAAATCATCTTGATTTCAGTATCAAGTTTCTCTGCATTCAGTAACCCATTTTGTGGTGTGACTAAACTTTTATCTTCACACGCTTGTACCCAGTTGGTGATATTGATTTTCGCTTTTACTGGGTTGATTAATAGGCTTGGCCCTGCGATGGTTTTACGCAGTTCAGAATTTAATGCCATTCCATAACCCGCAGCCCAACCACCACGCACTCCCACATTCCCCGTGATAGTGGCGAGTAAAGTAGCGCCACGCGCCGTCCGTTCACCACAAATATGACGTTGAGGCCCCCAGCCTTGCATTAATGCAGCAGGTTTTGTCGATGCGTATTCACGCGCTAATTTTTTAATAGTATCGGCAGGTACTTTAGTGATGGTTTCAGCCCATTCAGGGGTTTTCTTAATGCCATCTTTTTTACCCATTAAATAGGCAACTAAAGACTCATTTTCACCCACACCTTCTGGCATTTGGTGCTCATCAAAGCCGATTGTGTATTTATCAATAAAGGCTTGGTCATGCAGGTTTTCGCTGACGATGACATACATCATCGCATCCATCATCGCGTTATCTGTCGTGGGTAATAAAGGGATCCACTGATCAGCTAAAGAAGAGGCGGTATCAGAATAACGAGGGTCAACAACAATAAATTTAGTGCCGTTTTTCTTCATTTTTTGGAAAAAATGGTTTGAATGACCAAAAATAGTTTCGTTAGGATTATGACCCCATAAAATCACGAGAGGGGTATTTTCTAACGTATCTAATGTACTGCCACTGGCTGCGGTGCCGTATGTATAAGGCGTGACCGCAAGGGTATTGCCGTTACTGACAGAGTGATAGTTTTCCAGAAAACCGCCAGTGATATTAAATAGGCGACGTAACATATTCGCACCTGAGAAAATACCGCCAGTAACGCCCGTACTTAAACTCACAAAGCGAGACGCTGGACCATATTGCTGGTTAATGCGTTGCATATTTTGTGCGATAAGCGTGGTGGCTTCTTCCCAACTGATGCGCTCAAATTTGCCTTCGCCACGTTTTCCAACGCGTTTCATTGGGTATTTTAAACGGTCTGGGTGATAGACAAATTTACGATAACCACGGCCTCGTACACAGGCACGCATAATGGGCATCTCTTCATCTAAATCAGCATCTGGGCGTGTGCTAATACGGGTGACTTTGCCATCTTTTACATGGGCACGAATGTCACATTTGCCTCCACAGTCAAAGCTACTACAGGTTGAAACAACGCGCTCTCCATCTTCGGTTGTTATTGATTTTACTGGGATAGCGTTATCTGTTGTCGCAGCAAAAGAGTTTGATGCGAGAAAAGGAAGGGTGACTAATGCTGAGCTCGCTTGAATAAAGTGACGGCGGCTAACATCGTTGAGAATGCTCTTTGTATCACTATCGTGATCGGACTGATTGCTCATAATGAACTCTACCTTAAACATAATAGGCGGATCCCGATATACCCGATACTTGATATAAAGAATGTGCGTGTTTTTTCTAGGCTATGAATAAAGGGAATGTCTGGTATCCGCTGCATTATTATTGAATGCATAGATAATTGCAGAATGCTCGAAATAACCTCTGCGAGAGGGATAGTAGTTGATTAATCTTTTGCCAACATTCTAAAACCAGACAATGACATTTGAATTTCAGCCTATTTACGAGAGGTGTTAAAAGCTCGTTTTTTGATTGTTAATAGGGTTTGTTAAATAGATATCAAGAAGGTTGAAATTTCGCATAAGGTATTTTAGCTATATATTTAAATATATAACGATTTTAATTATATAGGTTATTATTTGCCAGTGTGTAGAGCGTGGGATAACTGCTATATTAAAAGGAAGAAAATAAAAAGAGAGTGGTTTAAATTGTGAGAAATGTACCTTTAAAAAGCGTTGATTCACTTGACCGAGATGTTATTGCGCTAGGTACAGACTATCTGCCTAATACGTTGTTAGAAACGCATCAACATCGTCGAGCTCAATTTTTATATCCTGCCACAGGCTTAATTGAAGTGAGTACCAATGATGGTGAGTGGGTTATTCCACCGTCTTGTGGCGTATGGATACCGCCAGAAACAGGGCATGAAACTCGTATGTTAGATGTGAGTACGCGAAGCTTGTATATCGAGCCTTCTGCTGCTCCTCGTCATAGTAAACAGTGTGAAGTGTTAAGTGTTTCTCCTCTCTTTCGTCAGTTGTTACTTGAAGCTGTTGATGTACCTGCGGAATATGACAAAAAAGGGCGAGATGGTCTTTTAATGCAGTTAATCCTATGTGAATTATCGAAAGCAAAACCATTACCGTTTTTTGCGCCTATTCCACAAGACAGTAAATTAGCTAAATTATGCCGTGATTTTATCCGTAATCCTAAAATAGATTCTTTACCGCAACAGTGGGCAGATAAATTACATAAAAGTGAGCGCTCTTTTAGCCGATTTTTTCGTCAGCAAACAGGAATGTCATTTTCACAATGGCGACAGCAAGTCTGTTTATTAAATTCATTAACACAAATCTTATCAGGACGCGGTATTACCGAGATTGCCTTTGATTTGGGTTATAACAGCGCTGGCTCATTCTCAACAATGTTTAAAAAACAGATGGGACAATCGCCTTCTCATTTTAGTATGGATGCATTGGATATTGATCGGTTTTAATATGAATAATAAAATAATTCTCTAATTAAATTAAATATAGATAATTTTTGAGTTTAAAAATAGATATACTCTTATTTTAAGTTAGATGTTAATTTTATTTAAATAAGTAGAAATAGTATTCTTAATAAACATCTTCTTTAGAAGATAGTTCTATTATTTTATCTCTTTTATACTTTGCTCTCTTTTAGTATAGAGATATGTTTGTGGGATTAATTCTTAAAGAACAATGTGTTATTGTGGAACATGATTGCTCTGATTGGTTAACAACTCAGTCTGAAGAAAATCCAACTATTGAATATTCGAATGGTTTAAAAATTTATGCAATTTTTAAACGACAGTTTCTTTCAGGTAAACAAAGTCGTGACAGAAAACAACGTCACCTAGGAGATAACTGTCCTTTAATTTCTACAAAAATGTGCAAATAGCTATTATCAAAACAATTTTACTTTCGCACCTCATTCCGTAAACAATAAGGTAGAACCACTAAGCTAAGTGCCGTAATAATTGCGGTCGCGGTTAGCACGACAAAAAAGGCATTTTCAAAGGCGATATTTGCTTGAGATATCACAAGAGAAGCCATGTCATTTGGCAATTTTTCTGCCACAATAAGAGCCTCATCTAAACTGTCATATACCGCATCATCAATTGTTAATGAGTCAGGTAATATCAGTTTTAAGGTGTACACGGTACTCATCAAACTGCCCATAAATGTCACACCAATCACACTACCGAGCTCATAAGCTACATCTTCAATTGATGCCGCCATTCCCGCTTGCCTATCTGCGACACTCAACATAATTGACGTAGATGCCGTGGTAAAGATAATACCTAAACCAAAGCCGATTAAGAATAAGCTACCGATTAACACCATTGGAGATGTTGTTTGATAAACAGCAATTAACCACAGATTTCCCACCAAAGTAAGCATAAATCCAGCAATAATTAAGCGAACTTCACCTAAACGCACCAAGAAATAACCTGCCAAGGGAGAAGCAAGTACAGAGCCAATAGGAATAGGTAAAATGACCAGCGCTGCATTCAGTGGAGTAAAACCCGCAACAAGCTGTAAACGCTGGCTAAGCAATAATTCAATGCCTACAATGATCACCATAGAAAGTACGGCCATTAAAATACCGATACTAAAAAAGCGGTTTTTAAATAACCTAAAGTCAATCATCGGGTGAGTCTGTTTACGTTGGCGTAGAGTAAATAGAGTGAGGAAAACTACGGCAATAATGGCGGCAATCGTCGCTTCATTCCACTGTGTATAAGGTTTTCCTATCTCTTTTAAGGCATAAATAGTACTGATCAAACCCACTAAAATGAGTACTGAGCTTAAATAATCAATTTTATGATCACCATATCCCGAAAACTTAGGAATAAGCCAAATAGAGAACGGCAAGACAATAAGCACAATAGGGACGTTAATTAAAAAGACAGAACCCCACCAAAAATGTTCAAGTAACATGCCACCAATTAAAGGCCCTAAAGCAGCTCCGCCAGAAGCAACCGCAGACCAAATGCCAATCGCAATAGCTCGCTCTTGTGGATCGCTAAAAACTTGGCGCACGATTGATAGTGTTGCAGGCATACTCATTGCGGCACCCACGGCTAAAAAACCTCGAGAAGCAATTAAAGTGGTTGCTGTCGGTGAGAAAGCAGCACATAGAGAGGCAATCGCAAAAAGAGGAAGACCACAGATAAACAGCGTTTTATGACCAATTCTATCGGTTAGCATACCTGCTGCGGGTAATAATCCAGCAACAATTAATGGATAAGCATTCATTATCCAAAGTTTTTCTGAAGCACTTGCGTTTAAATCATAAGTTAAACGTGGCAATGCGGTATAAAGCACGGTTACATCAACAACAATGAGAAACAGCATGCTAGATACCAAAAGTAATACTATCCAACGTTTATAATCTTTTATCATAGAAATCTCAGTTATTTTTATGTGTATTATTTTTACTAGCGGCTATAATATAAATCCATACGAACGTATTGAAAAGAGGTTTTTTTTATGGGACGTCAAAGAACCATTGATAGAGAAAAACTGTTAGAAGCTATCTTCGACATTGTCATGGAGCAAGGAGCGGCAGCATTAACGATTGATACTGTTGCAAAAAAAATGGGGATCTCAAAAGGGGGCGTTCAATACTGTTTTAGTAGCAAAGAAGCAATGATTGATGCGATGTTTGAGCACTGGGAAGGCAGTTATGAAACGCAATTTAAAAAAATCGTTGAAAACGATAACTCACCTGAAAATCGAGTCACTGCACATATTCATGCCACTCATAATCATGACAAAGTCTCTTTTGCTAAAGGAGCGAGTTTGATGGCAGCATTGCTGCAAACGCCTGAATATCTACAAAGTACAAAAGAGTGGTATCAGCAACGATTAGCAGGTGTAGATATGACAACAGAAGCTGGAAAACGGGCAAGATTGGCATTTTTAGCGGCAGAAGGCACTTTTTTACTGCGCTATTTTGGATTAATGGATATTGATGATAACGAATGGCAATCTATCTTTGAAGATATTGATTCAGAGTTACTTCAGCAAGGGAAAAGGCAATAAAAAAGCATGTTGTTAATGAGAAGAACAACATGCTTTTTATTGAAGATAATAGGGCTAAATGGAATTAGTAATACATAGCAATTAGCTTATTATCTAGCTCTTTAACGTCAACGGGTGTATCGAAAATATCTTCGATAATCTCTGCTTTCATGATCTCTTTTGGTGAACCGTGATAATACAGTTGTCCGTTACGCATGGCTAAAATATAGTCAGAATAAACAGAAGCAAAATTGATATCATGAATAACGATAATAATGGTTTTTCCTAATTCATCTGCTGCTTTTCGCAGAAGTTTCATCATGATTACCGCATGCTTCATATCAAGATTATTCAGTGGTTCATCAAGCATGACATATTCTGTGTCTTGGCATAGCACCATCGCAACATAGGTACGTTGACGTTGCCCACCCGATAATTCATCTAGATAACGGTGACGAAATTCAGTCAAATTTAAAAAGTCTAATGACTCATCAATGACTTTTTTATCATCGAGCGTTAAACGACCTTTGCTGTAAGGATAGCGACCAAAGCCAACTAATTCTTCTACGGTTAAACGGCTAACAAACTGGTTTTCTTGGCGCAGTATTGAAAGATTTCTAGCAAGAACATCGCTATCAGTTGCAGCAACATCCATACCATTAACGCTCACCATGCCACTTTCAGGAAGTAATAGACGTCCAATAACAGAAAGTAGTGTGGATTTACCTGCGCCATTAGGACCTATGATCGAAGTAATACCGCCACGTTGAATTGTTGTTGTAATATTATCGAGAACGGTCGTGTCTTGATAACGTTTTGATATTTTGCTGATTTCAATCATATTAAAGTCTTCTTAACACCAAATAGATAAAGAACATCCCACCAACAAACTCAATCACAACAGAAAGTGTTCCTGTCATTTTTAAGCCATATTCTAAAACCAGTTGCCCACCGATTAAGGCAATAGTGCCCAGTAGGAAGGCTACGGGCATCAAGAAACGGTGCTGGCTACTGCCACTGATATGATAAGCGAGGTTAGCGACAATTAACCCTAAGAAGGTTAACGGACCCACTAACGCTGTTGATACAGCCACTAGAATAGAAATCAGTAACAGAATATAAGTGGTTTGTTTGCGGTAATTAATACCGAGGTTAATGGCATTGGCTTGTCCTAATGCCATGACATCAAAGCTATAACGCATACGCCAAAGTAAAACACCGACAACCACAATCATGGCTAAGGCACAAAAGATAAGATCAGGCGTTGCACGGGTGAAAGTGGCAAACATACGACTTTGTAAGACGGAAAACTCATTGGGATCCATCAAACGTTGTAATAGCGTAGCTGAACTACGAAATAAAGTGCCTAAAATAATCCCGATCATCAGGACTAAGTTAATGTTAAAGCGTACCGAACTAAACAACCAACGATAGAGCACAACAGAAAATAGCACCAGCAATGTCGATTCTAAGAAGAACTTTGATAGGTTCAACATCCACGAGGCAGGCATATCCCCCTCAAAGAAAATAAACACAGTTTGTAGTAATACAAACAGGGCTTCTAACCCCATAAGTGAGGGTGTCAAAATACGGTTATTCGCGATAGTTTGAAACAATATCGTGGAAACACCAGCGGCAAACGCTACCACAATCATTGTAAGTACAATATAAGCACGGTGAGTCAGAATATAAGAGATATTGCCGTTTAGGTTTATCGTCATAAATAACACAATGGATAATAACGATGCCCCTAATAATAACCAAATACGAGACATAGGTGAGAGGCGCGTTTTCTTATGTTCGACAGCGCCAGTACATTTGCTAATTATGGATGAATTAACTTTTTGCATAACGTTGCTGCTTTAATATTAAGAAAAGGAAAATAACGGCACCCACTGCGCCTAAAATAACGCTGGCAGGAATTTCAAATGGGTAGCGAATAAGGCGACCAATCACATCACACAGTAAAACAATTGCACCACCACTCAAGCAAACCCAAGGAATGGTTTTGCGGATATTATCGCCCATTACTAAGCTCACCAGATTGGGCACAATTAAGCCGAGGAAAGGTAATGCGCCGACAACGGAAACCACAACACCACTAATCAGTGCAATAATGGATAATCCAATGATCATCACTTTGCGGTAATTGAGTCCCACGTTAATGGAAAATTCACGCCCCATTCCGGCAACAGTAAAGCTATCGGCTACCCAACACGCCATGATTGCTAGCGCACCGACAAGCCATAACAGCTCATAACGGCCTTGTAACACACTTGAGAAATCGCCACTTGTCCATGCATCTAATGATTGCAGTAAATCGAAATATACCGCTAAGAAGATGGTGAGTGCGCCAATAACTGCACTGAGCATAATGCCCACTAAAGGTACTATTAGTGTTGTTTTTAAGGTGATCCTTTGCAAAAGCAACATAAATAACAAAGTACCAAGAAGGGCAAAAACAGTTGCAACCATCATTTTGGTAAAGATGCCAGCGGCTGGAAAGAGCAACATGACAACTAATAAGCCAAGACTTGCAGATTGTGTTGTTCCTGCAAGAGAAGGTTCAACGAAGCGGTTTTGAGTGAGTAGTTGCATGATTAAACCTGCAACACTAATGGCACCACCAGCGAGTAATAATGATAGGGTTCTTGGCACACGGCTGATAAAGAAGATATCGCGCATATCGGGATCAGAAAAAAGCGAAGCAGGAGTAATATCTCCTGCGCCGACAAATAGACTGATCATTGAGAGGATAGCAACAATCCCTATCCCCAATGATAAATGGAACGTTTTCATTCGATTATTTTATTTTTTCTGATCCAACGCCTGATTAATGGTATCCATTAAGCGAGAGTAAGTTTGGATCCCGCCTGAAATGTAAATAGAGCTTGAATCAAGATAGATAACTTGGTCTTTGTTCCAAGCGTTTACTTTTCTTACCAGTGCGTTATCGAGAACTTGTTGAGCAGGTTGTGAATCTTCACGACCAATTGCTGCATCACGGTCAATGACAAACAGCCAATCTGGGTTAAGTTTTAACAGTAATTCAGAGTTAACGATGTTGCCGTGTGAACCTGGGCTATCAAAAACATAAGCGGGTTCAAAACCTAATACATCATAGATAAAGCCAAAGCGAGAGCCTGGCCCATAAGCTGAAATTTTACCGCCACTGACTAAAACCACCATTGCTTTACCCGCATCTGGGGTTTTTGATTTTACGGTAGCAATTTTGCTATTGAAATCAGCCAATAATTTTTTAGCTTGCTCTTCTTTACCAAAAATTTGACCTAATGTGGTTGTGCGTTCAGCAAGGCTTTCAATAAAACGCTTAGGATCGATATCCATTGAAATCGCAGGTGCAATTTCACTTAATTTAGGATAAGCATCACGCGCACGGCTACCACTTAAAATTAAATCAGGCGCTGTTGTGCTGAGCTTTTCATAGTTTGGCTCAAATAAGGCACCTTCATTGATGTAATCGTTCGGATTGGTGTACTTCTCTAAGAATTTTGGTAAATGAACATTCGTTTGTGGAAGACCAACAATAGAAACACCTAATGCATCAATAATATCGAGGGTTTCCATATTCATCACAACCACTTTTTGTGGGTGTGCAGGAATTTCAGTTGTCCCTTGGAAATGTTCAATCGTGAGAGTTTGTTTCTCTGCTGATTGTGTTGTTGATGTGTCTTGAGCGTTATCACAACCTGCGATAACAAGTGAAGAAAGCAGTAAGAACAGTGGGCTTAATGACTTTTTAAACATTCTCTTTCCCATATTGTTGCAACACGAAATAACACGGATCTTTACAGCAGTGGCCTAAATATCGATCCACAAAGAAGACGATAATACCATCAAAAATATAAAGAGTAATGATACTAATTCACATTCTCATAATAATAAAGAATTAACTTGACTAAAATGGCGAAATTTTGCGAGTAGTCATAGGTGTTAATCAGAAAGACAAATTTCGTGACGTGAAAGAACTCTTAAGATTATTTGCTCAATTTGTGAAGAGTGTCAAAAGAGTAGGTCAAGGAGAGACAATTCTGAACCTATAAGAAATATCGTTAACCAGTATCATTGCGTATACTTCATTCAAGCAGAAACAATCCTTATTTTAATCTTACTTCGGTTTCTGTACTGACACAGTAATGAATGCACAAGAGAAAGCCTTGTTATCTCTAGGGTAAATCGTTGCCAACTCAAGAGGGTTTTATGCAAAAGAAATATATTTACTTATTTTGTTCTGCTGGCATGTCAACATCTCTTCTCGTGACCAAAATGCGAGCACAAGCAGAAAAATATGAGGTGCCTGTGGTCATTGAAGCATTTCCTGAAACCTTAGCAGCACAAAAAGGACAGGATGCGGATCTGATTTTACTGGGTCCACAAATTAGCTGGATGTTGCCTGATATCCAAAAATTACTCCCTAATAAACCGGTCGAAGTGATCGATTCTTTGTTATACGGAAAAGTAGATGGCTTAGGTGTGTTAAAAGCCGCTGTCGCCTCTATTAAAAAAGCATCTGCAACAACAAATTAATTCTATTTTTTATTTTTTTATTATTTCTATTCCAGTCAAAGAGCGAATTTTTCAGCAAGCCGAGCAATTAGCGGCATTTTAAGGGTATTTTTCTATGAGTAAGTTTATTGGTTCACTTGAAAAGGTACTCCTTCCTTTTGCGGTTAAAATTGGAAAGCAACCTCACGTTAATGCGATTAAAAATGGCTTTATTCGTTTAATGCCATTAACCCTTGCAGGGGCAATGTTTGTACTTATCAATAACGTTTTTCTTAGTTTTGGTGATGGCTCCTTCTTTTATTCTTTAGGTATCCGCCTTGATGCATCAACAATAGAAACGCTCAATGGTTTTAAAGCCATCGGGGGAAATGTCTATAATGGTACATTGGGTATAATGTCGTTGATGGCACCGTTCTTTATCGGAATGGCATTAGCAGAAGAGCGTAAAGTTGACCCGATTGCAGCAGGTTTACTTTCCATTGCAGCCTTTATGACAGTAACACCTTATAACGCAGGTGGTGCTTATGCAGTCGGCGCTAATTGGTTAGGCGGGGCAAATATCATTTCAGGTATCATTATTGGTCTTGTTGTGGCTGAAATGTTTACCTTTATTGTGCGTCGTAACTGGGTAATCCGTTTACCAGATAGCGTACCCGCATCTGTTTCACGTTCATTCTCTGCATTAATTCCAGGCTTTATTATTTTATCAGTCATGGGGATTGTTTCGTGGGGATTAGCAACGTATGAAACGAACTTCCATCAAATTATTTTAGATTCTATCTCAACACCATTAGCATCAATGGGATCTGTGGTTGGTTGGGCTTATGTTATCTTCACTTCTCTACTGTGGTTCTTTGGTATTCATGGATCACTCGCTCTTGCTGCACTTGATAGTGGCATTATGACGCCTTGGGCGTTAGAGAACGTGTCAATTTACACCGAATACGGTTCAGTGGAAGCGGCACTGGCAGCGGGTAAGACGTTCCACCTCTGGGCAAAACCAATGTTAGACTCCTTTATCTTCTTAGGCGGTACAGGGGCAACACTGGGACTTATTCTGGCTATCTTTATCGCATCTCGTCGTGCCGATCATCGCCAAGTGGCAAAACTGGCATTACCAGCAGGTTTATTCCAAATTAACGAACCGATTATTTTTGGTCTGCCCGTGATTATGAACCCCGTGATGTTTATTCCATTTATTCTTATTCAGCCTATTCTTGCTGCGATTACGGTGACGGCTTATTACTTAGGGATAATCCCACCAGTGACAAATATTGCGCCGTGGACAATGCCAACCGGACTAGGTGCTTTCTTTAATACCAACGGTAGTATTGCGGCACTGTTATTAGCACTGTTTAACTTGGGTGTTGCCACACTGATTTATCTGCCTTTCGTGATTATTTCAAATAAAGCGCAAACTGAAATTGAAAAAGAAGAAAGTGAAGAAGATATTGCCAATGCGTTGAAATTTTAAGTGATAGAAAACACAAGTGCAGAGGCTTCTCTGCGCTTGCAGTGTCAAAGAGGAAATATGATGTTAGATATTGAAAATGCTGTTGATAGCAGTGCAACCGATGATGAATTTGAAGAGATCATTATGGGGCTTATCATTAACTCAGGCCAAGCTCGTAGTGTGGCTTATGGCGCGTTAAAAAAAGCCAAAGAAGGTGATTTTGATGGCGCGAGAAAATTAATGGAACAATCTCGCGAAGCATTAAATGAAGCACATAAAATACAGACTCGTTTAATTGGTGATGACCAAGGTGTAGGAAAAACGAAAGTCAGTTTGGTATTAGTTCACGCGCAAGATCATTTAATGACATCAATGTTAGCCAGAGAGTTGGTGACAGAATTAATCGAGTTACATGAGAAGATAAAATAAGATGAATACCGTGGTGGAGTCATTGAGAGCGCAAAGCGAAATACGCATGGTCTATGAAGATCAGCTATTTAATGGCAAAAACTTTCATGTCTTTATTTATAATAAAACAGAAAGTGTTAGTGGATTGCATCAGCATGACTATTATGAATTCACCATTGTATTAACAGGGCGCTATTATCAAGAGATAAATGGTAAAAAGATTTTACTCGAACGTGGTGATTTTGTTTTTATTCCCATTGGTTCTCATCATCAAAGTTTTTATGAATTTGGTGCAACTCGTATTCTCAATGTGGGTATTAGCAAAGCCTTTTTTGATAAACATTATCTCTCATTACTGCCTTCTTATTTTGTTGCCTCACAAGTTTATGAATTAAAAAATGAGTTTCTTTCCTATATTGAATCGGTTGTTGGATCACTGAATTTCCGCCATACCGAATTTAATGAGTTTATTGAAATTATCACCTTTAATGTGGTGAATAGATTACGACACCATCGAGAAAATAGAACACAAGACGATATTCCCTTATGGCTGAAAGACACGGTAAGCGAGATGCATGACAAACAAAAATTTGGTGAAAATGCATTGGCGAATATGGTGATGTTATCAGGGAAATCACAAGAATATTTAACCCGAGCAACTCGGCGTTATTACGATAAAACACCCATGCAAATTATTCATGATATTCGAATTAATTTTGCGAAAAAACAATTGGAAATTACAAACTATTCGATAACAGATATTGCTTTTGATGCAGGTTACAGCAGCCCAAGTTTATTTATTAAGACATTTAAGAAAATAACTTCGCTGACTCCAAATAGTTATCGAAAAAATTTATACAGCATTAAAGAAACAAACTAATTCATTATTAAGCGTAAGAAATTAATCAACAATAAAGATTAATTTTATCGAAAATAGAGAGAAAGAAGAAAATAAGCTTATTTTCTTCATGGCTCTTTACGCCTTAATTTCGCCATTAATACACAAATAACAGCACTATTACGCTGTATGGGAGTATTTTATGAGTCATAAATTAAAAGTAGTTACCATTGGTGGTGGAAGCAGTTATACGCCTGAATTACTAGAAGGTTTTATTAAGCGTTATCATGAACTACCCATCACTGAATTATGGTTAGTGGATGTTGAAGAAGGGCAAGAGAAGCTTGATATTATTTTTGAGCTTTGCCAACGCATGGTAAAAAAGGCGGATATTCCTTTAACCATTTATAAAACACTTAATCGTCGTGAAGCATTAAAAGACGCTGATTTTGTCACGACACAATTGCGTGTTGGTCAATTGAAAGCAAGAGAGCTTGATGAATCAATTCCTTTAAGTCATGGTTATTTAGGGCAAGAAACCAATGGTGCTGGTGGGCTATTTAAAGGTTTACGCACTATCCCTGTTATTTTCGATATTATTAAGGATGTTGAAGAGATTTGCCCTAATGCGTGGATCATCAACTTTACGAATCCAGCTGGCATGGTGACAGAAGCCGTTTATCGCCATACCAATTTTAAGAAGTTTATTGGGGTTTGTAATATTCCAATCGGTATGAAGATGTTTATTACAGATGTTCTTAACCTGACGGATAAAGATGAACTCTCCATTGATTTATTTGGCTTAAATCATATGGTGTTTATTAAAGACGTTATTGTAAATGGTCAGTCTCGCTTCCCTGAATTATTAGATGGCGTGGCTTCAGGAACATTAACCGCGGGCTCTGTGAAAAATATTTTTGACCTACCATTTAGTGAAGGGTTGATCCGCTCTCTTAATATGCTGCCGTGCTCTTATTTGCTGTATTACTTCAAGCAAAAAGAGATGTTAGCTATTGAAATGGGTGAATACTATAAAGGCGGTGCTCGCGCTAAAGTAGTACAAAAAGTCGAAAAACAATTGTTTGAATTGTATAAAGATCCTGATTTAAATATCAAACCGAAAGAGTTGGAATTACGTGGTGGTGCTTATTATTCTGATGCAGCCTGTGAAGTGATTAATGCTATTTATAATGATAAACAAGCTGAGCATTATGTGAATATTCCACATCATGGTCATATCGATAATATTCCAGCAGATTGGTCAATTGAAGTGACTGCTATTTTAGGGCGTGATGGCGCTAAACCTCATCCTCGTTTAACACATTTTGATGAAAAAGTGATGGGATTAATTCATACCATCAAAGCCTTTGAAATCGCGGCCAGCAAAGCGGCTATTAGTGGCGAATTAAATGATGCTTTATTAGCGATGAACTTAACACCGTTAGTACTTTCAGATAAAGATGCAGAAGTACTTACGCGTGAAATGTTATTAGCACATAAAGCACATCTACCTAATTTTGCCAAAGCAATTGCTGAGTTAGAAAAAGCCTCTCATTAATTGTCAGTAGATAAAAATAAGTAATAAGGAGACAGAATGGCTGGTTTATTAATTGTGAATGCGGATGATTTCGGGCTAAGTAAAGGTCAAAACTACGGTATTGCAGAGTGTTTTCGTCATGGCGTGGTTAGCTCAACAACGGCACTTGTCAATGCTGAAGGAATTAAACATGCAGCACAATTGCGTCATGAGTTGCCTGGATTAGGTGTTGGGCTTCATTTTACGTTGACGATGGGTAAACCGCTGTCTCCTTTATCTTCTTTAACGCGTGAAGGTGTGCTAGGGAAATGGGTCTGGCAAATGGCAGAAGAGGGCAATTTGCCACTTGATGAAATACGTGTTGAGCTTAGCGCTCAATATCAGCGTTTTATTGAGATCTTTGGTTGTGAACCAGACCATATTGATAGCCATCATCATGTGCATATGTTCAAGCAAATTTTTCCTATTGTGGCGGAATTTGCCAAAGAAAAATCGTTACCAATGCGCGTTGATAGACCTTTAGCGCAAAAAGAGGGCATTGATACTCAAGGTGTGATCAGTAGTGAGGGTTTCGATAGCCAGTTTTATGGTGATGAAATCACACAGGCTTTATTTTTAAAGGTGCTTGATGAATCAAAAGCACGTCGTGAGCACTCTCTTGAAGTGATGACACATCCTGCTTTTATTGATAATTCGTTACGTGCAAGTGGTTATTGCTTTCAGCGCTTAACGGAGCTTGAAGTATTAACAGATATCACGTTAAAACAAGCGATTGTGGAACGAGGTTATCAGCTAGGCACTTATCAAGATTTAATAAAATGATTTAGAAAGTTGTTTAGACAATCGGTGTCTGTGTTATTCCCTAGTGTGGGTCTTTTTTGCGTTAATTTGCCTCTGTTTTTATAAAGCAGAGGCTTTTTGTTTTTAAGTGTTTTTATTAAGTCATAATAATTTAATTAAAAGCGATAACCAATATTGGCAATAAAACCATCCATGACTAAACGGTTACTGCTTAATTCATTCATTTTATAGCGGCTATTCTCATAACCCACAGACATAGATAGCATTTCAGTAGGATTAATAATGATACCCGCACCCCAACTAAAGGCATTCTTCTTGATTTTGTTTTGTGCGATATCTTTGTCAGCGATATTCTTAAATTGTATTTGGCTAATACCTGCAACACCATAGACACTGAAAAAATCATTTAAACGTAATGTAGGGCCAGCCATAACAGAATAATAGCGGGCATTAATATCACGCAGTACTTTTTTAACTGGCTTATCTAAGTCATATTCATTTTGTGCATAAGTTGCGGTGGCTAAAATACCAACCTGCTGATTCAGCTCTTGGCGTAAAGAGAGAGAACCACCATGCATAGGGTTTTGGCCTTCCATTTTAAGTTGTGCGTAACCCGCTGAAAGTGTTGTTTTATCTAATTTAATCTCATTTTGAGCATAAGCCGAAGATGTAGCCAATAAACCAGTAATAAATAAAGTTGATAGTAATTTTGTTTTCATTAGTTATATCCCATAATTTAAATAATAAGAATGTATTATTAAGCGATGGAATTATAATGATGAGTCCATTTCAAATGGAATAAAAAATAACACGTTAGCTTAAATGCGGTTGTTTTATTAAAGAGGTCTATTAGTTGTTATTAAGATTATATAAATAATATTTTGATAATATAAATCACTATGAAAATAAATAAAAAATAAGAATGGAATTAAATAAAAAGGCTCTCTAAATAATAATAGAGAGCCTTTTTAGGCTTATTTAAGACCTAAATCACTTTGTAGGTTAATGACTTGATTTTGTAAGTTCTCTAATTCAAGTTGTTTTTCCATCACTGATTTTGATGGGTTGTTTTGTGCCGCTTTCATTTGTTTGTCAATTTCATTGATCTGTTTTTGAATATCATTTTGCCCTTTCGTTTTTTGGCGAATTTGATTTAACAGATTATTCATTGATTGGTTTAATGCTTGTTGGCTAGCTTGCTGACTTTTGAGAGAGGCATTGGTTTGTTGCTTTTCTTTCTCAATGGCAGCAAGAACGGCTTTAAACTCTGTATTTAATGCTTTCTCATTAGCGAGAATAGCTTTTTTTTGCTCGACACGATTGTCGTAAGTCCCTGAATAATTACAGTTAAACTTAGTAATTATACTGACATCACCCGTTGTTGGATCACAATCAGCGGGATTGGTGACACAACCGCTTAATAGTAAGGTCATGCCAACAAGGGAAAGAGGTAAAAATTTCATTATCATCCTTTTTAACGTTAACTAAGCTTTATTGCTGTCCGTTGAGTATAAAGACTATCAAGTTCTTCTTGTAAAGAGGTCACTTGCTTCTTCATCCCATCGATTTGTTTATCAAGTTGTGCTGTTTTTAAGCCATCTTGACGACTCTGCGCTGCAATATCTCGCCACTCACCTTCACGTTTTTTCATATCTGCTAAACGAGAACGCAGTGCTGCAATATTGGCATCAATACCTTTCAGTTGTTTCTCTGCAGCTTCTTTATTTAAACGTTGTTGTTTCATTTCTTGCTGAATTTTTGCAATGGCTTTTTTATCATCAGCAATAACCGCTTTCGCTGTGTTAGAGGCACTCTGTAAACGCTGATTTTCATTTCGAATATCAGCAATCATTGAATTGAGCATCTCTTCTTTTGTCGCATAGTTTTGGCGTTTATTGTCTAAATAGGCATTTGCACCAATACCGACACCACAACCCGCAACTGCAGCAATAAGCATACATGCGCCTTTATTGCTGGAGTTTGAGACTAAACAGCCTAATGCACCAATCGCCGCACCACCCGCACAAGCCGTAATGCCTGATTTGCTGAAAAACTCCATATCACTGTTATTTTTCAAACGAGGGTCAGTACCGCTATTACTTTGACATCCTGATAGGGCAAGCACAGCACTAATGCCAAGTACTGCCATAAGTTGTTTGTTCATACCACACCTATTATCCCAAGTCTCTGTTATTGTTTTTTGCACGCTTCAAGCCATTCGTTCCGTGAAACTTTACCGTTAGCCCAATATCCTTGGAGTCCCTGCATATACGTTGAAAGGTACGTATTTAAATTTGATTTTCCTCTGGCTTCCATCAATTGGCGTACAACGTCAATTTGTGGTTTCACCAAAGAGGCATCATAAGTTGTTGCCATATCCACTAATGTGTCTGCGTAATAACTCACGACAAAGTCGAGGGTTTTCTTATGTTCGTTAACTTGCTCTTGGCGTCGTTCGCAAGTGGCATCTTTTGTGCCCGCAGGACAATTTTTTTCATGTAATGCAATTAATCTGTCGTAGAACTCGCCATCATCTTTTAATTTGGTACATAAAAATGCACCCAATTGCAGTGATGTGCGGATAGCTTGATCTCGTTGCTCATCACGCAGTTGGGTATTTGCGCGTAATGTATTTTTCAATTCAGCTAACTGTTTTTTCAGTGCTTCATCTTGCACCTGGGTTGAGAGCGTATTTAGGCTATTAATCGAGTTATCGCTATTGGTTTTTGATTTATCGTTAGCGGGCTTCTCATTGCCCAGTTGTTGCCACTCTTTTTCGATCTCTTTGATTTTGTCTCTCGATGTCAATGCTGGCGCGACAATCGCTAAACGAAAGCCTGTGTATTTGTTTTTATTTGCACCGGTATTGGTGTAATAAGGCTCTTCTTGACGCCATGAACTGCGCATATCGCTTTCTGGGGTGAGATAACTACCACCACGCACAATAAAGCCACCAGCTTGCCCATGTAAGCGGTCGAGTTTGTTTAATCTAAAGGGTTCAAACATCATTTCAGCGACATTACCGAGCATGTCATGTAAGCCTAGTGGATTAGGCGATAACAAACCGGTTAACTGTAAAGAGCCATTCGCAGATTGACTGCCCGCAGACCAAATATAGTTTTTGGTGCCTTCTGGCATCGGGAAGCGCATATCACGAAATTCTGAGGCAGACACTTTTAAGCCACCACGCGCCGCAAATTCCCACTCCGTTTCTGTCGGTAATCTTGCAAAACCTTTTGCGCCATCTTCAACAGGTAGTGCTTCGGGATGTTTGCTTCTTAACCATTGGTTATATTGGTCTGCAAATTGCATTGCTTCATACCAACTGATATTCACTTTTGGTAAACGTAATTTATTTGACGCAACAGGGCACTCTTTACCGTTAATCACGCTCTGCATGGCGTTATATTGCAGATCGGTAACGGGGTATTTTGCCATAAGGTAGTAACGGCCTTTCTCTTTACCTTTTAATGGAAAGCTACCCGCAATATGTTCTGCTCGTGATTGTTCCAAATAACCCCATTCATCGCCTTCTTGCCCTAATGTCACACTGTAGTCTTGTAGCGGTTGGCTTAATGGAATAGTGACTTGGCGAAAGACCATTGAACCTTCACAAGGAAAAGGCAAGATCACATCATCAGGCAAAGCTTTTGGGTTAACGAATTTATCATCCCATTTGGCAGATGCGGTAAAACTGCTAGATAACAGCGCGAATGATAAAGTTAGAAGTGATAAATTAAATTTCACGTAAGCTCTCCGCAGGTTCAATCGAAACGGCACGTAATGCACCAATACTTGCCACCACTAAAGCCACAAGTAAGGCACTGCACATGGCAATCAATAAATCCCATAATGTTAACTGACAGACAAAGGATTGTTCAGGTAAATGTGTGCCTAATAATGTGGTAAATAAGGTGCTACCGATACCATAAAGCCCAAGGGCTAAAATAAAGGCAACACTCGTTAATAACAGCGCTTGCAACACAATATATAAAGAAACTGCAAATTGACGAAAACCCAATAGGCGTAGTACTGCCATGTCTTTACGTTTGCGATCAATATTGGCAAGGAAGGCGCCAATTAATGAGGCAATACAGCCTAATAGTGATACCCAAGCAATCACGGAAAAAATAACGTTAAGAACGTAGCTGATGGCTTTTACAGACTCTATTTGGCTTTTTTGTGTCATCACATCAATGTGTTGTTGTCTAAACCAATCATCTAGTGGTGCAATGGCATCTAAATTTTTTGCATAAAGGCGAGCTTTAGCAAATTGAGTTCTTGGTTTCGCTTCAGTGCCTTGTGTTATGCCAAAAAGCGGCGTTTGATAACCATCTCGGTAATCTTCCATTGCCACTAAAACATCAAGAGAAACAAAAGCGGCCGCTCTTGGAAATTTGCTATCGCTGATAATGGCGCCAACAGTAAAGGTGCGTTTGGCGCGCTCATTAACGCCATTAAGTTTACGGCTGATAAATAAGCGCACACTATCGCCGACATTTGCTTGTAGTTTTTGAGCGGCATTGGACGAAAGTACTAAGGTGTCTGCATTTTTGGGAATAGCCACACCTTCTAATAACGGATCGTTTTCTGCTGTCGGAATAATTTCCGCATTATCAATAAAATGTTGCCCATCAATCACAATATCGGCTTGTGTGTTTAAGCTACGAGTTAATGGGATAACAAAACGAACCTCTTCTTTGTGTGCAATCTCATTAAACCAACTTTGTGGATAATTACCATTGCCTAACATACGTATTTCAAGGTTACGAGGATCATTTAGCAGTTGGTTGTGAAGCTGCGTCACAATGCCGTTTTTTAGTCCAAATAGCAGTAACAGTGGTGCAATAACTGAGACTAAAGAGAACACAATACAGAGAGCGACTTTGCGATCATAAATTAAGTCTCGCCAAGCGAGTGAACTGAGTAAGCCAAGGCGATTAGGATTGGCGCTATTGTTTGATAAAGACACTACCGCCTCCTTCTAGTTGTGCGTGATAGTGGCTGAAGCCAAAACGCTCGACTAAAGACCAATCGTGACTAACAACCAGCGCAGAGATATCGAGTTGTTTTACCATCTCCACAATCAATGCATATAGCGCTTGTGCATTATGGGGATCGAGAGCGGCCGTTGGCTCATCGGCAAGTAATAAAGCTGGCTCATGGGCGATTGCGCGAATAAACGCAGCGCGTTGACGTTCACCAATGGAGAGCTGGCGAGGAAGGCGATTAAGCAAGGGGCGTAATTGCAGATGATCAATAGCGTGATCAAGCCAAGAAGAGTGCAGTGTTAATCCCAACATTTTACGAGGTAATTGGATATTTTGCATGACGGTTAAAAAGGGAAGTAACCCGCCACTTTGGAGCATAAAACCCAATTTCTCAGCACGTAATGATGAGAGTTGCGCTTGTTCATTATTCAACACCGCTTGCGTGATAATTAAATCATCACCGAGTTGAAAATGGGTTAATTCATCGGGACGTAAAATCAGCCCGAACATTTCCAATAAGGTGCTTTTACCGCAACCGCTTAAGCCAGTTAGCGCGCCGATTTCCCCTTTCTCAAGGGTCAATGAAGGAAGCGCAACACGAAAGCCGTGTTGCGCATCACCACGCGTAATTGCCATGCCTTCAATCTGGATCATTAAGGCAGGTTTTCCAGTGGAACAGGATAAACGTGATCGCGAGGATCGCTTTGTGGTGCAAGGGATATCCAACGATCAACATCTTCGTTATAGCGTTGATAATATTGCAACTTCGTATTGAGTCGGCGGATAAATTTCTCTTGCTCAAGGCCATCCCAGCTTTTCCACGTTTCTTCATCTAAACCAAGCACCTCACTTAAGTAAGGGAGGTTTTCGACGTATTCACCGAGTAAGCCCATTTCGCCTAATTTGGTTGCTGAACCTTGTTTGATTTGGTTTGGATCGTTACCCATTGTGGCGGCAATCGAACGCAAATCCGCAAACATATTGTCTGGAGAGATCAAACCTTCATTAGCAGCATTAACGATTTTTTTCATGACATCGCTTAAATCACTCAACTCACTTTTAGTCAATAAGACCTGTACTTCTGTGGTTGGGATATTTTGCTGCAATAAATCACGGTCGCTTATCCATGCTTTAAACACAGGTGGTGCTTTAGTGCCTTGTTTTTCACCTAAATAGGCTAAACGCATGGCATACCCTAAATCGTGCGCATCGTTAAGTAAGGTGTTTGTTTCTTTGTCTTTGCTATAAGCAGGATCAGCATTTAGTGCGCTACCCACAGCCGCTTCACCACGATAAGCCGTTTGAATTTGAGTGGTTACAGCGGTTGCTAGGCTATCGACCATCCGACCAAAGCTATTGATATCCCCTGAATTAATTGGGTAGTAAAGCGATTTGTGTAAGAAAGGATTGAGCGTTAGCGCCTCATATTGTGCTTGAGCAGAAGCGTGATTTTTTGCACCTGATGGCGTTTTTAAATGCAGTGTATAAAGTGCAACACCGCGATAAGCGGCTTCTTGGCGAATTTGTTCAGCATCGAGCTTAGTTGATGAAAGAGGATCATCTCCCGTTAATGCGCCTGCATCGGTGATTAAAATAACGTAACGCGCACCAAAGCGTGTCCAATCAACATCATCAAGGGCTTGCATTACACCCGCATAAGCATCTTCATCAAAACGGCTACTTGAGACTTTCGCTTGGCGTAATTCTTTGACTTTATTGAGGAAGTCAGGGCCATCTTTGACATCATTGGGATTAACAAACATTTTGCTGTCGTATTCCAATGCAGGAACGGCTTTGATATTAGAGCGAAATGCCACTAAACCAAATTTGACCTTATCCAACATGTTGTCTTTTTCGACTTGTGCGTAAACCTTTTGAATCGCTTCTTTGGTTCTATCAATGTAAGGATCCATTGATATTGTTGAGTCGATAACAAACACTACTGCGGCAGAAAAACCTTGCATCATATTGTCAGCATCTTTGCTGTTAGGTGTTGTTGGTTTTGCACTGTTTGCAGTAGCATTCGCATTCTGTGCGTCTTTGCTGTCTTTGGTTTGTGAAGAGACAGAAGCCACATTGAGCACTCGCACTTTATAGCCAGCATCAGTAAAGACTTCATCTGAGCCTAATACAGGCAGTAGATAGAAATTACTTTTCTGATCAATCATATAATCAGGCTCTTTTGCTAAAACAGCCGGATTCACTTTTTGGTTTTTGATATCTGCTAAAAAGGGCTTGTACTGTTTTTCAGGGGTTGGACTTTCAAGTAAGCTTTCAACCGTTTGCTTATCTTTGAAAAACAGCATTGGGTTACGACCCGCAGGGTTAGTAAATGCGAGAGTTAACTGCATTTTCCACTCTGATGTACAACTTGCATTCATCCAACCGCTAATATGACCTAAGCTATCAGGGCCAACTTGTAGCCACTCATTGGCGCCTTGTTTTTGACGCTGATAAACATAAAAACGGCTAAATGCAGGTTGCTCTTTCCCTGTTGCGCCAATCTTGTCAGCAACTTGGCAACCTGGATAAGTTAATACACGTTGATAGAGGGTTTTTTTACCCTCTTGTAATAGCGGCTTTTTCTCTTCAGCACTTGTTGGTGCTGTTAGAATTAAACCGCTGAGAATAAGAGTAAGCCAATGCGCCTTTTTCATGC
This sequence comes from Proteus genomosp. 6, assembly GCF_040139785.1. Lineage (NCBI taxonomy): Bacteria > Pseudomonadati > Pseudomonadota > Gammaproteobacteria > Enterobacterales > Morganellaceae > Proteus > Proteus genomosp. 6. The sequence continues at coordinate 159,005 of NZ_JBEEVJ010000007.1, read as the reverse complement.
GACTTTCCTATTTTTTCAAAGCTTCAAGACGCGCTTTTGCGTCGCTGTTTTGTGAGTCATGATTTAGAACCGCTTCGTACCAATAAATAGCTGTTTCTTTGTCTGCACTAAAGCAACCTTGTGCTGATGCGGTTTCTGGATCGTATTCACGAGCGTAATTCAGTGCGATATCAACATCACCTGATTGTGCTTTATAAGCATATAAACGTTGAGCAACATCACATTGATTGTTCTGTTTTGCTTGTTCAATCGTTGCAAGGATAGTTTTGCTATCTGGTTGGCTCTGTATGCAGCTTTGTACAAAGGCTAATGCAGTACCAGATTTCATATTTTCAACACTACACACACTTGGGGTTGTGGGTTCTGGTGTCGGCTGTGGCGCAGGCTCGCCAGCAGGATTACCTCTTAGTAAGAAGAACCATGTTAAGACACCTGCTAAAATTAAAATCAAGATAATGGCTAAAATTAAGCCAATTTTTGATTTTTTCGGCGCGGGTGGTATTGGGCGCTGTGGCGGTTCATCTACTTTGATTTCAGGGATAATTGGCTCTGGTTCTTCAGATCCAATTTTGATAGGTTCTGGCTCTGGCTCCTGTGGCGCTTCTTCAACAATAGGAGCCGGTGGAACAGGCTGATTATCTAATGTTGCCGTTGATTTTAATGCTTCACTTTGACCTTGCGCTTGTGAGGCTAATACGCCATCACGAATACGTAATCGCCCGATATCTTGTGTTTCATTATCGTCTTTCAACGTAAATTGATACGCCATTTGTAAGTTGCTAACGAGGGGATCAACCAACGTTTTATCAAGAACGATTTGATAACCGTCATCAGCATCTTCAAGTGAAAGCTGGTGGAAAAAGGCATTACCTACCCATTCCCCTTTATCATTTAAGAAATAGCGATCTTGGTTACGCTGAATGCTTAAATAAACAGGGGAAGCGTCACCTTCCCAATTACGAATACTTAATACCGCAAAGCCAGGACGAGCAGGTTGTACGGGTTTTAATTCTGGATTAAACACGAATTATGACTCCACGACGGATGATTTCATGGTTTGAATTATTTGGCCTAATAGTGCGTTTTGTTCAGCACTGATCTCTCTTCCCGCAGAATGCCCCGCATTCTCAGTAATAATCGCTGATAAAGCGATAAGCCAATCAATTACAAATAAAAGGGTGTAGTTAACAGGGTTGGTAGGTAAGCGAACTAAGCGCTCATCCTCACCCCATTGCACGCTAGTGTTATCGGGTTTTTCAAAGATTTTATGACCGACATTGATTTTGCTATCTGGCTTCTCAACACCGTTATCTTTGAAATTAAACCAAGTAATAAAATCACCCAGCACATTATAAACACGAGATGACTGCTGTTCGGCTAAGTCATCACGACGGGCAATGGCTTCTGTCCCTGCAAGGGTTTTCAACATGCGTTGTTCAACACCTAGGCGATTAATAGCCGTGATAAGCTCATCAACTAGCAACACCATAATTTCTTGGTCAATGCCTAAATAGGTTAACAAGGTACTGTTATCAGGCAGGCTACGCAGATGATTTATCCATAATGCCATCACTTTTTTAGGATAGGTAACCTCATTGCCGTGACCTTTAGGGGCTTCATCTTCTTCAGGCTCTAGAGAAATCGGGGCATCGCTAAAGAGATCAAAAGTCGGTTGCTCTATAGCTGCAAAGGCAGAAACTGGCGCTTGAGTCGCTTTTTTGTTATCTGAAAGCGTATCGATAACCTCTTTTTCTTGCATATATAGATCGTAGAGTGATTTGCGAGAAGGCAACAGGTAATCCAGTAAAGCACCTTGCAAATAAGGGCGACTTTGCATAAAGCGTAAAATAGTGGCTGCGTTACGGCGTTTGACTTGGAGCTCTTCTTCACCGCCTGATTGATACCATTTTTCAAGATGATGACCGATTAAATCACGTTGAATTTCTTGCAATTGCTCACTAATACGTTCAAGTTTCAGTGATTTTAACGCAACGGTTTCAAGGTAGTCGGCAAGGCGTTGCATACCGCCATCGTTAAGCGACAACATAGCATCCCATGCTTGGTCTGGCTCACGAATATAGCGTTGGACAGTTTCGTCTTCAGCAAAGGTTTTTTTCATCAGATGTAATTGTGAAACACTGCCCTCGTTTAAGACAGTCTCTTTGCCATTACTGATTTGAATAAATGGGGTAGGTACACCTGGTTTACGCACTAAGAAGGTGTTATTGAAGGCTTCACCATTGATCCAATCTGATGACATCCATTCATATTGACCAAAGCGCTCTAACATGGCCATTTTGATCATGCCACCTTTACCCCATGATTGACGCAATAACGCTTCATTCAGGGTTAATGAGTTGGTAATACGCATATCAAACATGGTCATTGCCCAAATTAAACCAGAAGGGCGTTTAGCGCGTGTTAATGCATCTTTACCTTGCGTGTTATTGATCCACTCTGTGAGAACTGCACCGACTTCTTTTACGTCTGATTGCTTGTTTGATGCGGTACATACCACAAGTACATTCATCTCTTGGTTATCGGTATAACGTTCAAACAGATAGGCAACTTTACCCCGAAGAATAAGCTGTGCCAGAGGATTAGCGCTGTCATCGTTGACCTGACGACGTACATCCGCCATAGTTTCAACGCCTAAACGACCGCGATAGCCCGGAAAATCAAGCAGTTCAACGTGTTCAAATAGAGCCTTACTCGGTGCATCTAATAATGGGACGACTAATTCAACCGTCAGTGCAGTTAATTCGGCTAATGACAATGTGACAGGGGCATCAATACGATCGCCATGAACAGGACAAATGCTGATCTGGCTATCATTGGCAGTATTGAGACGCTCTAACATATCCACATTCATAATACTGTCTGCTTGTACTAACACGCCGTCTTGTTCTTTGACTAAAGAAGAGAGCGGAGCCAAAACAAGAGATGCATTACCTAAAGAAGCCAGTGTGGTGCTAAAACGTTGATAAGCGGATGTCAGCTCTGCAATATCGCCCCATAAAACAGAAAAGAGTTTAGCGCGTTGCGCAATGCTGAGATAAGGCGCTAATTCAATCGCTTTAGGCCAATAGGTTGTCGCCAGTTTTTTCTGGCTTTTTTCCGCATGGCGTTGCAGATAATCCCATAATGAAACAACATCATCATGAGTAATACCCGCAACAGGTGTCGCACTGCGTTGTGTGCTTAATGAATTGATTAAACGAGAAATTTTCTCATCATCTAATTCAAATTCAATTTTTTCCTGATTAAAGTCATACAGATAAGCATTAGCGAGAATTTTAACAATCTCAATTTCGCTGAAAAGATGTAGCTCGACAGGAAACTCTTGCGTACCTTTTGTGGCATTGCGACTAAAGCGAGTCACTAAACCTGTGGCTTCTTTACCGCCACCCGGTGGGTTGATGTGGTCGATAAAATCAAGGGTTTTACCTGACATGCTCGTTCTTAATCGGCCTTCTTGTCCTGCGGCAAGTGCTGAAATCAGGTACGATTTTCCTGCCTGAGACAGACCAAAAAAGCCCACAGACATTGGTCGTTGTGTCGCTAAACTGAGATTTTTCGCCATATTACGGCTACGGCGCAGACGATAGATAAGGCTATCGGCTTCGGTATTTAAACGAGGTGCATTACCTCTTACGGCCGTTACCCAATCAATGGCTTTACCTGCGCCTTGATAAATGGCATCCCATTTGGCTGTTAACTGTTTTTCATCCATCATATTCATTTACCTAATACACTCCCGCTATCCAGCCAATAGGATGTTTCACCAATACCACTATCTGCTAACGTATTGAGTTTGAAGCTTAAACCGTTCTTATTAACGCCACCTTTGCCATTAATAAGCTCCATTTCTTCAATACGTAATTTTTCAGATTTATTGTCATCATTATGGCCGGAGGCACCTCTTTCTTCTCCCAACTTGATATGCAATACGCTGTCTTCTTGGCTAAGTTGCTGTGCCAATTTCGGATTTTTAATGCGTAAGGTATAAAGTGGAGACGCAGGCCAACGGGCATTATCCAATTGACGGAAACCTAAGCGTATTCCGCCTCTGACTTCAAAATAGGTATCAGGATCAGGCTCAAATTTATCCTGAATATCACGGTAGTAAACGTCATTATCGGAAATAGTGTTGTTGTTATCCAACATCCCTAAATAACGTACTGTTGAGTAAGTCTTAAAGTTACCTGTCGAGAAGTAGAAGTTGAGTAAACGTGCATTTTCAGCCATTAAACACAACATTGCACCGACTGCCGCTGTTGATTTTGGATCGTCAATACGGCCTTTTTTGTTGAATGGATACCAACCCCCTGTTTTGTAGCCGTGTAATGGCAGAATACGAGAAGGCGGTACAGGCTGTAATACTTTTAATAGCGCTTGAATTCCCGGTAAACGAGAAGGGCGACCTGTCAGCAGTAAAACATCACAGGAGTAGTAATAAAGTACTTCACACAGTGCTTTTAAACTACGTGTGATATTAATACGTTCACCTGAAATAAATTCAGCGTGCAATTGCGCAAAGTTAATTTGTACAGGCACATTTAAAATGGAGAAACTTTCTCCACCACCGAGCTCTTTATTGGTTGCGTCATCAATATAACGGCGTACATGTTCTGTCGGTAGAACGTTAAGTAATTCACCAAAAGTACTGTTAATGCCTTCATGAGGAACTAAGGGATCGTAGTTTTCGTATTGGCTTAAAATCTTTAACCCAATCGGATTAAAGATTTGTAGGGTAAGCTGTTGGCGCAACACTTGTTGCCCTGCATCTAAACCTTCACTGCCAAAAAGAGAAGACATCAGAGCATCAGCATCAGAAATACCCGCATCCGTTAATGCTGTGCGTAATGCAGGCAACACACAAATTTGGATGATATCTAATAAAATATCATCACCTGCAATTTTGAATCCTTCACGGAATAACTGTGTTGGAATAATTTTGACGTTGCTACCTGTACCTGTATCCAATTTATAGCGTGTGATAACGAGATCGGTTGTTCCGCCGCCAATATCAATTGAGGCAATCTTTAATGTACTATCACCCGTTAATGTGCGGTTATCTTCACGCACTTGGCTGGCAAAAAAGGCTTCAGTACGCTCACCAAATTTAATTTGAGTTTCGTTGTAGAGATAAACTAACTGACCACAAGTGGCTTCATCCCATTTCACATGGATGTTTGGCATCGGTATACGACATTGTTCATCTTTACCGTCAAAACGCAATTTTTCGTCAGTCGGGTCCCAATTCATGGCTTTCCAAATTAGCCCTAATGCGTTTTCCATGCACGTCTCAAAAATAGCGCGCTCTGGTTTTGGCATTGCAGGTGGAATAGTCAAAATGATATTGCGCAATTGACGAGGCGCACTTGCGTGACTCATTTTAAGGCGTTGAGCTGGGCTGTTCATTTGTGTTAATGCCTGCGCTAACACTTCGGTTAACATCATGGTCATTAATGAACTGCGAGTATAGTTTGGCGTAAATACAGGCATGCGATCATCAGGCTCTAAACGGAATAACGGTTCACCGTGATCGTTTAGAAGATAAGTCATCGGCACAGCAGTCGCCAGTGGCTCTCTGTCTGTTTGACCAAAAGAACGACTAAAGCGCCAACCCGGCGAATAAGGCGAGTCGTCCCATAAATAGCGTTTAGGGCTTGAAATACCTGTTGAACCTTCAGTTCCTAAGCGTTGCGCTGCCATGCGATTGGCTTCTGGGCCAACGCGACCAATGGTGGGCCACATAAAGGCATTGTTGCGACCGCTATTAACTGAAAAATCTTGTTTACCAAATTCAGCTTGCGCAAATTCAACACGGCTTTCAAATGGCTCATTATAGATTTGATAAGGATGGCTTAGATCACGCAGTGTCATTTCATAGAGTTGCGTTAACCCTTTGTTATCATTGATATGATCTTCAATTAAGATCCCACAAGTGCGTGAGTTACCCACATCAAGAATAAGATCAACTTCAATCGCAGGCTCTTGTGGTTTAGTTTCGTTAATTTTGATTTCAGGTAAGTGTAGTTTCTCACCTAATATATTGAGTAAATTGAGGTAATGTGCTTGATGTTGAAACTCTTTGAGCGCCTCTTCAAGTTCATCATGGTACATTTTGGTGACAGCCAGCGCTCTTTCGCTAAAGACTTCCTTTAACCAACCATCAATCCACGGTGTTTCAAGGAAGTTCTCAACTTCATAACCTAAATAGGCCAGCGCAAAAGCAACACCAGAGCGAACATCTTCTTCGTTTGGTGCAAGATAAGCAGTATTGGCGCGATTAGGCTCAATACGGGTATCAAATGCCACAACAACACGGTGTGTATGTCCATCTTCATCGGGCTCTGGCAGTTGATGGAACATCATTCTTACCCAGTTATCAGGGCCTTGAGAGAATGCGCGTGGTGGATTAAAACGGAAAAATGGCACTGGTAGCCATGTGTCATTTAATAGTGTTAATGACTCTTCAAGGGAGAAACTAAATTCAGCTTCTCTCGGTGTTTGAGGCTGATTTTTAGGTGCAGGATAAAGATAGTTATCATCTCGTTCATTATAGATGAGTCGCATTAACGGGCCGTTTTCGCCTTTTTTAACAAACTCACCGTACTCTTTGCGCTGTGGTAGCTTAAAACCGAAATCCAGAAACTGAATATTACTGTCTCGGATAAGGGTAATTTTATCTTTATAATCGGTCAGTGGCGCTAACATGAATTAGTTATTCTCCCGCTTCATTGATAATGGGAATGGCTGACTGTTCTCATATTTTCCTTGGCAATCAGCAATATTTTGGCTTCCTGGCTGGCAAATAATGTTTGGCATCAAATAGTTTGAGCCATCACTACACAGAGCCTGACCTTGGTTATTAATATTTAATCCGCCTTGATTAACGGCTGCGTTGACAGGTGCTTTGCAGGTCACGCCATCACTGCGAGTCATTACGACTTGTCCTTTGCCATTATCGAGTTGGTAATTTAGGCTCAGTGGCTTACCTGTTTTTCGATCTTGGATCCCCGCCCCTGCTTTCCATTGGCCATTTAGGAATTGGGTTGAGCCATTCGCTAATGCATTCGCAGGAATGGTCAGTGGTGTTGTGTTATCAACTGTCGTAGGCGGTGTAACATCGGGTGGAGCATTGGGATCAACAGGAGGGTTAGGCGTGTTGCTCTCATTTCCTGTATTTGGGTTGTTATCTGTTTTCGGTTGCTCATTTTGTGCCGCAGGATCAACGGGTGGTACATTCGGTTGTTGTGCATCTTCGGGCAATGTTCCTTCAGGTAAGGCACCTTGGTTATTGTCTGTTTGAGGATCAACCACAGGTAAACCCGTATTAGGATCAACCACTGCACCGTTACCGTCAGTGCCATTAATCACATTTCCATTCGTATCTACAGTGCCTAATGTTCCAGTGTGAACAGTGCCTGTTGGCACACCGACGGTGTGACCGTTAGTTACCACTGTGGGGATTTTCGGTTTTTCAAGCGTAGGTTCTGGCAATTTAGGCGCTTCAATATCTGGCGTTTTAATATCGACCGTAGGTAACGCTGGCGTTGAAAAACAGCCTCTTAAGAAGAAAATAGCGAGTAGAAGTAATAATAAAGGTAACAGCCACCATAAAAAACGCCACCAAGGACGCTTAGTGTCAGTAATGATGATATTTTCTTGGGCTGGTGGAACCGCTGGTGATGTTGGTGCGATTGGCGCAACCGCTGGCTTTAAGCAAGCAACAGGATCAACTCTAAGTTGCTGATTGGCGCTGACAAACCCCCAAAAGGTAATAATCGGTTGTCCATCAACAATAAAAATATGGTTTTCGTCAGGAAATTGGATAGTTTTACTGAGCAGGGCGCCAAAAAGCTGGCTTTCTTTATTTCCAGCTCTTTGCTGTTCTTGTTCACTAAAGGCGATTAAATCATCTTGATTCTTTTTCAGTAGAGCATAAGCGGCAGTGCGCTCTTCTTCTGAAGCCGCAGACCAAGGAATAACAGAGCCGTCAATCGGTGAATACCAGTCAATACGCTCGCCTGTTTCATTGGGCTGAGGAATAGCAAGGCATTGAGAAATATGTGCCTTTCCTCTTAAACGTAGAGTTTCACGTAGTTGCAGTGCCGAGATATAAACAGCCTGTCCATTTTCTCCCATAGGGAGGTAATTTTCTAATTTACCACTTCGTAAGAATGCTTTATTCACGACGATCATTCCGCTAGGCAAGATTATCTATGGGTAAGTTGGCTTATCCGTAAATAGGCTTTAAGGCTAAAAATAAAGATATAAAATTGATATACATTTTATATTATCAGAAATTGGGTGTCTATCTAGCGGATTATTTAGGGTTGATTAACTGATTATTATTAAAGGTTTTTTTATTTTTCTTGAGTGAAAGAGGGAATATTAAGGTAACGATTATGATAATTAAATAATGATGTTACAGGTTGCGCTATATTTTCTTAAATATATGGATTAAATCACCGAGATATTGAGTTTTACATTAAAAAATAATGAAATAGAAGAAAAAAAAGACAAAATATAAAAGAATAAACTATTAATGATCATCTAACTGTTGTGATAATAATCACAAAATAGGTTTATTCTGAATAATGAGGAAATAAAAAAGGAAAAAAATACCTAATTAAGGAATGCTCTTAAATAGATAAGATATAGAGCTTGTGAACTTCAATATAATAATAAAATACACGTAATACGTGAAAAAAATTCACCCTCAATGTGAAACCAAAGAGGGTGAGTTAAATATTAGAAACAGTAATCAATCATTATTTACAGTTCTTTGGAATATAATCTTCAATCGCTTTTCGAGTCATTAAACTGACTTCATTCGCATTACGCGCCGTGAAGACTTTACCGCCAGTGGCATTTGCCACACAGTTACCTGCACCAGTACCTAAAATATCCACCACATTAATGACGGCGCGAGGGTGAGCGCGCTTTAAGGTTCTGGCTGCGGCACAAGGGTCTTGATCGCAAGACTCTAAACCGTCTGATAACAATACAATAATGGTGTCACGATTATTGCCTTTAATTAAATTACCTGCACGCTTGATAGACTCGGCTAATGGTGTGCCACTATCGGGCTCAATACGTTTAATGTAACTGAGTAATTTTGATCTCTCATTACCACCATAAGCAGGGCTTGATTTCACAACACCACAGTCAGATGCCACAACGGTGGTAATTTTCATATCTGACGGAATGTTATTAATGATTTTTATTGCTGCGTTTCTTGCGGTTGTGATCCGTCGAGGTTCGGCATCATAACCTGGGAAAAGTTGTCCAGTTGAAGCGATATAGTCTAAATCACTCTCCGTTAAATTCATGCTCAGCGCCATAGAACCAGAGGCATCAAAGATAAGGATCACTTGAGGTGCAAGTTCCGCTGGGCGATCTGCGGGGCACATTTGTTTAATTTTACTGGCTAAGCGATTTTCATAGGTTGTATTTGCGGTTTTCTCTGTCACACCCGCTTTTTTCAATTCATCTTGTACACAAGCTTCTAATGGAGTGAGTTTTTTCACTGGCACAGGCTTGGGCACTGATGCAGGTTCTGGTACAGGCTCAGGAATAGGCTCCGGTACAGGTTCTGGAACGGGTTCAGGGATTGGCTCTGGCTCAGGAACAGGCTCTGGTTTTGGCGGTATGACAACGGTAGGTTTCTCTTCAACCATAGGAGGAACCGCTTTCGGATCAAAACAGCCTTTTAACCAAGACGCCAATAAAATTAAAAACAGCAAGAATAAGAAGAGTAATAGCCAACGTAACCAGCGATTACGTGTTTTGGCGGGTACATCGGCAAGCGCGGCACCCGCAGCTGCGGCACTTGCGCCTGCGGTGACTTGTGCAATAGGTGGCGGTAATGGTGTTGTGCGTGGCCACCATGTAATAACGGGTTGCCCATTAATAATATAGACACTTTCGCTATCAGGTAGCGTCGATGCTGTATCTAAAAGATGGCGCTCTTCATCCGTAATTCTATTTTGCGATGCTAATAGCGCCGTTTGCGTTTTAATATCGTTAAGGCGTTCATCTAAAATACGTCTTATTTCTTGCTGCTCTTGTCCTTGTAACGACGTTAAGGCGATAGGATTACCAGAAACAGGAGAATACCACTCAATCACGTCATCCGACTTTTTCTCTGGCGTCGCAAATAGAGAACGATACTTAGTCGGAAAGTGTTGAGTTAGCAATTGAAGTAATTGCTGTTGGTGCGTTAAGGCAAAATCGGCGCGGGTAATATCAGCCGTTAATCGTGAGATTCGATTCATATTTTAGAGAGCCTTATGTGACGGCTATATTCGGTTAAAGAAAGCAAATTAAGATAGCAATATTATTGACTATAACGGTTTTATAAAAAAGGTGAAATTAAAGCGTTCACTTTTTTAATATAAGACAAAATTAAATTTTATTTCTAAATCCGCTCAATTTATTTCTCTATTTTAACAGGGGAAATAATTCATTTGCTTATTTATCTTCACTCCCATTAGGATGCGCATTTATGTTAAAGATAAAGATCGCAAATTGGCCGATCTCTCTTATTGAGTACTGGTGAATATTGATATAGCACATAGAGCATCAAGGCGTTACAAGGTATGTTACCCACACTAAAAAATAGCCAAATCATTCGCTTTTAGGGGAATTCATTCCTCTTTTTACGTTGATATAACAGCAGGTTTCTGATGACAAATAAAATAAATAATAACCAATTACTTAATGATGTAACTCGCTACTGGAATATCAGAGCTGAAAGTTATAGTGAGTCTAATCAACAGGAATTGCTGAGCGAGAAACAACAGAAATGGCGTCATCTGTTATTGGGGCATATCAAAGAAGGTGAAACCTTAAAAGTGCTTGATATTGGTACGGGGCCTGGTTTTTTTGCCATTTTATTAGCGTTATCAGGCCATGATGTCACGGCAATTGATGCAACTGAGGGCATGTTGCTGGAAGCCAAACAAAATGCGCAAACGCATCAGGCAAATATTCAATTTATTCGCGGTGATGTACACCAACTGCCTTTTGCCAGTGAACAATTCGATTTAGTGGTGAGTCGCAACGTGACATGGAATTTAAAAGCGCCTCAAAAAGCGTATTCAGAGTGGTTTCGTGTATTAAAACCAGGTGGTAGTTTGATTAATTTTGATGCTAATTGGTATTTACATCTTTTTGATGAAAATTACTGGCAAGGTTTTGTGGCAGATAGAGAGCGTTCAATTGAAAAGCAAGTTGAAGATCACTACGTCAATACAGATACCAAAGAGATGGAACGAATTGCTCGCCAATTACCGTTAAGTCAAATTAAACGCCCTCAATGGGATATTAATACCCTGTTAGAAGTCGGTTTTAGTCGATATATGATAGATACTCGCATTGGTGATTTTGTGTGGAACGAAGAAGAAAAGATTAATTATGGCTCCACACCGATGTTTATGATCCACGCACAAAAACAAAGAATAGATAATTAAAGGAGAACAACGTGAAGCCCTTATTTTCAGTGTTCCCAACACTATTATTAACACTTGCATGTGCTTTTCCTGCGTTAGCAGATAAAAGTAATAATATGTTGGATTATGCCAGCACAAAAGACATTCGTGATATTAACCCGCATCTCTACTCTGGTGAGATGGCGGCTCAAAACATGGTATTTGAATCCCTTGTATTAAATACCGAAAAAGGTGTTGCACCTTATTTAGCGGAGCGTTGGGATATTTCTCCTGATGGAAAGAGCTACACCTTCTTTTTACGTCATGATGTGACTTTTAGCGATGGTGAACCTTTTAATGCTAAAGCAGTAAAATTAAATATTGAAGCTGTGCTAGACAACTATGAACGACATGCGTGGTTAGAGTTAGTTCGTCAGATTGATAGTGTTGAAATTGTTGATGAATTCACGGTTAAATTAAATCTAAAAAACCCTTACTACCCAACATTAACCGAATTAGGTTTAACTCGCCCATTCCGCTTTATTTCGCCAAATTCTTTTATTAATGGCAAAACAAAAATGGGTGTTGCGAACTATATTGGTACAGGGCCTTGGGTATTAACTGAGCATAAAAAAGATCAATATGCTGAGTTTAAAGTTAACCCAAATTATTGGGGAGAGAAGCCGGTATTAAATGGCGTGATGTGGCGAGTGATCCCCGATAGACAAACCATGTTACTTTCTCTACAAAAAGGGGATATTCAGCTTATTTTTGGTGCAGATGGCGACATGTTAGATATGGATTCATTTGAAGCTCTTATGGCGTCAGATAAATTCAAAACTGAAATGAGCGCACCGATCGCTTCTCGCGCAATTGTGCTCAATAGTAGTCGTGCAATGACATCCAGCCAAAAAGTCCGCCAAGCATTACAATATGCGGTTGATAAAGAAGGGATTGCACAAGGTATTTTAGCGGGTAGCGAAAAAATCGCTGATACTTTAATGGCGCGCAGTGTGCCTTACTGTGATTTTGATTCTCCAACTTATGCTTATCAACCAACAAAAGCGATTGAACTATTAGAAGCCGAAGGCTGGGTATTACCAAAAGGTAAAGCTATTCGTGAGAAACAAGGTGAGAAATTACAGCTATTGCTCTCTTATAATGTGAATAATGCCGTTGAGAAAGAGATAGCTGAACTTATTCAAGATGATTTTAAAAAGATTGGTGTCGGTTTAACGATTTTAGGTGAAGAGAAACAAGCCTATTTAGATAGGCAAAAAAATGGTGATTTTGATTTACAATATTCACTGTCATGGGGAACGCCTTACGATCCCGCTTCTTTTGTTTCATCATTTAGAATACCAGCTCACGCAGATTATCAAGGGCAAAAAGGGTTGGCAAATAAAGTCCAATTGGATGCAATGATTGGCGAGTTATTAATTACACCTAATGAAGCGCGCCGTCAGGAACTCTATAAAAACTTGTTTACGTCATTAGCCGAGCAAGCGGTCTATATTCCGTTAACCTATTCACGTACTAAGGCTATCCATCGTAGTGAATTAGAAAATGTGGGCTTTAATCCATCTCAATATGAAATACCGTTTGAAAAGATGCGCTTTAAGCCTTAATTAATGCATCAATGAGATTAACCCAAATAAGTGAGGCACGTAATATCAACGTGCTTCACTGATCAAATCTTATGCTACGTTATATATTCTGGAGAGTGCTGGCTATCTTCCCACTGGCACTGATCATTTCATTTATTGCCTTTATTCTGTTGGAATTAGCTCCGTCTGATCCTGCGGAAGTCGCGCTACGCGTCAATGAAATAGTCCCCACACCCGAAGCCATTGAAGGCATGCGCCATGAATTAGGTTTAGATAAGCCTTTTTTTACGCGTTACTTTTTGTGGTTAATGGCGGGTTTGCAACTCGATTTTGGTACCTCTTTTCTTACAAGAACCCCTGTTATTCAAGAGATGTTAAGGGCGTTACCTCCAACACTTTGGCTAGCTTCAACCGCGCTATTCTTTACGATTATTCTGACACTCCCTTTAGCATTATGGTGTGTGGCTAAACCTCAAAGTTTTACGGATAAATGCATCCGTTTCATTGTGTTTATTTTAACGGCTATTCCTAATTATTGGTTAGGATTGCTATTAATTTGGGGAGTCGCTGTTTATTTGGATTGGTTGCCTGTCAGCGGGATGCTATCGCCTCAGTCTGTTATTTTGCCTGCTCTGGCGCTCTCTTTAGGGTATATCGGCACTTATTTACGGTTATTACGCGGTGCGATGTTAAATCAATGGCATCAGCCTTATGTCTTTTATGCCAAAGCGCGTGGATTACCTGATAATCTTATTTTGCGTCGTCATATTTTACGTAATTCGCTGTATTCCAGTTTAACGGCTTTAGGGATGAGTATTCCAAAGCTTATTGCTGGTACGGTGGTGATTGAGAATATTTTTGCTTGGCCGGGAATAGGGCGACTATGTATCAGCGCTATATTTGGTCGTGATTATCCGATGATACAAGCTTATATTTTATTGATGTCACTGTTATTTCTCTTTTTTAATTTTCTGATGGACGTCATTCAAATGATGGCAGATCCACGGCTAAGGAGATAATGATGTGGCGGATTTTTTGGCAACGACTCGGAAAAGATAAAAGTGCGCAACTGTGTTTATTGGTGATTATGATTGTGGTTATTGCAGGAATATTCGCCCCTTGGTTAGCTCCGCATGATCCCACATTAACCTCAATACGTTTGAAATTTAAGCCTATAAGCTTTGATTACCCGCTGGGTACGGATAATTTAGGGCGCTGTATCTTTTCAAGGTTATTGTTTGGTGTAAGAACGACGGTATTTTATGCCTTATTAGCCATGAGTGTGACATTAATGATTGGTTGGTTAATGGGAATGTTAGCCGGATTTTTTCATGGTAAGACAGACACATTAATTATGCGATTATGTGATGTGGTTTTGTCATTCCCAGCAGAAATTATGATCTTAGCGTTAGTGGGAATAATGGGGCCGGGTATTGGTAATATCTTAATTGCCGTTATTTTAGTGAAATGGGCATGGTATGCCAGAATGATCAGAGGGGTTGTTCGCCAATATTCCCATCGTAATTACATTGCATATGCACAGGTGATTGGTGCACCTTCTAGTCATATTTTACGGCGTCATTTATTGCCAGTAACGTTTGCTGAAACTATTGTCTTAGCATCAACGGATATTGGTAGTGTTGTTTTAATGATCTCGGCGCTCTCCTTTTTAGGGTTAGGTGTACAACCACCAACGCCAGAATGGGGAAATATGTTGAGTGAAGCAAAAAATGTCATGGTATTACACCCAGAGCAAATGTTACCCGCAGGCATTGCAATTACCCTTGTTGTTACTGCATTTAATTTTTGGGGTGATTTCTTACGTGATGTGTTTGATCCGGATAATCGTCAGTCAGTAGGAGAACAGCATGAACAACTTACTGACGCTTGAGCACGTTTCTATTACTCATCAAGAAAGCGGAAAAAAACTGATTGATGATATCTCTTTCTCGATAAAGCAAGGGCGTACATTAGCGATTGTAGGCGAAAGTGGTAGTGGCAAGAGTTTGATTAGTAAAGCCATTATGGGATTACTACCTGAACAATTAGTCATGTCAGGGGAGATTTTCTTGAATGGAAAGAAAATCAGTCATGAGGCGCTTTCTCAACGTCGAGCTTTATTGGGGACATCTTTAGGTGTGATTGTGCAAAATGGCATGAGTGCCTTTGATCCTCTAATGAGAATAGGAAAGCAATTTTGCCAAACTTTAATCTACCATTTTTCCTATTCTAAAAAGCAAGCCGTAGAAGAAACTGAGTTGGCATTATCTCATGTATTTCCTCATCAATTTCAATCTATTATGCAAGCATTTCCTCATCAATTAAGTGGTGGACAATTACAACGTGTGATGATTGCGATTGCACTTGCCTTATCACCAAAGTTATTAATTGCAGATGAACCGACAACGGCGCTTGATGCACCTCTTCGCCAAGATATTTTAAAACTACTCCAGCATGTCGTCACAACTTATCATTCAACACTGATTTTTATTTCTCATGACTTAGGGATAGTCAATGAAATTGCTGACGATATATTAGTGATGCAAAAAGGAAAAATGGTTGAATGTGGTGAGAAAATAACCGTTTTATCGCATCCAACACAAGAATATACGCGTTATTTAATTAATGCACGCCGACAGCTTTCATTACGTTTCGAACAATTGATTAATAAAAAATAGATTAATATTATCCAAATAAAAGAGGGTTTATGTTATTAAGCGTTGAGAATATTAGTAAGTACTATACTCAAAAAAATAACACACTATTTGGTGAAAAAGTGAAGGTTATCGACTCACTCTCTTTTAATATTAATTCGAGTGAAGCTTTTGGTTTAGTGGGTGAAAGTGGCAGTGGTAAAAGTACGTTAGCGCGTTTAATTTGTGGATTAGAGTTACCTGATAGTGGTGCCATCTTTTTAAATAATAAGCCCGTTACAAAACGACTTCATCGCCAAGGTATAATTAGTATCGTTTTTCAAGATTATATGACGTCTGTTAATCCAACATTAACGGTAGGCGAAATTATTGCTGAGCCGATTAAAATCATTAATCCAAGTATTAGCAATCAAGCACTGAAAACACTTATTTTTGCTTTTTTAGATAAAGTAGAATTATCTAAAAGCTGCTATACACGTTATATATTTGAACTTTCTGGAGGGCAGGCTCAACGGGTATGTTTATGTCGTGCATTAGCATCTTATCCAAAACTTATTGTATTAGATGAAGCGCTTAGCTCTTTAGATATTCCCACTCAAGTTCAAATATTAGATTTATTAAAACAGTTAAAAGAAGAATTTACACTCTCTTATCTTTTTATTAGTCATGATATTCAAACAGTGGCTTATTTCTGCGATAAAGTGATGTTCTTTTTACAAGGTAAAAATATTGAATTGTGTGAGATAAATAACCTAGGTAAAGTCACGCAGGATTATTCAAAAAAATTAATTCAATCCGTTATTTAATCAATAAATAGTAATAAAAGACAGCAGTAAAATACTGCTGTCTTTTATTGGCAAAAATTAAAGATTATTCATTAAATGTTCTTGAACCGCTTTTGCATCGTTTGCAGCATTGAAATCAATACCAAAATTCAGCGTGCCTTCTTTGAGATCAATACTACGTGGTGTTGCTTTAGAGCAGGTAATATTCTGTATTTTTTCTTTTACCGTTTCTTGTGCTATTTTTGAGCTCTCACAAGTATTAATTACGCCTTTTAATCCTTCGCTACAATAACTATCAATACCTGTTGTTTTTAAATCATCAGCAGTAAATGCAGACCAATCAAACATGACTTTTATATTGGCATCACAGCTTTTATTTAAATCAACAATACGAGATTGAATATTCTCCTCGAATTTTTGTTGTAATTCTTTTTCAGCTAATGTCGCTGCAAAGGTAGAAGAGGAAATAAGCAGTAGAGAAAGACTAATAGCAATATTTTTCAACATAATTAAATGCTCCAAAAAAGAATATATAAATTTAAATTAACTTATTAAAAGTAAAGTAATAGAGCGTTATAGCAATAGGAATATTATTGTTTTTGTTTGTTTTATTATTTTTTGAATAATATCTCTTATTATTAGAGAGATATCTTTTTATAAAAGGGTATTTATTGTCGAAATATTGCTATTTTTATAAGTGTTTTTACTTATCTTATTAATTAAATGTTCGTTAGCTTCATAACGAACATAATCGATTCAGTATGTCATCTAAATAACTCATAAAGCCAAATAAATAAATTATCAATAAAATCATGATATTAAATTATCCATGTAGATCTGCATCACAAACTAATCTTATTGTGATTGTTTTTTCAGCATGCTCGAATTAACTTGCTAACTCGAAGTAGCAAAAATTAGCATAGCGTTAGCAAATGATGAGGGTTCGCATGGAACAACAATATTTTATTGGCGTTGATGTTGGCTCAGCCAGTGTCCGTGCAGCGGTATTTGATAGCAATGGAAAGCGTTTGGGCTTTTCTGTCCGCCCTATTGCTCAATTCCGCCCAAAAACGGATTTCGTTGAGCAATCGTCTACCGATATTTGGCAGCAGGTTTGCACGACTGTAAAAGAGTCGGTGGCGTTATCAGCTATTGATCCTATCCATGTGAAATCTATTGGCTTTGATGCCACTTGTTCTTTAGTTGCTGTGGATAAGGATGGCAAAGGGCTTTCTGTTTCACCGAGTGGCAAAGCGGAACAAGATATCATCATGTGGATGGATCACCGTGCTGTACAAGAAACGGTTACCATCAATCTGACCAATGATCCTTCACTGCGATATGTCGGTGGTGAAGTGAGTATTGAAATGGAGTTGCCAAAAATTCTCTGGTTAAAAAATCATTATCCAGAGCGTTATCAAAACGTATGGCGATTCTTTGATTTAGCTGACTTTTTAGTTTGGAAAGCAACATCAGGGGATGTAGCAAGTACCTGTACATTAACCTGTAAATGGAACTATTTAGCACATCAGGGACAATTTAGTGAGAGCTTGTTAGCCGATGTAGGTTTGGATGAATTATTAGAAAAAGTACCACAAACCATCCTTGCGTTAGGTGAACAAGCGGGTTGTTTAGATGAGTCAGTTGCCAATGCGTTTGGCTTGCACACAGGTGTCATTGTTGCTTCAGGCATTATTGACGCACATGCGGGTGGGTTGGCATTAACGGCATCACAACCTGAAGGTAGTTTGGCAATTATCAGTGGTACGTCTAACTGCCATATGATCGTAAGTCAATATCCCATTATGGTACCTGGTGTTTGGGGACCTTACTTTGGCGCGATGTTACCAGACTTATGGCTAAATGAAGGCGGTCAAAGTGCTGCTGGTGCGTTAGTCGAGTGGTCTATTCGTCGTCATGAGTCATGGGCTGAATTAGAACAAGAAGCGAATGAAAAAGGGGTGAATTACTACGCCTTATTAAATGAAGCTGTCGCTGAATTGGAAGAAACAGAACAATATCCAACCGCACAGTTTCATGTTTTAGCTGATCACCATGGTAATCGCTCTCCACGCGCTAATCCTGCCGCAAAAGGTATGGTAAGCGGATTAACGTTGGAAAGTGGTCGTGTTGCATTGGCTCGTTATTATCTTGCAACACTGCAATCTATTGCTTATGGCACACGTCATATTATCGACACACTTGAAGATGCTGGACATCAAATTAATCGCATCGTGATGTGTGGTGGTGCAACGAAAAATCCATTGTGGCTACGCGAATATGCTAATGCGACAGGCCGTGAAATTCATTTAGCGCAAGAAGAAGATGCAGTGAATTTAGGGGCTGCATTATTAGGTGCCGTAGCGTGTAAAGCCTTTGATGATTTCTCTAAAGCTGCCAGCGCAATGGTACGAGAAGGTGGCATTATCACACCAGATAGCGACACGTTTGCCTTCCATCAGGCCAAATATCAAGTTTATTTGCAGATGTATCAAGATCAGCAGCGTTATAACGAAATGATGTCAGATTGTTGACCACTAATTTTTCCGATTATGAACCGAGTTTACCTTACCAGGGATACCTTATGTTGAACTTAAATCTACCAAAATTACCAACGACCATTACAGCAGGTTCTAAAGAGATCCTGATGGTCACCAACGCAGACTTACGTGAGCCTGCAAACGTAACTTGCTGGCCTGTACAGAAAAAATTTGAAGATAAACTGGCTACAGCATTAGAAGCTCAAGGTTACAAAATGAAGCGTGCTCATGAGATTAATGAAGCTCGCGGTCATGGTTTTATCAGCAGTCAGCGTGAAGGTTGCGATATGTTTGCTGCAATCGATCCTGATGCACCAGTGATTGTGTTATTAACCGCATGGCAATATTCACACCATATTGCCTCTTCTTTAGCACACCATCGTGGCCCTATTTTACTGCTGGCTAACTTTGATGGTACATGGCCGGGTCTGGTGGGCATGTTGTGTTTAGCGGGTACGATGACCAGTTTAGGTAAAAATTATTCACGTTTATGGTCAGAAGAGTTTGATGATGAATTCTTTGTAGATGGTTTAGCTACTTGGTTAAAATATGGCTATGTAAATCATAAGCTTAACTATCTTACAGATATTGCGCCAACACACAGGGTAATGGCGACAGAAGCCGGCGAAGTAGGTCGCAAAGTCGGCGAATACATAATTAAAAATAAAGAAATAATCGGTTTGTTCGATACATTCTGTATGGGAATGATTAACGGGGTCTTCCCACAACAGGCAATGATCAATATTGGTATGCCAATTGAATCCCTTTCTCAGTCTGCGTTACTGGTCGAAATGGCAAAAGTACCGACAGAATTAAGAGAGGCATGTTTACAGTGGTACGAAGATAACGGGATGACGTTTATGTTTGGTCAAGATGACAAAACTGAACTCACTCGTGAACAAGTGATGGAGCAGTGCGCCATGATGATTGCAATGGCGCGTTTCGTAAAACGTTTTGGTTTAACGGCGGTGGGTGTGCAATATCAGCAGGGCTTAAAAGATTGTTGCCCTGCATCTGACTTTGCTGAAGGTGCGATTGGTTCGACCGCGCGTTTCCCATTACCAGATGAAAACGGCGAGATTATCTGCCCTAACACGCCAATTCCTTGTATCAACGAAGTGGATATGGGTACGGCTATTCCTCAAACGATGTTATGGCGTTTATTAACATCATTAGGATTACCGGCTGAAACTACACTACATGATATTCGTTGGGGTAGTGAGTATGAAGGAACATTCTACTGGGATATGGAAATTTCAGGCTCTGTTCCTTTTGAACACCTCAAAGGTGGCCTAAAAGGTGCAACAGGTTATCGCCAGCCTCCGATGTTCTTCCCTAAAGGGGGTTCAACTATCGCGGGGCAAGGCAAGGCAGGACGCTTGTTATGGAGTCGTGCACACTATGAAGGTACTGATGTGATTATGCATATCGGTACAGGTGTGGCGGTAGAATTACCTGAAGCAGAATTTGAACGTCGCCGTAGAGCAACTAACTACGAATGGCCATTACTGAACTGTACGTTAGATGGCGTAACTCGTGATGACCTTATGGCGGGACATCAAAGTAACCACATTACTGTGGCTTATGTTGATGAAGATAAATTGGCGTTTGTGCTAAAAGCATTCGTTGCTCAAGCACTGACTCAAGGTATCCAAGTGAAAGTGGCAGGCGATGCCATTAACTTACTGTAAGGAATTGATGATGAGTCAGCAAAAATACGTCGGTGTTTGGCCTGTTATGCTAACCCCTTTTGATGCCAAAGGGGAGATTGATTGGGCGTCATTAGAGCGCCTTGTAGACTGGTATATCGATTCTGGTGTACATGGACTATTTGCCGCCTGCCAATCAAGCGAAATGTTTTATTTAAGTGATGAGGAAACTCAAGCACTTACCCGTTTTATCGTTGAAAAAGCAGATGGAAGAGTACCTGTAGTTGCTTCTGGTCATACTGCAACCGCATTAAGTCAGCAAAAAGAACAATTGCAGGCAATGGCGAGTACTGGCGTCGATGGCGTCATTATGATCAGTAATCGCTTGGCTCTTGTCGGGGAGTCAGATGATAAAGCGATGGAAACACTGCAAGTCTTAACCAATGTGGTGCCAAAAGAGATTGATTTGGGTATCTATGAATGCCCTTATCCTTACAAGCGCTTGTTATCTGAAGAGATTGTAGAGTGGTGTGCACAAAGTAATCGCTTTACCTTTATCAAAGATACGTGCTGTTCTCTTCCGATGATAGAACGTCGTTTGGCATTATCAAAAGGAACTCGTTTGCATCTTGCAAACGCTAACAGTCAAACGCTATTAGCTTCATTCCAAGCTGGATGTCAGGCATATAGCGGTGTTATGGCAAACTTCCATCCAGAGCTTTATGTTTGGCTTTATGAGAATTGGAAAGATAAACCAGAGCAGGCTACGGTGTTAGCTGATTATTTATCAACAGCAGCGATGACCGAAACACTGGATTATCCAGCATGCGCTAAATATCATCAGCGCCTGATTGGTAACTTCAGCACACTGGTCTGCCGTTCCCGTAACAGCAGTCAGTTTGAAAACTCATTTTTCCCTTCTGCCGTCAATAGCATGACTGCATTGGGTGAAAATATGAAGAAGTGGCTTTCGTTAGATTAATTTAGGACACAGGAGTAGGAATATGCCTTTCGTGATGAAGGAAACCCAGTTTG
Source organism: Proteus genomosp. 6 (assembly GCF_040139785.1). Taxonomy (NCBI): domain Bacteria; kingdom Pseudomonadati; phylum Pseudomonadota; class Gammaproteobacteria; order Enterobacterales; family Morganellaceae; genus Proteus; species Proteus genomosp. 6. The sequence continues at coordinate 137,291 of NZ_JBEEVJ010000007.1, read as the reverse complement.
TGCTTGATAATGCACATTCACTTTTTAATCACTGCCATGCTTCAACGATTGTGCGTGTGCCTAACTCTGAGCGTTTATTAACCGCTTTTTTCGCTGGTGATAAAGAAGGTAGCGGTAATACCGCTATCTGGCTAGTGATGAAAGAGGGTGATCATTGGCAACATGCTCAGCCTGTTGTTAAAAATCCGGGTGTTGCGCACTGGAATCCAGTTTTACATGTTGACCCATCAACAGGTAATATCTGGCTGTTTTATAAAACGGGTCCCGATGTACATAGTTGGACGACCCAATACGTTATCTCGAAGGATGGCGGAAATAGCTGGAGTTTACCGAGTGAATTGGTTTCTGGTGATGTAGCACCTAGAGGTCCTGTGAAAAATAAAGTGTTAGTGATGTCGAATGGCGAGTGGTTGGCACCAGGATCGGTTGAGGATGACCAATTCTGGGATGCGTTTGTCGATATTTCGAGTGACAACGGTCAACACTGGTTGCGAGTAGATATTCCAATTGAACATCATAAAGGTGAACAGACGGAACATGAAATCTGGCAAGGTTTAAAGGACGATGCCTTATGGGAGACTGATCTACAACGCGTTTTTCAATGGGATGGCGTGATACAGCCAACACTATGGGAATCCCAGCTTGGGCATGTGCATGCCATGATGCGGAGTACGCGCGGTACGATTTATCGTAGCGATTCAACGGATTATGGGCGCAGTTGGTGTCCAGCTTATGCAACAATATTACCAAATAATAATAGCGGCATTGATGTCGTCTCCTTCGCAGATGGTCAACTGGCATTGGTGTATAACCCGAATTCAGGTAACTGGAGTCGTCGTTATCCCATCTCTGTCAGTCTTTCATCCGATAATGGCAGTACTTGGTCTGAACCATTCGATTTACTCGATGGGGAAGGCGAATTTTCATATCCGGCTATTATTGCTGAAAACAATACCCTACACGTGACCTTTACTTGGAACCGAAAAAACATTGTTTATCAGCAGTTAATGGCTACTCAATAAAAATGTGGAGAAAGGGTTTTATGAAAAAGAGTCTACTCGCAGCGTTGGCGATTACGATGACACTGGGCATGGGGAACGCAGTTGCCCAACAGTTAACGTATCCTACAAAAAATATTGATGTTGTCATCCCGAAAAATCCAGGCGGTGGTACTGATACTTCTGCACGTACTATCATTGAATTTGCAAAAGATGTGATGCCGGCTGGACGTATTTTCGTTCCTGTGAATAAGCCTGCGGGTAATGGTTTAACGGGTCTGATTGAAGTTGCTAATGCGCGTCCAGATGGCACGAAATTAGTAATGACAACCGTTGAACTTGCGATGTTCCCACACCAAGGAAAATCACCAGTTACTTATAAAGACTTCACCCCAATCGCAACAACTATCGCTGATCCAGTGGTGCTAGTTGTTAATGCAGAATCACCTTACACCACGTTACAAGAGTTTATCGATGGCGCGAAAGCGAACCCAGGTAAACTGAAAGTGGGTAACTCAGGGATGGGTGCTATTTATCACTTAGCGGGTGTTAATATCGAACGTACCACGGGGGCTAAATTTAACCATATCCCTTATAACGAAGGTACAGGCCCTTCAATCGCTGCTTTAGTGGGTAACCACCTTGATGGCGTATTAACAACGCCGGGTGCAGTTAAATCTCAAGTTGATGCTGGTATTCTACGTGTTCTTGGTGTAATGGATGAGCGTCGCTTCCCATTATTCCCAGCCGTACCTACTTTCAAAGAAGCATTGAAATTAGACACTAACGTGAAAATGCGTGCTTGGGCTGTATTAGCAACAACAGCTAATGTCCCTGATAACGTGAAGAAAGAGTTAGTCGGTGCATTCTCTGAAGTGGTTCAAAAACCTGAATATCAAGAAGCACTGAAAAAACAAGGTATTATGCCTGTTTACATCACAGGTGACGATGCTTACCAAATGATGAAAGAAGACCACGAAATGTATGCTGAGTTAATTTCAGCAACTCTGAAAAAATAACCTTTCTATGATAAACCACCCTATCCGCAAGCTGGATAGGGTCGGGGAGATCCCGACATGACTAAAATCAATACAATCATCGGTGCGATTTCAGTAGCTTTTGGGCTACTTATTATCTATCTCTCCCGTGATATGAGTATGTTTGATGAATATGGTGTACCAGGAGAGCGCTTCTGGCCTTATGGTTTAGCCATCTTATTTGTTTTACTGGGGATTTTTCAATGGATAGGTGTGATTGTGCAAAAAGTAAAACACGTTCACCAATCTGTTGACTTAAGTTCGACTGCGGTTAAGCGTGCTTATGGCTTAGGCATTTTTATGCTGCTATATGCAACTGGCTTGTATTTTTTTGGTTTTATTATTCCGTCATTGCTTCTTATCCCAATCATTATGTGGTTGATGAATGAAAGAAAGCCTATTGCGCTGGTTATTATTCCAGTCGTAATGGTTGCCGCCGTTTATGTCTTCTTTGACATTATCTTTAATTCACCTCTGCCAACCTCCGTCTTTTTTGAGTAAGCGGTAAAGGAGCTTTGAGATGGAAATACTAGACGCTTTAATGGTCGTTTTTAGTCTGGAAACGATAACGATGATCCTGTTGGGGGTATTCGCGGGTATTATTATCGGCGCATTACCAGGCCTAACAGTGAATATGGGGATTGCATTGCTTCTCCCATTAACTTACTCCTTCCAAGGAATGACAGGGATCTTATTATTATTGGGGATGTATTGTGGTGCCGTATATGGTGGCTCAATTACCGCAATACTAATAAGTACACCAGGAACACCCGCTTCTGCTGCTACGGTATTGGATGGTTATCCAATGGCGAAAAAAGGTGAAGCAGGAAGAGCACTGGGTTTATCTACGATGGGCTCTATGTTTGGGGGGATCTTTAGTACGATTGCCCTGATTGTTATTGCGCCTCAATTGGCAAAAGTAGCGACGGGTTTCTCTGCTGCTGAGTATTTTGCACTCGCTGTATTTGGCATAAGTATTATTACCAGTGTATCATCGCAATCGATTGTGAAAGGATTAATGGGCGGGGCAATTGGTTTAGCAATCGCAACCATTGGACTTGATCCGATGACATCAGGACCTCGTTTTACCTTTGATACTGTGTATTTAATGGGTGGTGTTTCATTTATTCCTATCCTAGTTGGCCTGTTTGCTTTCTCTCAAGGACTTATTAGCTTCGAAGAAGAGTACCGTGAGCGTAAGCAGAAGAAAAACGAAAAAATTAATGCACGTATTCACCGTGTATTACCAACGTGGGCAGATTTTAAACGCGTATTACCAACATATTTACGCTCTTCTGCTATTGGTACAACGATTGGAGCTATTCCGGGTACAGGTGGAGATATCTCATCATTTATCTCTTATAACGAAGCAAAACGTTGGTCTAAACACCCTGAAGAGTTTGGTCATGGTTCACCAGAAGGTGTGTCTGCACCAGAAGCCGGTGCAAACTCAGTGACAGGCGGAACCATGGTGCCTTTAATGACCTTAGGCATTCCAGGTGATGGTGCAACTGCTATTATCATGGGTGCATTTATGGTTCAAGGATTGGCATTAGGGCCTCAGCTCTTTACTGACAATCCAGTTGAAGTTAACAGTATCTTTATTGGTTTGATGATGGCGAATATTTTCCTCGGTATCCTAGGTTTCTTATGTATGAAACTCTTCGTTCGAGTGATGGATGTTCCGCGTCGCGTATTAGTACCAATTATCTTTGTATTATGTAGTGTAGGTGCTTATTCTGTGAACCATAGCATCATCGATGTGTTTGTGATGATGGGGGCAGGGTTACTCGCTTACATTATGATTAAGCTTGATTTCTCCATGTCTCCTGTGGTTATCGGGATTATCTTAGGGCCGATGGCAGAATCAAACTTACGCCGTGCTTTAATGATGTCTCAGGGTGATTTATCTATCCTGTATACACGCCCAATTACAGCGACATTCTTAGGTATTGCGATACTGACGTTGATCCTACCCATTATTGGACCTTCGTTAAAAGCGATGTGGAAGAAATACCGAGCTAAGCCTGCTCAATAAAGGTTAATCAGCCCTCATCATTAAGATGAGGGCTATATCAATGATGGAATATTAATGGCAAAAACAGTTGAACAGATTGCAAATGACCTGAATTTGTCTATTACCACAGTCAGATTGGTATTAAATGGCAAAGGTGATCAATACCGGATCAGTGCAAAAACGCAAAAGAAGATAGCAGACTATGTTGAGGTGTTTGGTTATACCGTCAATCATGCGGCTAGAAGCTTAAAGCTTAATAAAACAGATACCTACGGATTGGTTATTCCTCGCCTTTCTAACCCATTCTTTGCCGCTTTAGCTGAAAAATTAGAGATGCATTGTCACCAAATTGGTTGTCAGCTAACGATTAGCTGTACTTATGGTGATATCAAAAATGAAAATAAGCTCGTTAAATCAATGGACGAGCGCAATGTTGATGGCATTTTTATTGTTTCGTCTAGCCGCAAAAATCAGCTACATCATGTTAAGCATCGTCAAAAACCATTGGTTTTTTTAGATAGAGATTTCTCTGTTAGTGAAGCTATTTGTGTCGCTTCAGATAACTGTGACAGTGGTGCTCAGCTGACAAGAGCGATGATAAAGCAAGATGCGCCAATCCACTTTTTTGCGGGTGATGCATTATTACCAACTATTGCCGCTCGTTTGCGCGGTTATGTGCAAGCCATAAAAGGGCATTATGGTGATGATAACCGCGTCACTGTCTCTTATGCTGAACATAATACGACCAAAGATGGTGAGCGGATGATGAAACAGTATTTGGAACAACATCAGCAAATACCTTCTCATTTTATTGCTTCATCGTTGCCTATTCTTGAAGGTTTATTGAGTGTTATCCGTCAACGTGAAGGGAGTATCCCTGCTCATCTTCATATTGGTACATTCGATGATCATGTGATGCTCAGCTTTTTACCGAATAATGTGTGGTCCATGAAGCAGGACGAAGCGTTATTGGTAGAAAAAGCCTTTGAAATCATGACGGCAAAAATTTCAGGCACTGTTGTGAAAGCGCCTGCACTTATCAAAACACAGCTTATTGAGCGTCTCATTCCAGCCTAATGAGTCAATTAGCAAACTTATTCGCCTCACTTTGTGAGTAGATTAAGCTTTCTATTCGCCTCACTTTGTGAGTAGAATAGAGTTTGTATTTGACTCATGGGGTGATTTATGTGGATTTGGCAACATTCAAACTGGACTCATTTCAGGTTTAAAAGCAATACAATCATACCTTTGCTTATTGATACCCGTTTTATTCAAGGGATGCTTTATGGGCAAAGCCAAATGTTGCCTGAAAATAGCACTTCAGCATTAGATTCTATTTTGGCGAATATTATTTATTCGAGTGATATTGAAGGTGAAAAGTTAAATGCTTTTTCTGTTCGCTCTTCATTAGCAACTCGATTAGGCATTGTAGAGGAAAAAACATATCCTACTGATGAAAAATCAGAAGGTTTTGTTCAAGCGGCATTAGATGCGATTAATAATTTAGATGAGCCATTAACGCATGAGCGGTTATTTCAGTGGCATAACCTCTTATTTCCTCAGGGGCACTCTATTTTAAATCCGATTACTTCAGGGCAATATCGAACAGGTATTGTGCAGGTTGTTTCGGGTAAAAGAATTGATAAGCCCATTGTTCATTTTGAAGCACCACCACCAAAATCAATAGAAACAGAAATGGCTTTATTTTTAGACTGGTTTAATGAAACGAGAACTCATTATGAACCTGATTTAATTATTCGAGCGGCTATTGCACATCTTTGGTTTTTAACTATTCATCCATTTGAAGATGGAAATGGTCGGATAGGCAGATTAATTATGGATTTAGCATTGGCTCAAGCTGAGAATAAAACAGTAAGGCTATATGCAATGTCAAAAACGATTAATGAGCATTGCCAAGAATATTATGACGTCATCGAAAATATGCAAAAAGGTGATGGCGATATTACATTATGGCTTCAATGGTTTTTACAAATGCTTCAATTATCGATTTTGGATGCGACCCATGAAATTGATAATACAGTAAGGGCAACAAAATATTGGCAAACTCACGATCAAGCGTTGTTATCATCAGAGCAATCAAAAGTGATTAATAGAATGCTTGGTGGGGATTTTGTTGATGGAATTAATAATAGCCAATATAAAAGTGTAGCAAAAGTCAGCCGAGCCAGTGCGACAAGGCATTTAGCATTTCTGGTTGAACACGGCTTTTTAGCGGATAGCGGTGCTGGTGGACGGAGTGTGAGATATATTTTGCAAGACTAGGTTTGTTATTATTAAACCACAATCGCGACATGAGTCTGTTTGTTTTACTGTTATTCTTTTTTTTATTTTTGTGAACGCGCGTTACTCTATTTATAGAGTCTTAACAAAAATAGGGGCTCTTGATTATCTGTGATCAGAGGCTCATAATTTAAGCGTATAGTTCCATTTTATTAATATAAAAGGATATTAAAGAAAGATGAACGATGATGTTGACCGATGTCCTGAGTGCGAAGTAAGGGCATATTATACGGATGATTTTGTTCGTGTTTACCAAGCCTATTCTAATACTATTGCTCAGAGCGCAGTCGCAAACGGAACTTTTGTTTCGCCCCCTTTTAGTATGACCCGCATGACGTGGGTAAAACCTTCCTTTCTTTGGATGATGTACCGTTCTGGCTGGGGACGCAAAGATGCTAATCAAGCGTCTATTCTTGCGGTTGATATTACACATGAAGGTTTTCAAGAGATGCTGACACAAGGTGTTGTGAGTCATTTTGATCCAGACCGTTACGCCAGTGCAGACGCGTGGAAAGAGGCATCAGAAACCAGTAATATCCGCATTCAGTGGGATCCTGAACGTGATATTTATCTTAATCGACTCAGCTATCGCACCATTCAAATTGGCTTGCGTAATCAAGCCGTTGAAAAATACTGCAAAGAGTGGATTGTGAATATTACAGATATTACCGATAAGGTACGTAAAATAGATACTTGTATTGCTAATGGTGATTTAGACACCGCATACAGCCTATTACCCTTAGAAAAACCTTATCACTTTGGTGAGTAATTCATCAAAATGTCACCCCGCTTAATTGGCGGGGTAATTGTGTTATAGGATCATGCTGTGATAAGTTCAGGGCGAACACCCAGCGTATGGCAAATAGCATACGTTAATTCTGAACGATTAAGTGTATAAAAGTGAAAATCTTTGACTCCTTCACGGCTTAAAATCTTCACCATATCAATGGCAATAGAAGCGCCTACTAGACTACGGGTTTCAGGATCGTTATCTAACCCATCAAACATTTTATGCATCCAACCCGGAATTTTCACATTGGTTAAACCCGCAAAGCGTTTTAGCTGTTTAAAATTAGTGACAGGTAAAATTCCTGGCACAATTTCAACATCAATACCTGTTGAAACGCAGCGGTCACGAAAACGTAAATAGCTTTCGACATCAAAGAAAAATTGGGTGATCGCACGGTTGGCTCCGGCATCGACTTTTCTTTTTAAATTGATTAAATCTGCTTGCGCACTTTTGGCTTCAGGGTGCACTTCAGGATAAGCCGCCACAGAAATATCAAAATCGCCCACCCCTTTAAGTAAATGCACTAAATCGGTGGCGTACATATCAGGTTTTTGAGTGTTATCAGGTAAATCGCCCCGTAATGCCACAATGTGGCGAATACCACTTTGCCAATAATCTTGTGCGATATGCTGTAACTCTTCACGGCTGGCATCAATACAGGTCAAATGAGGAGCCGCTTCTAGTCCTGTACGTTCTTTAATGCCTTTAATAATGGAGTGTGTTCTATCACGTTCACCTGAATTTGCGCCATAAGTGACAGAGACAAAGCTCGGTTTTAAGGTATTTAAGCGCGCAAGAGATTGCCAAAGGGTGTTTTCCATCTCCTCAGTTTGAGGTGGAAAAAATTCAAAGGAAACTTGGATCTGGCCATCAAGTTCAGCAAGATTTTGGTTTAGCGCTTCATGTTGGCTTGCGTGATAAAAGCTCATACCTGTACCTCATCAATCGTGTCACTGTGTTGTTATTTTTATTAAGTATCACTACTTATTTGCCCATCTAACCATTTAGACGTCTAGATGTAGATTCTCTTAATTAGGTTATTTAGTCAACAACTATTCACCCTATTTTTGATGAGGATAATTCAGTCACAATAAGAGAAAAATTCATGTTGTAAGACGTATTTGTGAGAAAAGTGAGTGTATCACCTGATAAGTTGGGTGATTTTTCTTCTACAATAAAACGAACTAACTGATTGATGGGAGGCGAAATGATCACTTGTAAACGTGTTTATGGTGATAAAGACGGAATGCATGAAGGTTATCGCGTATTAGTCGATAGGCTGTGGCCGAGAGGTGTGAAAAAGACCGATTTTCATTATGACGAGTGGAATAAAGGCGTTGCGCCTTCGACCGAATTACGAAAATGGTTTCATGGAGGCGGCGGTGATTTTGCTGAATTCACACAACGTTATCTCCAAGAATTAATGGCGGCACCAGAACATTGGCAATCGCTTGTTGCGATAGCAAAAGAGAAGCCTTTGGTATTACTTTATTCAGGAAAAGATGAGCAACAAAACAATGCTACCGTGTTAAAAGCCTTTCTAGAAAAACAGCTTAAATAGTGGTTAATTTAGGGTATTTCGATGATTTTGATATGAAAAAAGCAAAAAAAAGTGGCGCGGTATTAGGCGCCACAAAAATTGCTAATAAAAACATCGAACAGAGTCAGAGAATAGTATGACTACTCTTATGAATTTTGAGTATTTGCTGCTAACCATTGGGCAATACGTTGTTTTTGTTCGTCATTTAGCCACATGCCGAGTTTAGTACGACGCCAAATTGCATCATCAACTTCGATAACCCACTCATGTTTCACTAAATAACGTAATTCTGCTTCATACAGGTTATGACCGAAGTTTTCGCCCATACCCGCTAAATCAGTAATGCCTTCGAGCAGTAATTCGGTATTGCTACCATAAGTACGTGCAAAACGCAGTGCCAGTGCTTCTGGTAACCAAGGGTGACGTTGGCGAATTAAACGTGAATAACCATCACGATCACAGCCTTCTAAATTACCGCCCGGTAATTGACCATTTTTAGTCCATGCTTTACCCATATTAGGGAAATAAGCAATGAGTTTATCAACGGCGTGTTCACCCAATTTACGATAAGTGGTTAATTTACCGCCAAATACCGATAGCAGAGGAGTTTGGCCATTATCATCGTGAACATCTAAGGTATAGTCACGCGTGATCGCTTGTGGTGAATCAGATTCATCATCACATAATGGACGCACACCAGAGTAATCCCAAACCACATCTTCTTTGGTCAGTTGTTTCTTGAAGTGATCATTGTAGACTTTCAGTAAGTACTGAACTTCATTGTCATCAATCGCTACGTCTTTAGGATCGCCTTTATATTCAACATCCGTAGTACCGATGATGGAGAACTCATCCATCCAAGGAATAACGAAGACAATACGATTATCTTCATTTTGTAAGATGTACGCTTGTGGTTCGTTATGTGCACGAGGAATAACAATATGGCTACCTTTAATTAAACGGATACCATAAGGTGATTTCAGTTTTAAGCCTTCATCAAACAGTGTTTTAACCCAAGGGCCAGCTGCGTTGACAAGTGCTTTTGCTTGATAGAGCGAGGTTTCGCCAGTGCGTAAATCCTGTGCTTCTACCATCCATAAATTATTTTCACGCCAAGCACGAGTGACTTTAGTTCGTGTGCGTACTTCACCGCCACGACGAACGATTTCTTGTGCGTTGAGTACCACTAAACGTGCATCATCAACCCAACAGTCTGAATATTCAAAACCACGTGTTAATTCAGGTTTTAAAACAGAGTTTGCGCCGAATTTAATGCCTTTACTGCTTGGTAAGCTCACGCGTTTTCCTAAATGATCATAAAGGAATAAACCAATGCGGATCATCCAAGCTGGACGTAAATGGGGTTGGTGTGGCAGACGAAAGCGCATTGGAAATGCGATATGTGGCGCTAAGCGTAATAATACTTCACGCTCTGCCAGTGCTTCGCTCACTAAGCGAAACTCGTAGTGTTCGAGATAACGTAAACCACCATGAATAAGTTTAGAGCTTGCGGAAGATGTCGCACTTGCTAAGTCTTGAGCTTCCAGCATAAGTACTGAAAGGCCTCGGCCAGCTGCATCCGCCGCAATTCCAGCGCCGTTTATTCCGCCGCCGATGACAATCAAGTCTTGAGTTTTCATAACATCCTCCTACGAATGCGCGAAACAATTCTTTAATGTTCGTTTTCGCTCATAATTGTAATGAAGTTTGATGAAAATGCCAACTATATAACTGATAAAAAACATAACCGCGTGATATGGATAACAATTTATTATCATATCCACATAAACTGTGTGTTTATTAGAAATAAACAACATTGTTAATGTGTTAACAAAAAAGAGAGAAAATAGAATAAGTTAATCAGGTTTTTATTGAGAATAGACGAAAAAAAAGTACCTCGAGAGGTACTTTTTAGGAGAATTGCTAAATTAACATAATTCGAGTTGAACGTTGTGCTGCTCAACAATTTTTTGGATCCCTGCTGGTGGTTCTTGATCGGTAAATAAGTAATCGATCAGATTCATATTACCTAAATTAACCATTGCATTACGACCAAACTTAGAATGGTCAGTCACCAACATTACACAGCGTGAGTTTTCGATAATTGCGCGTTTAGTGCGAACTTCATGGTAATCAAACTCAAGTAGAGAACCATCCATATCAATACCGCTTATCCCCAAAATACCGTAATCAAGACGGAATTGAGAGATAAAATCAAGCGTAGCTTCACCGACAATACCACCATCTCGTGTACGCACTTCACCACCCGCAAGAATTAAGCGAAAGTCTTCTTTGCCCATCAGTAACGTTGCCACATTGAGGTTGTTGGTCACGATACGTAGGTTTTTGTGGTTAATTAATGCATGTGCGACAGCTTCAGGTGTTGTGCCGATATCAATAAACAGTGTTGCACCATCTGGAATTAAGCTTGCTACTCGTTGTGCGATACGTGATTTTTCATCAGACCACATAATTTTACGATCATGATAAGCCGTATTCACGGAGCTTGAAGGTAATGCTGCACCACCGTGATGACGTTGGATTTTGTTCTTTTCCGCTAATTCATTTAAATCACGTCGGATTGTCTGTGGGCTGACTTCAAAATGCTCCACCAATTCTTCAGTGCTGACATAGCCCTGTAGGCGTACCAGTTCAATGATGGCATCATGTCGTTGCGTTTGCTTCACAGGTGTCCCCTAATGTTAAAAATATCATGTTAATTTTATTATGATCCACGAGATAATTGATGTCGATTATCCCACAAAGCCATCAATAAGCCGATAAGGAAGCCTGCAAAATGTGCGGCATTTCCGATAGAGTCACCTAAAACGCCCATATAACCCGCTACAATCCACAAAATCGAAAAGACGATTAAGCCTGTTGGCGCACCAATACCTTTTTCTGGATTACGTATGCCCGTTAAGCCTACATAGCCGATTAATGCGTACACAACACCAGAAAGTCCACCGAAGTTGGAGTCTGTAAACAGTGATTGTGCCCAATTACTAAATAGCGCAGAAACGAGCATAATCACAAATAATTTACTGGTGCCGAGTTGCTGTTCTGTTTGGCTGGCGAGATACCACCACATGGCGAGATTAAAGGCGATATGCATCAATGAAAAATGAACAAAAGCTGGCGTGATATAGCGCCAGACTTCAAAGTCTAGACTCTCTTCATAAGGCCATGCGAGGTGGAGCATAACATTATAGTCACCCACCACTTGTTGCCAGATAAAAACGAGGATACATAAAATAATCACCAGTACCGTTAAAGGGCCTGATCGTTGCACCATATTTTTTATCGAAAATGCAGGACGATATTTTATGCCTGTTTTTTGCGGAGCACCAGTTTGCCAACTTGCAGCTTGATAGCGTGGGTGAAAAGGCTCACGTAGAAAAGTGTTTAGTTCTTTTTCAACCATATCCAACTGATGTTGGTCTTCTAACCAAAGTGAGATTTGCTGATTTTCATTTTTTGCGTGAATTCGCACACCTTTCGTTGCCATATAATTGACAAATAAATCAGCCGCTTGAGGGTTAGAAAGCGTAATAATGTGGATCATTAATAAAACTCATCTGTAGTTATTGCAGAGAAGTTATCGCTTGTGGAAACTCTCTTAGCCATGCTTCAAAACCACCATTAATACTATAAACGGTTTCAAAGCCCATATTGACCAGATATTGAGCTGCACCTTGGCTGCTATGACCGTGATAACACATCACCATAACAGGCACATCAAAATCAGCATCTTGTAAAAATTGGTTTAGCGTATCATTAGTGAGATGAAATGCGCCGGTAGCATGACCTATGCGATAACTCTGGGGATCTCTTACATCAACTAATATCGCCGATTGAGATGTCCAGAATTGATAGGCTTGTTCAATGCTGAGAAATTGAAACTTATCCATAATTGTCTTATTTATTATATTGTTAATTGATTTATTTGTTCTGAGCGAGAGAACGATACATTTATCATAACGTCAAATCGGTAAAGATGACGTTATACTTTGTAAATGATTATTTTAATAAACAAATCCCCCATGATATCAGTGCAGGTGAGTACCATAGGGGATGTGATACTGAGGGATATCAGTAGTAGGAGTGTTCACCGCGTTGGTGTTCAGTTAAATCTTTCACACCTTTTAACTCTTCTGGGAACAGGTTTAACAGTTCTTTTTCGATACCATCTTTTAAGGTGACATCAATCATGGAACAACCGTTACAACCACCACCGAATTGTAAGATAGCATAACCGTCTTCAGTGATTTCCATCAGACTAACACGACCACCATGACCCGCTAATTGCGGGTTAATTTGTGATTGTAGTACGTATTCTACGCGTTCAATTAACGGTGCATCAGCATCGACTTTACGCATTTTTGCGTTAGGTGCTTTTAGGGTTAATTGTGAGCCCAGTTGGTCAGTGACAAAGTCAATTTCCGCATCTTCTAAGAAAGGTGCGCTGATGTTATCAACATACGCAGAAAGTTTTTCGAATTTAATTTCAGTGTCGTTTGGCTCTACGGCATCAGGTGGGCAATATGAAACGCCACATTCAGCATTAGGTGTGCCTGGATTGATAACGAATACACGAATTTGGGTGTTGGGTTCTTGGTTAGCCAGTAGTTTGGCAAAATGCGCCTGTGCGGCATCAGTAATAATAATCATATCGTCTTGCTCAATAGTTGACTGTTCTGGTTGGTTATCATACGCCCAATTGGCGGTTAACTACAAGGTTCGACAAATCGCCCATACCTCAACAGAGCGTGCTCCCGCACGAAATAACAAAGGTATAATGCTCTTTAATGTCGCACCTGTAGTGATAACATCATCAATTAGTGCCAGATTTTTCCCTGATACCGACACTGTGTTATTTAATACAAATGCATTCTTTAAATTTTGTTGCCTTTGCTTGGCATTAAGATGCGTTTGCACCAGTGTAGCACGAGTTCTTATCAGGGTATCCGGTTGATAAGCACAATTTAGCCACCTTGCCAAAGGCTTAGCGATAGCTTCTACTTGCTCAAAGCCCCTAGACCAACGGCGATGACGATGTGAAGGAACGCTAATAATTCTATCGGGTTTCTGCACCAAATTTTCTCGCCGATGTGAAAGCCATCGCAATAGAAAAAGTCGTGCAAGACATAACGCTATTTGAGGGCGAGGTTGGTATTTATAAAGGTGTAATAATTTATTTAATGGCGGTTGATAGTCAGTGACTGTCAACATCTGTTTCCATGGTGGAGGCGATTGTAAGCAGCGTCCACATAGCATCATAGAGTGGGATGAGGGATATAAACAGCATGGGCAACGATTATGCTGTTTAGGTAAATAGCGAATACAACTCGAGCAAATACCTTTAGTATCATAATGTAAGGGTTGACGACATAACCAACAATATCCTGCTATTGTTATCCACATAATGAACATCCTTGTAAAAGAAAAGAGAGCATAACAATGAATAAATTGTATTGGCAGACAATAGGTGAAGGAAAAACGCATCTTGTGCTATTACACGGATGGGGATTGAATGCACAGGTTTGGCAATCATTAATACCGCGATTAAGCTCGCATTTTACACTGCATCTCGTTGATCTCCCTGGATATGGTCGTAGCCAAGGTTTTCTTGCTCTTACATTAAAAGAGATGGCAGAGATTGTTTTTGCCAACGCCCCTGAAAATGCAATTTGGTTAGGTTGGTCTTTAGGTGGATTAGTGGCGAGCCGTGTGGTTTTAGATAATCCCAATCATGTACAAGCCTTGGTTACGGTGGCATCTTCGCCTTGCTTTGGCGCCCATGATGATTGGCCAGGTATCAAACCTGAGGTTTTAAAAGGCTTTGAGCAGCAATTAAATGAGAATTTTCATCGCACCGTTGAGCGCTTTTTAGCGCTACAAACGTTAGGCACCCAGAGTGCGCGTGAGGATATGAAAGCGTTAAAATCCGTGGTATTAGATCAACCACTGCCTTCTGTTGAGGTTCTTAATGGGGGGCTAGAAATTTTGCGTACTGAAGATTTACGAGAAGAGTTGAAAGCTTTGCGTTGCCCTTTTATTCGTTTCTATGGTTATTTAGATGGGTTAGTGCCTCGAAAAGTGGCTGGATTATTAGATGCTATTTATCCTCAATCGCCTTCTGTTATTTTCCGTAATGCTGCACATGCTCCGTTTATTTCGCACCCTGATGAATTTAGTGATGTACTTATTAACGCATGTAAAAAATGATTTCAGATCCGTCAAGATAGAACCCGAATATTGTTTTTCTTGGAGAAAAACTAAACCCCTACAATAAATAGGGGTTTAGTTTTTTTATAACGTATCAGCGTAATTGATAAAGCTTTGTTTGGCATGCGGTGGCTTCAGGGCAACTTTTACAACTGCCTGTGAGACAATCTTCTACATCCACCTCTTCAAGCTTACCCATCAATGTGAGCCGCTCTAACATTGCTTGCACCAAAGGTTCAGGCATATTGAGTTGATGGCTGATAAGACGGGCATCGGCTCGACCATTAAGGGCGATACAATCACGTACTTCTATCAGACTTGCCATCTTACTTTTCCTTTGTCACTTAGTGACAACTACCTTTTGAACAACATTGTTTAGATAATGAAGGTTTATTGCTTAAGTTAATTGTTAGGCGACTACGCGCATTACGCAACAAGATAAATAAAATTAAGTTGAAGATAACCACCGCTGCAATCGTTATACCGCTGCTTTGTGGATGTTCACTAAAGGTTGCCACTTGATAGAACAGGGCTGCCAATGAGTAAGCAATATTTAATCCCCAAAGAATAGAGAAAGTCATCCATCCACGGCTTGTTTCACGGGCAATAGCACCCATGACTGAAACGCAAGGTACATACAGTAAAACAAAGATTAAGTAGCTGTATGCCGCAATGCCTGAACCAAATTTAGCGCCCATGGTGCCCATTGTACCGGTATCCATTTCGCCATCACCTTTACTGGCTTCAATTGGGTTAGAAAGCGCAGCTAGCGTGAAGGTTTCTTTTAAGCTATCCCATGTTTCACCAAAGGCGTCACCAATTTCGCCCCACAGGTCGAATTCTTCAGGATCAAAAGGCTCATTAACAATACTTTCTGCGGTATAGAGGGTATTTAATGTTCCTACTACCACTTCTTTCGCCATTGCACCAGTGACTAAACCAACCGTTGCTTGCCAGTTATCACTGTGAACACCAATAGGTTGAAGTAATGGTGTGATCACTTTACTGACAGACGCTAATGCAGAATCATTGATGTTATCCGCAGGTTTACCTGAGAAGGTAAAGCTGTTTAACGCACCAATAAACATACTGGCGATAATAATGACTTTACCTGCACGTACCACGAAGCCTTTTAGACGTTGCCATGTTTGCATCAGTAACGTTTTTAGGTGAGGAACGTGATAAACCGGCAGTTCCATTACGAAAGGTGAGGCTTCACCACGCATAATGGTGTGTTTTAACAGTAAACCAGTGAGAATGGCGACGACAATACCGAGAAGGTAGAGCGAGAAAACAACACTCGCGCCATTTTTGCCAAAGAATGCAGCGGCAAAAACTGCAAAGATTGCTAAGCGAGCACCACAGGACATAAACGGTGCCATTAATACAGTGATCAGACGTTCTCTTGGTGCATCCAGTGTACGCGCACCCATAATGGAAGGTACGTTACAGCCAAAACCGACAATAAGTGGTACAAATGATTTACCTGGTAAACCCAGAGCCTGCATCAATCTATCCATCACAAAGGCAGCTCGCGCCATATAACCTGAATCTTCAAGAATAGATAAGAACAGGTACATCATCCCGATTTGTGGCACTAATGGCAGAACGGTATTGATACCACCACCGACACCTTGAGCAAGGAAAATCGTTAGCCATTCAGGGAAGTTAAAGGTTGCACCAATCCATTGAATACCATGGATAAAGATAGCTTCAGAGCCACCTTCAAAAGCAGGCTGTAAAGCACCACCAATGTTAATTGCGAGCACAAACATTAAGTACATAACAAACAGGAAGATAGGAACACCTAACCAACGGTTTAATATCACTTTATCGATATTTTGCGTCAGAATATTCGGCTTAATGGCTTCCATATTAATCACGGTATGGCAGATACGCTCAATATTTTGATAACGGGCATCTGCAATGACTAATTCGGGTTCATTGTTATGTTCGTCTTGAATTCGTTGGCGAATGGTTTTGATATCTTCACTAGTGACTTGAGCACGTTGGTGAGTATAGATATCACCCTCTAAACACTGTAATGCCATCCAACGACGTTGCTGTAAATTAAACTCATCGTGATTAATTTTTTCAGCAAGTGCCTCGACTTCATTAAGTAACCATATCGGATAAGACGTCAGTAATTCTTGTGGTTTTTTCTTTTCAGCAGGGAAGGTATCAATGGCTTCTTTGAGTTTATCAATACCTGATGCTTTGGTTGAAACCATTGGAATAACAGGGCAACCCAGTTGCTCTGAAAGTGCCTTGATATCAATTTGCATATCTTGGTGTTCTGCAATGTCGAGCATATTTAATGCCACGATACACGGAATACCAAGCTCAAGTAGTTGCAATGTCAAATAGAGGTTACGCTCAAGATTTGATGCATCAACCACGTTAATCAGCATGTCTGCTTCATTACTTAAAATGAAATGGCAGGCAATTTGCTCATCAAGCGATGTCTGTTCTGAGATTGTCGTTAAAGAGTAAGTTCCGGGTAAATCGACGAGCTCAATTTTATGATTTGCAGTTGTGAAACGACCAACTTTGCGTTCGACCGTTACACCCGCCCAGTTACCTACACGCTGGCGAGAGCCTGTTAACTGATTAAAGAGTGTTGTTTTACCAGCATTGGGATTACCGATAAGGCCTATAGTGAGAGGAGTCATAATAGTGATGCCAATAGTTGTCTTGCCTGGTTGAATGAGAAATAACGATTATTTTTCGTTATGAACCACTTCGCTAAGATTAATGAGTGCGAGATCTTTTTTTCTCAAAATTAGGGATACTCGGTGCGTTTCTATTTGAATAGGATCACCCAGTGGTGCGATACGAATAACGTTAAACACAGCGCCAGGTAACATACCTAAAGATAATAATTTCTGTCTGTATGCTGGGCTAATCTGAGGTGAGTAGCTCAAGATTTTATAACTGTGATTTGGGATCAGAGACATGATTGTCCTTCCACGAATATTGATACAAAGAATAATGATACTGATAATTATTAACGTGTATGAGAATTCACATAATAATATTAAGGTTAATTATAATAAATATTTTTAATGCTAATGAGAATTATAATTATCCTTATTGGGTATAATTTAGCCTAGTCTATGCATATCTGCACTTGATTTAAATCAACCAGAGAAAAGATATTGAGATGAAAATAGACTGTTTACCTTATCTGTTACTAGACAAAAACAGAATGTGAAGATTTGAAATGTCAATGTAGCAACAATATAACAATCAATTGATAATATTAACGGGTCACAATATGACAGCAGATTTTAAGGCGATTAGCATGGCGAGCTCTTCATCGTTTTTTAAATGAAAAGCTCGCGTTGTTATTGTGAATACCCGCTAATTAGTGAGTTTGCTGGTGGCTAAAAAGTTGGTAAATATTGTTCGGGGTATAACTATTGTCTTCGTATGAAACGACCCAATCAGTTATTAATGCGGTGTTGATAGGATAGATTTCACCTTCTTGCATATCCTCAACATAAAATGGCACGTTGAGTAATTTTGCATAAACGGTGTCTCCATCACGAGACTGTGGCACAAACCACATATGCTCTAGCTCTTCCTCTTCACCATAAGGAATACCGAATTTGATCATAAACTGCCACGGGTTTTCAGTCTCTTCGGGTTTGTCTTTTCCTAATAATTTGGAGAGAAAACCACTTTTTTTCTCAACAGGTGGTTGATTGTAGTTATCAAACATAGAAACGAAGTATTCCCAGCGTCGCTTGGCTTTTTCAGACATCTCATAGGTTTCTTCATTGCTACGCAGTAGCATCATCGCTTGCTGCTCTTCATAACCTTTAAAGAAGGTTTCTAAAACCGGATTTTCTTCATTGGTTCTAAATAGCATAGAGGAAGGATGTTGATGATATTCATCACGATCGGCTAAATCACCCAAGAAAACACCATTTGGTGCGCCTTCTGTGTCATAACGCATCTCTTCTAAAGGTCTAAGATTTTCGAGAGGTGTTGATTGATTAATATGGCGAATACCTTCTTCAAAAGGTAATGCAACAAGATACTCCAAACCTGATGATGTTTGACCACAAAGCATTGGTTCACCAAATTCAATTTGACGATGATTAATACTGTTGTTAACAAAGCAGCGGAAGAGCTCAGGAATACCATAGTATGGTTCAAGCATACTTGGAATAACTAAATCGACTTCGGTTAAACCGCAGCGCGCTAATCCATGCGTATGAAACCAGAACATCGTTGGTGGATCATTTTCTGTGTCATAGACAGCATGAATAACATATAAGCTTTCTACTTCAGGATAGAGATCGGGCGTTTCTAATTGGAAGCGTATCCACTCAGGTGTTAATGCCTTACCTGCCGCTGATTCATCTAATGCTAAGACCATTTCAGGTGCGATGATATTAAGAAAATTCAGTTGATGGCGATAGCTTGCTAAAGGATGCAAAGTTTCAGTAAAAAGTGTTTCTAATAATAAATCTTGAGTTGTTGAATTCGCATGCGCGAGTAGTTGTGGTGTAAGTTCATCAGTCGAATACATTGGACGTATTTCGTAATCTTTATCACGAGGGTAAAGACAGACAAAAAAATGTAACTCGTCATCACCATGTTGGCAGCGATAGAAAAAACCATCGTCAATATTTTCACTTAGATAATTTATCTCACCATCAGTGTAATCGGTCTGTTCTTCTAAGCGTTGTTCAATAAGCGCATAGTTTAGTGGCTGTGCAGGGAAGGCCACTATACGAGAGGGCACTTTTTCTCCTTGCCCAGCTGCGATATCTAAGTACTGCTGTCTGTTATCCATATTTTTTATCACTCGTATATTAAAGATAGAAAAATAGGATATCAGGGATAACAAGAGAGGAATAGATGGAGTTATCTGAGCTTGAGAGGGTTATTTAATCTATTGTTAATAATGAGTATTAATGAAAAGTAAAAGAGAGAGCGAGCTATAAAAAATAACGGATATCAATAAGTTATTGATATCCGTTAGATGTAAGCTAATCAAGGCAAATGATTAGCCTTTTGATTATTTACCTTTCAATAATTGCATGATGTCTTCAGTTTTTTCTTCATCGTCATCATCTTCAAACTCAATACCTAGCTCAACCATTAATTCATCAATGCGATCAAGGGTTTTCTCAGTATAAGCCTGCTCTTCTGCGTTGAGTTTTTCACCGTTTTCAAGACGAGACAGTAATTCATCTAAGCGTGCATCGTTTTCTAATAGGTCTAACTCTTGCTCAGGCGTTAAACGAACGGGCTCTGCTTTAACTGGCGCAGGTTTTTTCTTCGCAACTTTTGGTGCATCGCCCACAATCAGAGGGATCGGTTTTTTGCTACCAATACGTGGATCTTTCGGCGCTGTATTGTTCGCTTGCTGTTTATTTTCCGCTTCCTGCTGACGGTTACCGGCAGGATTGCCACGGTGTTTCTTTTGACGTTTACGTTCACGTCCTTCCGCGTTCAGCTCTTCACGCGATTTCTTACGTGCTTTAGCTGCGGGCTTTCTTTTAATCATATTCATAATGGTAACTCGATAGTGATCTTCTTGGTTGCGCAATCTATCAGAAACAAAATTTCAATAAAAGCGCAAATTTAAGACAATTTAATTTTTGCTCACGTACAATGTGCGGTTCATTTCACTATACTTTACTGTGTTGTGACGTCAATTAACGACTAAATTAAATTAATTAACTTAAATTTCTATTTATTATGACATTATCATCTGCACAATTACGTAAACCAGTATATTGGTGGGTTATTGGTTATGCGACTCTTTGGATCTTAGTGAGTTATCTCTTTGACCCTACCGTGCCTTATGATGCCGTTGAGGCTGTCAATTGGGGCACTAACGGAGGGTGGGGCTCCCCCAAAAATCCTTGGTTTGTGGGTTTTATAATGACACCCGCTATTTACGGCGGTATCGATTTTAGCTTTTATTGGTATTTTATCCACTTTATTGTCATTGCTGTTGGGCTACTAGGCGTTTGGAACTTAGCCTACAAGTTGACACAAAATACGAACTTAGCTTGGTTTGCTATGTTGGCGCTTAATTTATCTGGTGTTATCAACTTTGATATTATCCCTTATAACGATAACTATATTCTAGTTGGTTGTTGGGCATGGGCGTTCTATTTTTTCCTTTGTGCGATTAATGATAATCAAAAGTATTGGATTGGCTTCGCTATCGCTATGGGCATTGCCACAATGGGGAAGTATTCATCATTAGCTTTTATCGGTTCTGTGTTTTTATCAAGCCTTTTTGTGCCTAAAGTTCGAGCAAGCTATTGTTCTCCTTATTTCTATTTAGCATTAGCTATTTGGTTTGCTTTTGTTATTCCCAATTTTATTTGGTTATGGCAAACCGACTTTGCAGCGTTTAAGTGGGTCGACTCACAAATTGAAAATCGTTTTAATTTACGTACAACGCGTGCTGCGCTGACCGTTTTTTACCCTGTGGTTTTAATGTGGGGAATTTTACGTTTTTATGGTGGACGTGTAAGTTGGTCTGCTTCTAAAGATAGCCAATTACTCAATTTTATTTTTCTGTTTCCATTAACGATTATTTTTATCTGGTTTAGTTTTCATGAAGGGGGGCGTATCAGCGAGTGGTTACAACCCTTTATGTCGATTGCGACTGCACTTTTTGTGGGCTCAATTAGTGTAATGCCTAAACGTTCATTACGTGGCGCACTGTATGGTTTAGGTGTTTTTGGTATGTTGGTTGTTTCTGGTTATACAGTCGTTCAAGCCGCTAATGTGCGTAATGCAGGACAAAAATTTATTGGCGTAAAAAACTTTGTGCAAGATGTTGAACAAGCTTGGCATCAACATTATCACACGCCACTTGCGTATGTGGGCGGTGAGTATATGCATGAATGGGTGACTTTTTATGGTAAAGATAGACCATTATCTTCACAGCCTTGGGTGTTAGAAGAGAATGTGCAACCTCCTAATATTTATAATCGACATATTACACTTCAACAATTAGAAGAAAAAGGTGTCGTATTGGTGAGTGAAGTTGGTTATTACTGTGAAAAAGCACATTTTGATGAAGGATTAAAGCACTGGCCGAGTTTAAAAATAGCCGATACTCAAGAGATAATGTTCCGTGCTGAACCAGATGCCATTACTGAGCCTGTTTGTATTGCTTTTGTGGCTCCAAAAACACATAAGGAAAAGTAGAGATGCGTTACGCTGATATTCGGGTCGAAACAGAAAGATTGATATTGCGTCCCTTTGAAATGGGGGATGCTGAAGATTGGTTTAAGATCATGAGTTCACCTGAAGTGACGCGCTACTGGAGCCATCTCCCTTGGCAATCACTGCAAGAAGCGCAGGAAGATATTATTCAAGATATCACTCATATGGAAAGAAAAGAGTATCTGCGCTTAGCGGTAATTGATAAGGCAACACATACATTAATGGGAATGTGTGTTTTCTTTAACCATTATCCTAATTCACGACGTGGCGAAATAGGGTATTGCCTTGATACAATTTATCAAGGAAAAGGCATGATGAAAGAAGCTATGGTGGCGTTTATTGAGTATCTCCATACACATCTATCTGTTCGCCGTTTAGAAGCGGATATCCACCCAGATAATAAAGCATCAGCTGCGTTGTTAGCGAAATTAGGTTTTGAACAAGAAGGGTATCTTAAACAGCGTTGGATTGTGGGTGATGAAGTGTCTGATTCTGCTATTTTTGGGTTGTTATTGCCCACCAAAGTAGAGTAATTGCAGAAAATAGAAAGGCACAAGTGAGATATAACACTTGTGCTTGTCGCTACTTAGCCAAAAAAGAGGCTTGATTTTTTAAGCTTAACGCCTGATTTACTGAAAAAATATCACCACGTACTTCTGGAATACCAAAAGATTTTAATCGAGCACTGTGTTTATCTAAATAAGCTTGAGCGTTTTCTTTTGAATCAAAAAGATAAATACCTCCCGCTTTTTGTGTTTCTTTATTTTCAGTCCAAATTTTCCAAATAAAGCCAGGCTCTTGGTTGATTGATGCAGATAATGTATCCATGGCTTGTGTCATTTCATCACCGAAAGGGCCATGATACGGGAAATCTACTTGTAGAAGCACGTGCATAATCACCTCTTTTCTTATAAAAAACGGCACGTTATTGGTGCCGTTTTGTCTGTATCATAATGATCTTAATTTATTGAGTATTAGAATAAATTATTCAAATCAATAACATGAGTATCAATCAGTAATATTTTTAAAATAAACAGTAGTGAAACAATCACAACACACAGGTTAATTTCTTTCCAGCGGAAAGTCCCTATTTTCATCACACAATAGGCAATAAAACCAAGCGCAATACCTTCGGTGATTGAGAAGCTAAATGGCATCATTACCGCAGTGATAAAGGCAGGAACTGATTCTGTTAAGTCATCCCATTTCACGCGCGTTAAACTTGATGTCATTAACACACCCACATAAATCAATGCACCAGCCGTTGCGTAGCTTGGCACCATGCCTGCAAGTGGTGATAGGAAGATAGCGAGTAGGAAAAGAATACCAACAACAACCGCGGTTAAGCCTGTACGGCCACCAACAGAAACCCCTGAAGTGCTTTCGATAAAGGCAGTGACAGAAGATGTACCCATTGCAGAGCCTGCAACAGAACTTAAGCTATCGACGTATAACGCTTGTTTCATGCGTGGAAATTTGCCTTTGTCATCGGTTAGACCCGCTTTATCTGTTACACCAATTAATGTGCCTGATGAGTCAAATAAGTTAACCAACATAAAGGCAAAAATAACACCAGAAAGACCAATATCTAAAGCACCGACAATATCCACTTTGCCAACAACAGTGGTGATAGAAGGCGGCATAGCAAAGATGCCTTGATATTGAACATCCCCTAAGAGAAGACCAATAACAGTGGTGATAACAATTGAGATAAGAATTGCGGCGTGAATATTACGTGCGGCAAGAATGGCGATAATAAAAAAGCCTAAGGCACCTAATAACACGTTATGAGAGGCAAAGTTACCAATAGTGACGATGGTGTCATTATTCGGAATAATAATACCCGAGTTTTTTAGCCCCATCATGGCGATAAACAGCCCGATACCGCTCGTAATACCAACACGTAAACTCAATGGGATATGGGCAATTATCCAATAACGAATACGAAAGAGGGTCAGTAAAAATAGTCCTACTGCACCCCAGAAAATCGCACCCATCGCGACTTCCCATGAATAGCCCATTGCGCCAACGACGACAAAGGCAAAGAAGGCGTTTAGACCCATTGCAGGGGCAACCGCAATAGGTAAATTTGCAACGAGTCCCATTAAAATACTGCCGAAAGCTGCAATTAAGCAGGTCGTCACGAAGACGGCTTTGATATCCATATTCGCAGCAGCGAGGATTTGAGGGTTAACGAAGATAATATAAACCATCGTTAAGAAAGTCGTGATACCCGCAATTAGTTCAGTGCGAGCGTTTGTACCGTGTTCTTGTAGCTTAAACACACGTTGGAGCAAACCCTGTGAACCAGAATTTGGTGATGACATGCTCATAGACAAAAGATCCCAAAAAAAATGTTTTTCGCTTTATCCTACACAAATAAAACCAGAACCGCACCTAAAAAAGTAATCGATTGCGTCTGTAAGGGATGAAATCTAGAAAATGAGTGCTTTTGAGTGATTAACCTAAACGTTTCTCAATGAATTTCTGTTTTTTAACAGGAAAGATTATTTGCCAAAAAGGACGTTTCTCTTTTTGTGTTGAAAATAATTTAGCTACTCTATTGGCAATAATTTCTAATGAGAAACAGAGAACAAAATAGATGAAGGCCACAAATAGAAAGACTTCCATTGGATAAACCATGCTGCGATTATTAACTTGTGTTGCTAAGAAAGAAAGTTCACCTACACCCACCACATAGGCTAATGAAGTATCTTTAATTAAGGCTATCCACTGATTTATAAATGAAGGCACCATCATTCGCAATGCTTGCGGTAATACGATATGCCATAGGACTTGCCAACGATTAAATCCTAAAGATAATCCTGCCTGCCATTGCCCTTTCCCTATTGCCAAAATACCCGCTTTGACACCGTGCGCAATATAAGACGATGTAATCAACGCGAGAGCACAAATCACGGTCGTGATTTCAGGAATTTCCATTCCCAATACAACGGGCAATAGAAAATAGACCCAAAATATCAACATAATCACAGGAATAGCACGGAAAAAGCCTAAAAAAGCCGCAAAAAGGTTAACCCATACACCTCTGAGCATAGCCAGTGCAATACCACCCAATGTACCCAAAATAATAGATGCAATACCCGCAATGATACTGATAAAGACGGTCAGCGCTGCGCCTTCTAAAGGCCCGTCAGGATAAGCGCCGAAGAGTAGGTACTGCCAGTTATCAGCAATAACAGTAAAGTCCATATTTAATACCCTTGTGCTAATTTACGTTGCTGATGCCATTGTCCCCACGCTTCCATCAAGGCTATTGCTGCAATATAAAGAATGGTTGCGACACCAAAGGCTTCAAAGGTACGTAATGATTCGGTTTCAACTTGTCTTGATGCGTAAGAAAGCTCCGCAACACCAATAGCCATAGTCAGTGATGAGTTTTTTATCACATTCATGTATTGACCCAGCAAAGGAGGCAGAGCAATACGAAAGGCTTGAGGTAAAATCACATAACGCATAGATTGCCACTGTGTTAACCCTAGTGCTAAAGAGGCATATTTTTGCCCTTGTTTAACACCTTGAATACCGGCTCTTAGCTCTTCGGCAATAAATGGGGTTGAGTAAAATGTCAGACCTACAATGCCAGCTAAAAACTCAAAAGAAGGCCAAGCAAGCGTTAATCCTAGAAAGGAAATTTCATGAGGCGTATTTAGCCACATCATGGCACTTTGCGGCAGAATTTCTCCTGATGCGAAATACCAGAAGAACAACTGCACTAACAGTGGTGTATTACGGAACAGTGAAGTATAAGCAGTGGCTAACCAGCGTAATGGTACAAAAGCGCTATCTCTTGCAGCACTGAGGGCAAAGCTCATTAATGTTGCAATGACAATAGTCCAAAAAGAGATAAGCAAGGTGATTAGAAAACCGTTCCAAAGCCAGCTTAAATAGTGTGGCTCAAGAAGGTAATGTGAAAGAAATTGCTCAAACATATAATAAACCTATTGCAGACACCAAACCCCGCAGAAGCGGGGTAGGTGTTTTAATAAAGGAATAACTTTGTTTTTAATGAGAGAAGAAAGTTATTACGCTTTAAGGATCAAGATTGTGGTGTTTGCTCTGATAATGGAGCAAATTTGAAATCGCCACGAGGTTGCGCTGATTTTGTTTCAGGGCCAAACCAACGATTGTAGATTTCGCCTGCTTTGCCTTCTTTTTCTAATCTTAATAGCGTGTTGTTGATTTCGTTGATTAAGCGATCTTCGCCTTTAGCGGCGGCTACCGCTTGGTATTCACGCGTAATGCTAAACGGTGAGATTTCAAAGTCAGTTTTTACAGCATCAGGTAAATTTGCTAATAAACCCACGAGTTTTGCATCATCTTGCGTGATAGCTTGTACGTTACCATTGCGTAATGCAGCGAAAGCGAGTGGTGTATCGTCATAAGAGATAACTTTGGTGTCAGGATAGCGTTCACGTAAAGTGATTTCTTGTACGGTACCTTTATCAGCACCAATACGCAGTGAGTGGATTTGTTCAGGTTTGGTTAAAACACCTTTGCGTGCAATGAATTTTTGCCCTGTTGCAAAGTAAGGTACAGAGAAATCGACTTGTTTAGCGCGTTCATCCGTGATGGTGAAGTTAGCCGCGATCAAATCGACTTTTTTTGAGCTTAACAGTGGAATACGGTTTGCTGGATTAGTTGGACGTAGTTCCAGTTTTACACCTAAATCTTTGGCGATCTCGTTGGCGATATCCGCATCATAACCTGCGAGTTTTTTGGTTTGAGGATCAATAAAGCCAAAAGGAGGATTGCTATCAAAAATCGCGATACGTACTACACCTGCTTTTTTTATATCATCGAGTTTATCTGCTTTTGCAATACCAGAGAAAAGCACAGAGCCTGCAATTAATGCGGTTACCAAAACACGTAATTTCATATTCACCCCAAAGAAAAAGAATTATCATCGTTATGTTGGATATCACGCTATCAAGTTGATCTAAGTTCATAAAATAATAAAAATTGATATCGATATGCTTTTAAGGAATAAGGTGAGAAAAAGCGTTGAGCTAGAACGGTATTAATTTATGAGAGAATAAAAAAACAGCGACATAAACGTCGCTGTTTTGAAGAGAAGAAAAAGAGGGAGAAATTTATTTAGAGGTGTTGTTGTCGTCGTTTTTTGTCAGCATTCTTTCTACTTGATCACCACCAAGATGGCGGAAATCATGACCTTTCACGTAATAGAAAATAAATTCACAAATGTTCTGGCAACGATCGCCAATACGTTCAATAGAACGAGCACAAAATAAAGCGGTTAGCACACTTGGAATGGTGCGAGGATCTTCCATCATATAAGTCATTAACTGGCGGACGATACCTTCATACTCATTATCAATTTTTTCATCTTCACGATAGATACGCACTGCTTCATCGACATCCATACGGGCAAAAGCATCAAGAACATCGTGCAGCATTTGTATGGCGTGTTGACCTAACGATTCTAAGCTCACAAGCAGAGGTTGATGCTGGTGTGAAAACTTTTCAAGCGCAGTTTTACAGATTTTTTCAGCAACATCACCAATACGTTCTAATTCAGCGATCGTTTTTGATATTGCCATAATTAAACGTAAGTCACTCGCTGTTGGTTGACGCTTAGCAATAATTCGCATACACGCATCATCAATGGCGACTTCCATCATATTAACGTTATGGTCACCTTGGATCACTTCATTTGCCAAGGCTTGGTCTTGGTTATGCATTGCCATAATGGCTTTTTTCAGTTGCTCTTCAACAAGCCCCCCCATAACCATAAGCTCAGTGCGGATATGCTCTAACTCAGCATTAAATTGACCAGAAATATGCTTATTGTGATTTAAATTATCCATTAATTGCCTCGTTATCAGCCATAACGCCCAGTGATGTAATCTTCAGTTTGTTTTTTCGCAGGACGCGTAAATAACGTATCCGTATCGCTAAACTCGATTAATTCGCCTAAATACATAAATGCAGTGTAATCAGAACAACGTGCGGCTTGTTGCATGTTATGTGTCACGATAACCACGGTATATTCTGATTTGAGTTCACTAATCAGCTCCTCTATACGACCAGTAGAGATAGGGTCGAGAGCAGAACAAGGTTCATCCAGTAATAAAACTTCAGGACGGATTGCGATACCACGAGCGATGCATAAACGCTGTTGCTGACCACCAGAGAGACTATATCCACTCTGATGTAATTTATCTTTGGTTTCGTTCCATAATGCGGCTTTGGTCAACGCCCATTGAACGCGCTCATCCATATCAGCACGAGAGAGCTTTTCAAATAAGCGGACACCAAAGGCAATATTGTCATAAATAGACATTGGGAATGGTGTTGGCTTTTGGAATACCATCCCAACTTTGGCGCGTAATAGTGCGATATCTTGCTTATCTGTCAGGATATTGTTGCCATCTAACAGAATTTCACCTTCAGCACGTTGTTCACCATAAAGCTCATACATTTTATTAAAAGTACGCAGTAAGGTCGATTTACCACAGCCAGAAGGGCCGATAAATGCCGTCACCTTATTTTTGGCAATATCTAAAGAGATATTTTTCAGCGCATGGAATTTACCGTAGTAGAAGTTCAAATCACGAACTTGAATTTTATTTCCTGCGTTATCATTAGCCATAATCATTCAACGTCTCTCTTGCTTAACTTTCTGCGTTAACCGTGCTTGCGTTTAGCAAACAGCACGCGCGCAATAATATTGATAAATAGAACACAGAGGGTGATAAGTAATACGCCAGCCCAAGCAAGCTCTTGCCATTGTGCAAAAGGACTCATGGCGAACTTAAAGATAGTCACAGGTAAGTTAGCTATCGGTTCGTTTAAGTCTGTGCTCCAGAATTGATTTGATAGTGAAGTAAATAACAGTGGGGCAGTTTCACCTGCAATACGTGCAATCGCTAATAACACACCTGTGATAATGCCTGATACCGAGGCTTTTAAGGTGATTTTAGAGATCATCTTCCACTTTGGTGTGCCTAATGCGTAAGCGGCTTCACGCAAGCTATCTGGCACTAACTTCAACATATTTTCAGTGGTACGAATAACAATAGGAATTTGCAGTAACGCTAATGCGATAATTCCAGCCCATCCTGAAAAGTGCTGCATCTGTGCAACAACAATGGTGTAGACAAAGAGTCCGACAACGATTGATGGTGCTGACAGCAAAATATCGTTAATAAAACGGGTAGTTTCAGCAAGCCATGAACGACGACCATATTCAGCAAGATAAATCCCTGCAAGAATACCTAACGGTGTTCCAATAACTGTCGCCCATAAAATTAGTAATCCACTACCGACAATGGCGTTCGCCAATCCACCACCATCAGTATTTGGCGGAGGCGTCATTTCAGTAAAAAGGGCTAACGACATGCCATCAAAGCCTTTTGTGAACGTAGAGAATAAAATCCACGTTAACCAAAAAAGACCAAATGCCATGGTAGAGACTGATAAAAACAGCGCGATACGGTTTTTTTGACGGCGCCAAAGTTGGCGTTTATGGCGTACACGCAATTCACTTTCTGTTTGAACTTGTAATGAAGAAGAGGATGTTTTGGACATATTAACGCGCTCCTTCATTCTTAGATAAACGTAATGTCATAAACTTAGAAATCGCAAGGACGATAAAGGTAATGACAAACAAGATAAGCCCTAATTCCATCAATGCCGCAGTATGTAACCCCGTTTCGGCTTCCGCAAATTCGTTGGCTAATGCAGAGGTAATACTGTTACCTGGCATAAACAGTGAGGCTGAATCTAATTGGTAGGTATTACCGATGATAAAGGTTACCGCCATGGTTTCACCTAAGGCGCGACCTAATCCCAACATAACACCACCAATCACCCCATTACGGGTATAAGGCAGAACGATATTCCAAATCACTTCCCATGTTGTACAGCCAATGCCGTAGGCAGATTCTTTCATCATAACGGGAGTCTGTTCAAACACATCACGCATCACAGAAGCAATATAAGGAATGATCATGATAGCGAGGATAACACCTGCAGCTAAGATACCAATACCAAAAGCAGGGCCAGAGAAAAGCTCGCCAACGATAGGAATGGAGGACATCACATTACCTACAGGCTCTTGGAAATAGGTTGCAAAGAGTGGTGCGAAGACAAACAGCCCCCACATACCATAAACAATACTAGGAATAGCGGCGAGTAACTCGATAGCAATACCTAATGGGCGTTTTAACCAGTTAGGCGCTAATTCGGTTAAGAAAAGGGCGATACCAAAACTGACAGGCACCGCAATAACCAATGCGATTATCGAGGTCACAATGGTGCCGTAAATAGGCACTAATGCACCAAATTCCTGTGCAGGAGGATCCCACTCTTTCGACCATAAGAATGAAAGGCCGAATTGTTGAATACTTGGCCATGAGGCGAAAATCAGTGAAACAATGATACCTGTTAAAAGCAAAAGCGTAATCAACGCAGCTAGGCGAACTAGTGCGCTGAAAATAACGTCCCCTCGTTTACTAGGGGCCTTTATTACCGTTGTGTGCTCGGCCATAAAGCCTCTTTTAATTTATTACCCCCTGTTTGTCAGGGGGTGAACGTTAACTTATCTCTTAATGGTTGCCGTTTTATTAGTAAATCGGTTTACCATTACTGTCTTTGATACTTGTTTTCCATGCTGCACGAATTTGCTCTACAACTTCGGTTGGCAATACTGCGTAATCTAGGTTTTTCGCTTCCTGATTACCTTTGTCGTAAGCCCAGTTGAAGAAATTCAGTACTTCTTTACCTTTTACGGCATCTTTTTGTGTTTGATGCACTAAGATAAAGGTGGTTGAAGTAATCGGCCATGCGTTTTCACCTTTCTGGTTAGTCAGGTCTTGTGCAAAGCTTTTGCTCCAATCAATTTTTCTTGCTGCGGCACTAAAACTGTCAGCTGTTGGTGCGATTGCCTCGCCATCAGCTGTGACTAATTTAGTATAAGCAAGATTGTTTTGTTTCGCGTAAGCATATTCAACATAACCAATTGAACCTGGTACACGTTGAACGAATGCCGCGATACCATCATTCCCTTTTCCACCTAAGCCTGTCGGCCATTTTACGGTAGAGCCTGCGCCTACTTCATCTTTCCATGCACTATTTACTTTTGATAAGTAGCTAGTGAAAACGAATGATGTACCTGAACCATCAGCACGGCGAATAACCGCGATATTTTGGTCTGGTAATTTTACGCCTGGATTGAGTTTTGTAATGGCAGGGTCATTCCATTTCTGGATCTTACCTAGATAGATATTACCAATAGTGTCGCCATCTAAGGTCAGTTCACCTGATTTGATACCAGGAATATTGACTGCCATAACAACGCCACCAATCACGGTAGGGAATTGGAATAAACCGTCAGCTTGTAATTTGTCGTCTGCTAATGGCGCATCAGAAGCACCAAAATCAACAGTATTTGCAATGATTTGTTTAACACCACCAGAGGAGCCAATGCCTTGGTAGTTAATTTTGTTACCCGTTTCTTTCTGATAGGAATCTGCCCATTTAGCATAAACTGGGGCAGGGAACGTTGCGCCAGCACCAGTCAGTGAGGTCGTTGCCTGTGCAGAAAGAGCGGTCATTGAAAACGCAGCGGCAATGACACTAGTCAGGGTGGTACGCATCAGTTTCATAATCCCTCCTGTGGGATAGGTAGAATAATTTTCGACATCTATCAACTTCGGTTACGGTACGCACAGACAATAGGTCAGTTTGATGACAATTAAATGTCTTAATTGTGACAGTTTTATGACAAAGCGAAAAAATGATGAAATATTTATAGGAGGAGAGAAATGAGAATAGAAATGGTGTAATAAAATGCACTTCAATATTTGAAATAGAGTGGGCTAATCATTCTCGTCTTCACGTTCTTTTAATGGGAAGTTAGCTCGAATTAATAATCCGCCTTTAACGCTATCATCAAGTTCAACATAGCCACCGTGGGCATCCATGATACGGCGAATAATGGATAATCCTAAACCCGCACCCGTTGAGCTTCGAGCTTGTTCGCCCTGAACAAAAGGTTGGAAAAGACGTTGTCTATCTTCTTGTGGAATACCTGGGCCATCATCTTCTACTTGAAACCATGCATATTCTTCATTTTTCCCACTCGAAACACTGACCCAACCATTACCATAGCGATTGGCATTGACAATCATATTGGCAAGGGCGCGTTTTACTGCAATAGGGTTGGCGGTGATATTAATGGGTTCAGGATGAAGATGTTCTTCACTGATTTTTCCTAAATTAGATTCAGCTGAAATGACTTCTTGTAATAGATTATTCATATCACACAGTTCTAAAGACATCTCTTTACCTGTGCGCATATAGTCTAAGAATTGCCCAATAATGGCATCACAATCTTCGATATCTTTATTGATAGAGTCTGCGAGGTAACTATCTTCGGGACTCATCATTTCAGTTGCTAGACGAATTCGAGTCAGTGGTGTACGTAAGTCATGGCTAACACCTGCCATAACAAGCGTTCTATCATTATCCAGCGAGCGAATACCTGATGACATCTGGTTAAAAGCACGAATAATTGAGCGCATTTCAGAAGAGCCAGATTCAGGAATAGGAGGAGGAATAACGCCTTTTCCGATACGACGCGCAGCGTACTCTACTTCATTAAGTGGGCGATTTTGAAAACGATTATAAAGCCAGAAAAAAGCGACAACGATAATAATGAAAATAATCGCTTGTCGGTAAACAGGCAGTAAGAAGTTTTGCCCTAATTCAGTGAGTGGAACACGGATCCAAAGTGAGGGGGACATATGCGTATTAACCCATAGCACAGGGTATTCTAGCGTGTTTTCAACCCAGATCTCTGTTTTTCCTCCCAGATATTCAGACATCTGTTCACTTAATTCATCATTGATTTTGGCCCAATAGAGTCCTTCCTCAAGCGCGGCTTCTTTATCAAAAAAAGAGATACCGAGTTCGGTATAGATTTTATTGCGTAAAGCAGGGGAGATTTTTAGCGGGGTGCCGTCTACTAGGATCAGTTCTTCAGGCATTAAAGTGCGTATTTCATACGCTAAAACTTTATTAAATTGCTGAAGGCTTGGCCCAACAATAAGGTGTTGCACAACGATATAACTGGCTATCAAGCTAAAAAAAAGTAGCGAGATAACCAGAAATAACGAGCGTGTCAGTTTATTGTGGGGTGAAAGCCTCAGCCTTCTCATTGAACGCTGGTTCCATCAGGAACGAAGACGTAGCCGAGTCCCCAAACTGTTTGAATATAGCGAGGATGTGTTGGGTCCTCTTCAATCATGCGACGTAAACGTGAAATTTGGACATCGATTGAACGCTCCATCGCACTGTATTCACGACCACGCGCAAGGCTCATTAATTTATCACGAGAAAGTGGTTCACGAGGGTGAGATACCAGTACTTTCAATACGGCGAATTCACCACTTGTCAGAGGCATATGCTCTTCTTCGTGGAACATTTCACGCGTACCAAGGTTTAGCTTGAACTTACCAAAAGAGATAATGGTGTTATCTTGTGAAGGTGCGCCAGGCAATTCATTTGCTTGACGACGAAGAACTGCGCGAATACGTGCTAGTAGTTCTCTTGGATTAAAGGGTTTTGAGATGTAATCATCAGCACCGATTTCAAGTCCAACAATTCTATCAACCTCTTCCCCTTTCGCAGTAACCATAATAATAGGAATAGGGTTGTTTTGGCTTCTTAAGCGGCGGCAAATAGATAGGCCATCTTCACCAGGAAGCATTAAATCGAGCACAATAAGATGGATAGATTCGCGAGTGAGCAGACGATCCATCTGATCGGCGTTTGCAGCAGTACGGATTTGAAAACCCTGCTCTGTCAAATAGCGCTCTAAGAGTGAACGCAGACGTAAATCATCATCCACGATTAGCACTTTATAACTTTCTTGCATTTTTTAAGCTCCCGAAGTGCAAATGCTTTTATTAGCGAATTCTATCATTGATAAGAATATTAAACCAAAACCAAAGAATAAATGTTAATAATTTATAGATAAAACTTGTTCATTAGCTCTAGTAAAGGGGATAAAACTATTTATTTATCTTATTCTGAATGATATTTGATAGATAATACGCAGTAATTAACTTCACCACCTGGTGTCTGCACGCTAATTTCATCATCAACTTGCTTACCAATAAGCGCTCTGGCAACAGGGGAATCAATAGAAATCCACTGTTTTGCTGGATCAAATTCATCGGGGCCCACAAGCCTAAAGGTTTTGACATTTTCGTCATTATCTTCAAGCGTGACCCAAGCACCGAAATAGACTTTTCCTTCTTGGCGAGGATCTGGGTCAACAATTTTTAGTTCATCAAGACGCTTTGATAAAAAACGAACACGCCTATCAATTTCACGTAATCGCTTCTTTCCATAAATATATTCAGCATTTTCTGAACGGTCACCTTGTGCCGCTGCTTCTGAAACCGATTGTGTGACACGCGGGCGCTCTTCTTTCCAAAGATATTTTAGCTCTTTATCTAAGGCATACCAGCCATCACGAGTAATATAGTTACTTTTTGCCATTACGAATAAAAACTATCATCAACATTGAATTTCATAAAGGTACTATAGCGTGAATGTTAAAATAATCTGTTAATTTCCTCATAATTGTCGAGCTAGATAGGAAATTTGCCAAATTTTTTTAATGCTCTGCGTGTATAATAGCCATCTTTTTTAACTATTCCTCTCGGTAGGTAAATATTTTATGAATGAATCATTAAGCCGAATTATTGCAGATGAGCTCTCTGTTAAGCCCCAGCAAGTCCTTTCGGCTATAACGTTACTGGATGAAGGGAATACGGTGCCATTTGTTGCCCGTTATCGTAAAGAGGTCACAGGCGGATTAGATGATACGCAATTACGTCAATTAGAAACTCGCCTCAGTTACTTACGGGAACTCAACGATCGCCGCCAAACAATTTTAAAATCAATTGAAGAACAAGGAAAACTGACACCAGAACTGCGCTCTTCAATTAATGAAACTCAAAGTAAAACAGAACTGGAAGATCTCTATCTTCCTTATAAGCCTAAGCGCCGTACTCGTGGTCAGATAGCGATTGAAAATGGATTAGAACCCTTAGCGGATTTACTGTGGAATGAACCACAAAATAATCCAGAAGAAGCGGCAACCGCTTATATCAACGCAGAAAAAGGTATTGATGACACCAAAGCCGCTTTAGATGGCGCACGTTATATTTTGATGGAACGTTTTTCAGAAGATGCGGGATTATTAGCAAAAGTTCGCCAATATTTATGGAAAAATGCGCATCTTGTTGCCAAAGTGATTGAGGGTAAAGAAGCTGAAGGGGCGAAGTTTAGTGATTATTTTGATCACCATGAGCCTATCGCTAATGTTCCCTCTCACCGCGCATTAGCTATGTTTCGTGGTCGTAACGAAGGTATTCTTCAATTATCACTTAATCCAGATCCGCAATTTGAAGAAGCACCCAAAGAGAGCTACGGTGAACAACTGGTTACAGAGCATTTAGGGTTACGTTTAAATAATCAACCTGCGGATAGTTGGCGTAAAGCTGTCGTAAGCTGGACTTGGCGTATAAAAGTTTTAATGCATATTGAAACCGAATTAATGAGCCAACTACGCGAAAAAGCGGAAGAAGAAGCAATTAATGTTTTTGCACGTAATCTTAATGATTTGTTGATGGCAGCGCCTGCTGGCATGCGTGCCACAATGGGGCTTGATCCAGGTTTACGTACAGGTGTTAAAGTTGCAGTTGTTGATAGCACCGGCAAATTAATTGCTACAGATACAATTTATCCACATACAGGACAAGCGGATAAAGCGGCGGCAAGTGTAGCTGCGTTATGTATTAAGCATAATGTTGAATTAGTGGCGATTGGTAATGGTACGGCGTCTCGTGAAACAGAGCGATTTTTTGCTGAAACAGTAAAACGCTATCCAGAAGTGAAAGCGCAAAAAGTGATTGTTAGTGAAGCGGGCGCATCGGTATATTCAGCGTCAGAGCTTGCTGCTAATGAATTCCCTGATTTAGATGTTTCTATCCGTGGTGCGGTTTCTATCGCGCGTCGCTTACAAGATCCTCTGGCTGAACTTGTAAAAATTGATCCTAAGTCAATTGGTGTGGGTCAATATCAGCATGATGTTAGCCAAACATTATTAGCGAGAAAACTTGATACTGTCGTTGAAGACTGTGTGAATGGTGTTGGTGTTGACTTAAATACAGCATCAGTACCGTTACTAACGCGTGTTGCAGGGCTTAGCCAATCTATTGCTCAAAATATTATTAGCTGGCGCGATGAAAACGGTCGTTTTGTTGATAGAAAACAGTTACTCAAAGTGGCACGTTTAGGGCCGAAAGCCTTTGAACAATGTGCCGGTTTCCTACGTATTCGAGATGGTAAAAACCCGCTTGATGCTTCAACGGTTCACCCTGAAGCGTATCCTATTGTTGAAAATATTCTGCAATCTACCCATCAGAAAATTGATGATTTAATGGGTAATAGCGCTTTAATTTCACAAATAGATGCAAGAGCATTTATTACAGAGCAGTTTGGTCTGCCAACGATTAATGATATTTTAAAAGAGTTAGCAAAACCAGGGCGCGACCCACGTCCAGAGTTTAAAACGGCGACTTTCGCTGAAGGTGTCGAAACGATGAATGACTTAGTTAGTGGCATGATCCTTGAAGGGACTGTGACCAACGTGACTAATTTCGGTGCATTCGTTGATATCGGTGTACACCAAGATGGCTTGGTTCATATCTCTTCTTTAGCAGATCGATTTATTGAAGATCCACATACTGTGGTGAAAACTGGAGATATTGTTAAAGTTAAAGTTCTTGAGGTTGATTTAGCTCGTAAGCGCATCGCACTGACTATGCGTTTAGATGAAGTCGCGGGTGATAGTGATAAAAAACCATCATCATCAAATACCACGAATTCTGTTAGAAATAACAAAGGGCAAAAACCAGCTCGTAATAACCGTCAGCCAATGAATAATGGTAATAATGCAGGAAATAGCGCAATGGGTGATGCTTTAGCAGCAGCTTTTGGGAAAAAACGCTAATCGCTAATAGTGCATTTATTGCTATCGCATTAGTGAGTAAAAAGAACGAAAATAATGAGCGTGATATAATCAATATTGGTTATATCGCGTTTTTTATTACATATGATTTAGATGTTTTCTTTAGATGAAAATATTTATAAGAACTAATTAAATAGCAAAGTAATATAAATTCTCTTCCATTTTTTTATAGGTTTAATTTTAAACTGACTTAAGGGATATTGAAAAAATAATAGATAAAGCATTCTCTGTTTTATCTCTATATTTATTTGTTATTATTTTTATCATCCATCTTCTATTCTCCCCATCGCTGATTGCCTTTATATTATCAAATAAGGGTTGATAACCTTTTAACCTTATTATTACTGAGGTTTTTAAGGGTGACTCCTTGAGCTAAAACTGAAAAGTATTATTTCCGTTTATATCAACTCCACTTCAATTAATAGAATGAATATCTATGGGTTTATTTCACCTTTATTGGGTTATTAATATGAATTTAAATAAATTATCGTTTGGTTTGATCATGATTTCTGCTTCATTACTAGCAGGGTGTACATCAGAATCTTCACGCTCTTTAGAAGTGGCTAAAGTAGCAACCTATAACACGACTTACACAGGTGCAAAAAGCGCGATTTCTATCGGTAAGTTTGATAACCGTTCTAGTTATATGAATGGGATCTTCTCTGATGGAGTTGATAGATTAGGAAATCAATCCAAAACTATTTTAATGACGCACTTACAACAAACAGGGCGTTTTAATGTATTAGACCGAGCCAATTTATCTGAATTAAAAGAAGAAGCCGGCATTAAAGGGCAAAGCCAACAATTGAAAGGCGCTACTTATGTGATCACTGGCGATGTGACAGAATTTGGTCGTAAAGAAGTCGGTGATCGTCAATTATTCGGTATTTTAGGTCGCGGTAAAACACAGGTTGCTTACGCAAAAGTGAATTTAAACGTTGTGAATGTGAATACATCAGAAGTCGTGTTCTCATCTCAAGGTGCGGGTGAATACGAGCTTTCTAACCGTGAAATCATTGGGTTTGGTGGAACAGCAAGCTATGACTCAACACTGAACGGTAAAGTGCTTGATTTAGCTATTCGTGAAGCAGTTAATAACTTAGTTGCAGGTATTGAGAGCAATGCTTGGCAGCCTTCAAAATAATACGCTTTTATAAGGATATAACGATGTCTAAATCATTAATAGGCCTTATTTTTGGGGCTTTATTACTGACGGGCTGTGCAAGTGGCCCTAAACCACTTTATAACTGGGACAGTTATCAACAAGTGGTATATCAGCACTACCAACAAAGTGAAAGTGATCCTCAAGCGCAAATTGATGCATTGAAGAAAAGTATTGAGCTTTCTCGTGCTAAATCATTGGGTATTCCGCCAGGATTACATGCACATTTAGGGATGTTATATGGTGCGACGGGTGCATTAGATTTAGCAATGGCCGAATTTAATGAAGAAAAAGTACTTTACCCTGAATCAGCGGAATTTATGGATCGTCTGATGAAAAACAAAGGAATGCAAAAATGAGTCGCTTATTCGCTTTAATATGCTTGGCTTTTGCGTTGGTATTAACGGGTTGCGCCCAACCTATCAAAACAGATTACACTGCCTTTAAACAGAGTAAGCCAAAAAGTATTCTTGTATTAGTACCTCAAAACCATACAACGGAAGTTGGAGCGGGGCACAGTTTCTTATCTCAAGTAACATATCCTTTGGCAGAAGCGGGATATTATGTTTTCCCTGTTGCTGTCGTTGAAGAGACATTTAAGCAAAATGGTTTATCCATGGCTGGGGATATTCATGCAGTAAGTCCTAATAAACTACGTGAAATCTTTGGTGCTGATGCTGTTTTATACTTAGATATCACAGAGTTCGGAACGACATATCAAATTATTTCTAGTGATACGCGAGTTACCGTTACTGCTAAGCTTGTTGACCTTCGTAATGGTGGTGTGTTGTGGAGTAGTTCTGCAACGGCATCAAGTACGGAAACAGACGGTTCATCAGGTAGTTTAGTAGGGATGTTGGTCTCAGCTGTTGTGAATCAAATTGTGAATACAGTATCAGACAAAAGCTACCAAATTGCAGGTATAACAAGTGTACGTTTACTTTCAGCAGGAAATGCGAACGGTATTCTATATGGTCCTCGCTCTCCTAGTTATGGTAAAGAAGCAGAATAAGCAAATGCAATAAAATAAGCATAAGAATGAAAAGGCTCTGTTTAATTAATTTAAAATAAGCAGAGCCTTATTTTATTTGCGAAATAATAATTATTCTTATTTGATGTTGGGTAATACTACCTATATTTATCACAGAATAAGTATGAAATAGAGAGTAAATAAAAAAGAGGAGTTGTCATTGAAAGGATAAACCATCCTTGGTTGCCAGTCCGTTTCCTTCCGTGGTTAATAATCCATAATTCGGGTATATAAAAGAGACTGATTAAATAAGAGAAACGTCAAAGAGAATAAGATAAGGTATGGGGGATGCTATCTTTCCTTGTAATATAGCGACCTTTATTCTTTAAATAGTCCTCAAATTTAAATCAAAACACGACCTAGTTGGATATTAATCAATGTTTGTCTCTAGGATATGTAATATTATAATTTAGGTAAAGATATAATTGTTACTATTATTATAATCATCGAATTAAGAGGGAATAAAAGAATAATAAAACTAATATAACGAGATATTTAATTAATTTAAATCGTATTTTGAGTAATATATCGTTTTAAACTCGGCGTAAAAGTTCTCCTCTGATATTTCACGATGAATTAAAACCACTAACATATTGAATAAACTTAATTTATTTATGAATATCTTTAATGGATAAGACTATTTTTACATAATGTGATTTGCATCACGTCATATATTTGAGTGTTATTGCCTATCAATAAGAAGATAGGGATTTATTCGATACCTCTTTCGATCATATTCAGTTCCCGATTTATTGGTTACACTATTCTTTCAGATATTCATAATGTCTGTTTGCTGGTATGAGATATCAGCGGTTCACTTTTGGAAGGTAGAGGCATGTCAGAACAAACAATTATTTGGGATCTTGACCTGATCCATAAGTATAACTATTCAGGTCCTCGCTATACATCATACCCAACAGCATTAGAGTTTAATCAGCAATATGGCGATGATGATTTTATCAAAGCGACTCAACGCTATCA
The DNA here is from genome assembly GCF_040139785.1 of Proteus genomosp. 6. Lineage (NCBI taxonomy): Bacteria > Pseudomonadati > Pseudomonadota > Gammaproteobacteria > Enterobacterales > Morganellaceae > Proteus > Proteus genomosp. 6. Next base: position 96,907 of record NZ_JBEEVJ010000007.1, on the reverse strand, counting down.
TGAGCGCCCTTTATCGCTTTATGTTCATATTCCTTTCTGCCATAAGCTGTGCTATTTCTGCGGCTGTAATAAAATTATTACGCGCCATAAACATAAAGCAGATGAATATCTTGATGTTTTAGAAAAAGAAATTATTAACAGAGCACGCTATTTTAAAGACAGAAAAGTGACTCAAATGCATTGGGGCGGGGGTACACCTACTTTTCTGGATAAGCAACAGATTAGTCGATTGGTTTCGCTATTACGTCACCATTTTCATTTTGTTGATAATGCAGAACTCTCTATTGAGATTGATCCTCGTGAAATTGAGCTAGATGTTATCGACCATCTACGTTATGAAGGATTTAATCGCCTGAGTATGGGGGTGCAAGATTTCAATAAAGAAGTGCAACAAAAAGTAAATCGTGAGCAAGACGAAGCATTTATTTTTGCATTGGTAGAGCGTGCGCGTGAAGTGGGTTTTCACTCCACCAGCATTGACTTAATTTACGGCTTACCTAAGCAAACCAAAGAGAGTTTTGCCTTTACATTAAAACGCGTTATTGAACTATCACCAGATAGATTGAGTGTTTTCAATTATGCGCACTTACCTAATTTATTCGCGGCTCAGCGTAAAATTAAAGATGAAGATCTCCCTTTAGCAGAAGAGAAGTTAGAAATATTACAAGAGACAATTTCTACGCTGACAACAAACGGCTATCAGTTTATTGGTATGGATCACTTTGCTAAACCGGATGATGAATTAGCGGTTGCTCAGCGTAAAGGTATTTTACACCGTAATTTCCAAGGCTATACCACTCATGAAGAGTGTGATTTATTAGGCATGGGAGTTTCTGCAATAAGTATGTTAGGTGATAACTATGCGCAAAATGAAAAAGTATTGAAAGAGTATTATGCGCGCGTTAATAGTGAAGGAAATGCACTATGGCGAGGTTTATCTCTGACTAATGATGATTGTATTCGCCGCGATGTGATTAAAACCTTAATTTGTAATTTTAGTCTGCGTTTTTCTGATATTGAAAAAATGCACAATATTGTCTTCCATGACTATTTTAAAGAAGATTTAGAATTACTTGTGCCAATGAAGAATGACGGTTTAGTTGAAATAACAAAAGATGGTATTCAAGTAACACCAAGAGGGCGCCTGCTTATTCGTAATATTTGTATGTGTTTCGATACGTATTTACGAAATCAAATGCGCCAACGTCAATTCTCGCGTGTAATTTAATTGATGAAGGGTTAGGGGATCAATATTCCTCTATCCCTAACTCTTTTAATTTACGGGTTAATGTATTTCTGCCCCAACCTAATAATCGTGCTGCATCTTGTTTATGCCCTTGCGTATATGCTAAGGCGCTTAGTAAAAGAGTACGTTCAAATTGAGGTAATGCATCTGTTAAGATGTTTTCTTTCCCTTCTCCTAATGCTTCATCTGCCCATAATGAAAGATGCTGTGACCAATGTTGAGAAGCAGCAATTCGACTGATATTTTTTGCTTTCTCATCAGGTTGGCGAATTTCTTGTGGTAAATCTTGAGGCATAATCTCTTGGCTTGCCGTCATTACCGTTAACCAGCGACACACATTTTCTAATTGCCTGACGTTACCTGACCAGTTGTATTCCATCATTATTTGTAAACTTTGCTGATGAAGAACTTTGGCTTCGACACCCAATTCTTTTGCTGTTTTTTGCAGAAAATAGCGTGCTAAGCTAGGAATATCTTCGGTTCTATCGCGTAATGGTGGTAACTGAATGCGTATGACATTGAGGCGATGATAGAGATCTTCACGAAAATCACCGGCTTGAACTCGCCTTTCTAAGTCTTGATGAGTTGCGGCAATAATACGTACATCGACTTTTACTGGGGCATAACCGCCTACTCGATAAAATTGCCCTTCAGCAAGGACTCGCAGTAAACGTGTTTGAATATCAAGAGGCATATCACCAATTTCATCAAGAAACAGTGAACCGCCATTTGCTTGTTCAAATCGACCTTGGCGTACTTGAGAGGCGCCTGTAAATGCCCCTTTTTCGTGACCAAAAAGCTCTGATTCAATCAAGTCTTTAGGAATTGCCGCCATATTTAGCGCGATAAAAGGAGAGGACGCTCTTGGACTGTGGCGATGTAATGCATGTGCCACTAACTCTTTGCCTGTACCCGATTCTCCATTAATAAGTACACTAATTGAGGAGCGAGAAAGCCGACCAATAATACGGTAAACCTCTTGCATTGCAGGTGCTTCACCAATCATATCTGTAACTGATTGTAGCAATGTTTCATCGGTATTCGGTTGTTTTTGTTCGCGATAATGAGTAATGGCGCGGTCAATTAATGCCAATGTTTCGTCGATATCGAACGGTTTTGGTAAGTAATCAAATGCCCCTTGTTGATAGGCATTAACGGCAGCGTCGAGATCAGAATGTGCCGTCATAATAATAACGGGCAGAGTTGGATATTGTTCTTTAATTATTTTTAAAAGAGATAAACCGTCGATATCAGGCATACGAATGTCTGATAACAATACATCAGGTTGTTCTGTATTGAGTGCATTAAGCACATCATTCGCATGTTCAAAGGCTTTACAAGACATACCTTCACGAGAAATGGCACGTTCAAGTACCCAGCGAATGGAGCTGTCATCATCAACAACCCATACATTTCCTTTTTGCATTGGTTATCTCCTACTTAATTGGTAAATAAATAGAAAATTCAGTATTTCCGGGCCAACTGGTAAATTCAATTTTACCTGCATGTTGATCCACTAAATTACGCGCAATAGAGAGCCCTAATCCATTACCACCTTCTCTACCACTAACCATGGGGTAAAAAAGCGTATCTTGTAGATGAGGAGGAATGCCATCACCGGTATCAATCACATCTATACGCGCAGCAAGGCGGTGACGTTCGCCATGAAGTGTGATTTGAAAAGCCGTACGGGTACGCAAAATAATCGTTCCCCCTGTTTTTTCGACGGCTTGTAAGGCGTTGCGTGTAATATTTAGGAGTACTTGTTCTATTTGATCTGGGTAATGTGATAACTCAGGTAAGCTGGGATCGTAGTCTTTTAGTAAGGTGACATTTTCAGGGCATTCGAGCGAAATAAGCTGAGCAACACGCTCAACAACATGGTGAATACTCTGATGTATTTTTGTCCCTGGATGTTGGGGACCGAGTAATCTGTCTACCAGCACACGTAGGCGATCAGCTTGTTCAATAATGACTTGTGTATATTCCGTTAAAGCTGGATCAGGTAAGGATTTTGCTAGCAATTGAGCCGCGCCCCGTAATCCTCCCAACGGATTTTTAATTTCATGTGCCAGCCCCCTAACCAATTCCCTCGCTGCCATTTGCTGTGCTTGTTGTATCTGCTCTTGGCTTAACCGGCGTTGACTATCCATAGGCGCCAGCTCCAGCAAAATGTGTTGCTCGGAAATAGGTTGGGCACTGAGCGACATTGTGTGTGATTGGTTATTTACAACCAATATCACTTCATTGTCGGTAAAGCTTTGTCCATTCGCTAATGTTTCACGCATTAAATCAGCATCAAAAGAGTAATAGCTGAAAAGGGCAGTGAAAGGCGTTTCAAATAATTTTCGACGGCTTTGTGCTAAAACCTGTAACGCAGAATGATTTGCGTAGCAAATAATAAACTCTTTGTTGATAACCAATACAGAGTGTATCAATGAGTCTAAAATTAATGTGTTGTCAGGTAAGTCTGCCGTTTCCATATTCAATACCCCGTTGCACCATTTTAGTGCATCTTACCTTTATTACATTAATGAACCAATGCGTAAGTGAAAAGACTGACTCCTTAAAGGGGAGAAAAGTGCCCATCCGAAGATGGGCAAAATAGCTTCACGGCAAAAAAACAGTTTTACATCTAGGCTTAAGTTTTTATCAATAAAAGGTCTTAAGCGCTGTAATACATTTCAAATTCAAGAGGATGCGGAGCCATACGTACACGTTGAACATCAGCACGTAATAATTCTAAATAAGCATCAATAGCATCATCAGTAAATACACCACCGCGGGTTAAGAATTCACGATCTGCATTTAATGTATTTAATGCTTCTTCTAATGAACCTGCGACAGTTGGGATCTCTTTTGCTTCTTCTGGCGGTAAGTCATAGAGGTTTTTATCCATAGCATCACCTGGGTGAATTTTATTGATAATGCCATCAAGACCAGCCATTAACTGAGCCGCAAACGCTAAATAAGGGTTTGCTAAAGGATCTGGGAAACGGACTTCTATACGGCGCGCTTTCATGCTGGCAACCACAGGAATACGAATTGACGCTGAGCGGTTACGTGCAGAGTAAGCAAGCATTACAGGTGCTTCAAAACCTGGGACTAAACGTTTGTAAGAGTTAGTCGTTGGGTTAGTAAATGCATTTAGCGCACGAGCGTGTTTGATAATACCGCCGATGTAATACAGCGCCATTTCAGATAATCCGCCGTATTTGTCACCTGCAAATAGGTTTACACCGTTTTTAGACAGTGACATATGGCAGTGCATACCTGAGCCGTTATCACCCACTAATGGTTTTGGCATAAAGGTCGCTGTTTTGCCAAATACGTGAGCTACGTTTTGTACCACGTATTTATAAATTTGGGTTTCATCTGCTTTTTTGGTCATGGTATTAAAGCGAGTAGCCACTTCATTTTGACCCGCAGTTGCGACTTCATGGTGATGAGCTTCAACGACTAAGCCCATTTCTTCCATGATGTTACACATAGTAGAACGAATATCTTGTGATGAATCGACGGGTGGCAATGGGAAGTAACCACCTTTAACCATCGGGCGGTGACCTTTGTTGCCGTCTTCATATTTGGTATTGGTGTTCCATGCCGCTTCAATATCGTTGATAGCGTAAGATGCGCCAGAAATATCGTTTTTGAAACGAATATCATCAAATAGGAAGAACTCTGGCTCAGGTCCAAACAGTACTGTGTCTGCGATACCACTTGATTTTAAATAGTCTTCAGCACGTTTTGAGATAGAGCGTGGGTCGCGATCATAACCTTGCATTGTGCCTGGTTCTAAAACGTCACAACGAATAATCAGGGTTGGATCTTGGAAAAATGGATCAAGCATTGCGGTTGTTGCATCTGGCATCAGCACCATATCTGATTCGTTAATGCCTTTCCAGCCACCAATAGAAGAGCCATCGAACATTTTTCCTTCTTCAAAGAAATCATCGTTAACCTGATGAGCCGGAATAGTAAGATGTTGTTCTTTACCGCGGGTATCAGTGAAACGTAAGTCAATATATCTAACTTTATGTTCTTCAATCATGGATAATACATGTTCAAGGGACATAGGAACTCTCCTGGCGAATGGTTTTATTGAGTGCAGTGGCCTTACACATTTTTTCGGTGAATTTTTTGCTCACCTAAATTCTATTGCGAAAAGCATGCCAACTTATCTAAAAAGGGATATATACTGTATTGATGAAGTTTAGTGTAGAATATCTCCTGTGATTTTTTAATTATTGCACAAAGTTGGTGCAAATTAAGCCTAATTAATTGCACTGTTTTGGTGCAAGCGAACGGATACTACTAAATTCTGAGGCGTGAAAAGGATCACAATTCAATTAATTGCATATTGTTAAGCAATCATTATTGTGATCTTGTTTAGTCTCTCGTCTAAAGCGTGTACAATACTGCGCTTATTTCTACAATGCCTGAGGCAAATTTTGTGATCGAAAACTTGCGTAATATCGCCATCATCGCCCACGTTGACCATGGTAAAACAACTATCGTCGATAAATTACTACAGCAATCTGGTACGTTCGGCGAACGTGAAACCGTTGCTGAGCGCGTGATGGACTCAAATGATCTCGAAAGAGAGCGCGGAATTACTATTCTTGCGAAAAATACAGCGATTAAATGGAATGACTATCGTATCAATATCGTAGATACCCCAGGACACGCCGACTTCGGTGGTGAGGTAGAACGCGTTATGTCTATGGTAGACAGTGTTCTATTGCTGGTTGACGCGATGGATGGCCCAATGCCACAAACTCGTTTTGTGACACAAAAAGCGTTTGCTAACAACTTAAAACCAATTGTTGTTATCAATAAAGTTGACCGCCCTGGTGCGCGTCCAGACTGGGTTGTTGATCAGGTATTTGACCTGTTCGTAAACTTAGGCGCAACTGACGAACAACTTGATTTCCCAATTATCTATGCATCTGCATTAAACGGTATTGCGGGAACAGATTACAATGACATGGCTGAAGATATGACTCCGTTATATGAAGCTATTGTCAAATATGTAGAGCCACCAAAAGTTGATCTGGACGGCACATTCCAGATGCAAATTTCTCAGTTGGACTACAACAACTACCTAGGTGTTATCGGTATCGGTCGTATTAAGCGTGGTAAGGTTAAACCTAACCAGCAAGTGACTATCATCGATAGTGAAGGTAAAACTCGTAACGGTAAAGTCGGTAAAGTGTTAGGTCACTTAGGCTTAGAACGTATTGAAGTTGAAGTCGCAGAAGCTGGCGATATCATCGCAATCACAGGTTTAGGCGAACTGAATATTTCTGATACGATCTGCGAAACAGGTGCTGTTGAAGCATTACCTGCATTAGCCGTTGATGAACCAACTGTTAGCATGTATTTCTGTGTTAATACTTCACCTTTCTGTGGTCGTGAAGGTAAGTTTGTGACTTCTCGTCAGATTTTAGATCGTCTGAAAAAAGAGTTAGTCCATAACGTAGCATTACGTGTAGAAGAAACTGAAGATCCAGATGCATTCCGTGTATCAGGTCGTGGTGAGCTTCACCTGTCAGTTCTGATCGAAAATATGCGTCGTGAAGGTTACGAATTAGGTGTATCTCGTCCTAAAGTTATCTTCCGTGATATTGACGGCCGTAAACAAGAGCCTTTCGAACAAGTCACTATCGATATTGAAGAACAGCACCAAGGTGATGTGATGCAAGCGATGGGTGAACGTAAAGGCGAAATGCGTGATATGCAACCAGATGGTAAAGGACGTGTACGTTTAGACTACATTATCCCTAGCCGTGGTCTGATTGGTTTCCGTACTGAATTTATGACCATGACATCAGGTACTGGTTTACTGTATGCAACATTCAGTCACTATGATGATGTTCGTCCAGGTGAAATCGGTCGCCGTAATAACGGTGTTATGATCTCTAATGGCCAAGGTAAAGCCGTTGCTTACGCACTGTATAGCTTACAAGACCGCGGTAAATTATTTGTGACTCATGGTGCAGAAGTTTACGAAGGCCAAGTGATTGGTATTCATACTCGCTCTAATGACTTAACAGTAAACTGTTTAACGGGTAAAAAGCTGACTAACATGCGTGCTTCTGGTACAGATGAGGCGACAACGCTGACTCCACACCTGAAACAAACATTAGAACAAGCATTAGAATTTATTGATGACGATGAGTTAGTTGAAGTAACTCCGCAGTCTATTCGTCTGCGTAAGCGTTATCTGTCAGAAAACGATCGTCGTCGTGCTTACCGTAGCAAAGACTAATTCGTTATTCTGATAACATAATTCTTAGGGCGCGTTTAGCGCCCTGAGTTTATACTCGTCATACTTTAAGTTACAGGGTTGACTGCGTTCAACTAGTCGCCTATCTGTAACTTAAATTATTTAGAGTATGTGGTACTAGTTGTACTATCAGACGAATGCGGTGGGAAATTTGCCACCGCATAAGTTTTCTCTTAATCACGCCTTTATTTCCCCTTTGTATCCCACTCTTTTTATTTACAACTTAAGTATTGTTTATTGCCTTAAATACAACTTTAAAATTGTTTTTTTTGCTACATACAATTTATGAGTTGTTTTTTGGTTGTCATACAACTAGAGTGTTGTATACATTGCCAATGTAATCACTAAAATGGTTTAGAGCTAATCATGAAAACTATTAATGAAATTGCTAATTTAATTACAGAGCAACGTAAAAAATTAGGTATTGAACAAAAAGATATGTATTTACGTATCGGTATGAAACAGCAGCAATACCAACGTATAGAATCAGGAAGTGATTTAAAACTATCAACCTTACTAAGAGTATTAGAAGGACTAGATTTAGAGTTATCAATCAGAACTAAAAATTCTCATGTAAACCCTATGATTGCAAGTACTGCAATAGCGAATAAAAGCGAAATTGATTTGAAAGATGATGAGGATGATCTCGACTTTTGGTTTAAAACAAAGGAATAAGGTATGAATAAGCAGATAGAGAAAGTGGAAGGTCTTAAGATTCAGCTGTATGGAATTGATGTTGCGGTTATTGCTCATTATGTAAAAATATACTGACATTTAATCCCCATTTTGTCAGGATGCCAAAAGAAACTCGACCGACTTTCACATTAAGGCAGCTATCTGATCCTGATTATTTAAATAAGCCTCAAATTCGAACACAAAAAATCTCGCCTGTACTATCTAATTTGTTACCTGAAGGTGTATTAAGGGAATACACCGCGAATGCATTAAAATGCCACGTTGATAATGAGTTTGCTATTCTTGCTTATTTAGGTGCAAATTTACCAGGAGCCATTTTAGTAACTCCTATAAAAGCAGGTGGTGTGCCTGATTGGGCACTTGAGCATCGTTTATCGACAGAACCTCTACAAATCGATATTAAACATGTTGATAAAAAATTTTCATTAGCGGGAGTACAGGTTAAATTCTCTTCATCTTTCATTAAAGGTCGATACCATATTGATGAAGATACTTTACAAGATATGTGGATTATAAAAACACCGCCTACCATTCATAAAGGTGTTCCTGTTAATGAATATACTTGTATGAAATTAGCGGAAAGTGTCGGTGCTGATATCCCTGAAATAAGGCTTATTGAATTAAATCAGTTAAAAAACTTACCTGATATTCAATTACCAAATGAGCCATATGCCTATGGCATTAAACGTTTTGACCGTAGTGGAGAAGGGCGTATTCATACAGAAGATTTTGCTCAAGTATTCGGGTTATTTCCGTCAGATAAATATCAAAAAATTAATTATGAGCAAATAGGCAAAGTTATTTATGAAACAAGCTCGGAACGTTTAAAAGATATTCAGCAAATGGCTAGAAGATTACTCATTAATATTTTATTGGGTAATGGTGATGCTCATTTAAAAAACTGGACATTAATCTATCACAATCGCATTTCACCTCAGTTATCACCTTTATATGATGTTGTATTTACAGAACCCTATATCAAAGAGGATAAACTAGCTTTGAATATGGCCGGAACAAAGCACTGGTTTGATATATCAATGGGGCATTTTGAGCGTTGGGCTGAAAAAGCCGATTTACCTTGGGTCGCTATTAAGCCTCATTTACTTGATGTTGTTATAACAGCAAGAACGCAATGGCCTTCATTATTACAACAGCTTCCAATGCTTGATGAGCATAAAGAAAAATTATCATTACATTGGGCGCAGTTGCATGATGATTTTAAAATTGTATAAACATAAACGAGGAGAGAACGTTTTATCATCACCTCATAATTCCATTCTAGATAATGATGCTTCTAGTCTCATTTTTCCGTTCTCCCTCTTCTGGTTTTCTGTTTTACAAAAAAATTAAGTGTGATTATTGTACTTTTTTGGTGTTTAAGCCTGTTCAGTAAAGCGATTTATGATTAAAGTAAAATGAGTTTTCTATTATGGAGAGGATTTATGCTTTATATCTTTGATATGGGTAATGTGATTATTGATATCGATTTTAACCGAGTATTCGCAGTATGGAGTAAGCTGAGTGGTGTTCCATTAGCAAGCATAAAAAAGGATTTCACCGCCGGTGAAGTTTTTAAATTACATGAGCGCGGTAATATTACAGATATCGAATTTGCTGAAGAAATTAACTCAGAACTTGGCATGAGCTTAAGCTTTGAGCAATTCGCTGAAGGATGGCAGGCTATTTTTATCGCAGTAAGACCTGAAGTCATTGATATAATGAACAAATTAAGAGAACAAGGACATCGGGTTGTGGTGTTATCAAATACTAATCGTTTACACCAAGATTACTGGCCAGAACACTATCCTGAAATCGCGGCTTCTGCTGATTTTCTCTACTTGTCGCAAGATCTTGGCATGAGAAAACCTGATCCTGAACTCTTTAAGTATGTTTTAGAATCTGAAGATGTTGAAGCACAAGATGCCGTTTTCTTTGATGATGTAAAAGCCAATGTTGATGCTGCTATTGCTGTGGGTATAAAGGGTGTACATGTCATTGATAAACAGACCATCATTGACTACTTCAAAGATTATGATTTTTCTCTCCCAGTAGAAGAATAATGCTATTGTAAGGATAACAATAGATTGAATTTGTTATCCTTTTTTATTGATTTATTTTGGAGAGAGAATGATCGCGTTAATTCAACGAGTGACACAGGCAAAAGTGGATATTGCAGGTGAAACTGTCGGCGCTATTAATCAAGGTTTATTGGTTTTATTAGGTGTAGAGAAAGACGACAACGAACAGAAAGCCAAAAGATTATGTGAGAAAGTATGCGGCTATCGTATATTTAGTGATGAAAACGACAAAATGAACCTAAATGTGCAACAAGCAGGTGGTAGTCTATTAGTTGTATCTCAATTCACACTTGCCGCGGAAACACAAAAAGGAATGCGTCCAGGGTTTTCGAACGGTGCGCCCCCAGAATTAGCGAAAAATCTCTATCACTACTTTATTGAACAATGTCAGCAACAAGGCTTAGAAACGCAAACAGGTCAATTTGCTGCTGATATGCAAATCACACTGACTAATGACGGCCCAGTCACCTTTTGGCTGCAAGTATAACGTCAAACGTACAGTCGTGTTAAAAGGAGCTCAGATATGTACCATTTACGGACCCCAAAGACAGAGGCAGAATTTGATGCCTATTATGCTTTTCGCTGGGAAATGCTTCGTAAACCTCTACATCAACCTGAAGGCTCTGAAAAAGACGGTTATGACACTCTTGCTCATCATCAAATGGTTGTTGATGAAACAGGACAACCCGTTGCGATTGGGCGACTCTATATTAATGCCGACAATGAAGGTGCTATTCGCTTTATGGCGGTGCGTACAGATGCACAAGGTAAAGGTTTAGGCACATTAGTGGCTATGGCGCTAGAGTCGCTTGCTCGCCAAGAAGGTATAAAACGGATCGTGTGTAGTGCACGAGAAGAGTCTGTAAGCTTCTTTGAAAAGTTAGGTTATGAAAATTGTGGTTTAGTGACAGGTCCTCAAACGACACCCATTAAGCACTTTTTTATGAAAAAAAGTATTGAGTCTTTGGATGATATTCTTCATCGACCAGATTGGTGTGCAGAATTACAAAAACAATGGCATCAACATATTCCTTTAAGTGAAAAAATGGGATTACGTATTACTCAATACACAGGAACCCGTTTTTATACCACTATCCCTGAAGCAGGAAATCAAAATCCTCATCACACTATTTTTGCAGGTAGCCAATTTTCACTCGCAACATTAACAGGTTGGGGATTGATTTGGCTATTAATGCAAGAACATAAGTTGCAAGGTGATATTGTGCTGGTGGATGCACATATTCGTTACCGCAAACCTGTATCAGGGCGTCCTGCTGCCGTTGCTGATATGGAAAATTTAAGTGGGGATTTAGGGCGACTAGCGAAGGGAAGCAAGGCACGTATTAAGTTGGACGTCGATATTTGTGGTGATGAAGGTGTCGGTGCTGTTTTTAGCGGCACTTATATTGTTTTACCTTCACAAAATAAGCAGTGCTAATTCAGCTATCTATCTTTAGAGTAACTTAAAGGGAAATCACTATTTTCTTTTGGGTTACCTTTTCTATTTTCTGCGTTTTTTATTAAAAAAACAGAGTATAAAAAATCTATTCTTGAATGCTGGTGTTATAGAGTTTCTATCGCTATCCAATTGATGTATATTTCGCAGTTTACGGAGGGAAGCATGGACACCAATTTATCTACTCGTCTTAATAAATATATCAGTGAAAGCGGGATCTGCTCACGTCGTGAGGCTGACCGTTATATTGAGCAAGGACTTGTCCTTATTAATGGCAAACGCGCTGGTATTGGCGATCAAGTATTTGCTGGCGATGAAGTCAAAGTCAATGGTCGATTGATTGAAGCACAGGATAACTCTGAGCTGGTTTTGATTGCGCTGAATAAGCCTGTGGGTATTGTGAGTACCACAGATGATGGCGAAAAAGATAATATTGTTGACTATGTTAACCACAGTACCCGTATTTTCCCAATTGGGCGTTTAGATAAAGATTCACAAGGATTGATTTTTCTGACCAACCACGGTGATTTAGTCAATAAAATCCTACGTGCAGGTAATGATCACGAAAAAGAGTACCTTGTGACAGTGAATAAGCCGATCACAGATGAATTTATTCATGGAATGGGTGCGGGTGTTCCTATCATGGGACAAAAAACCAAGAAATGTAAGGTCAAGAAAGAAGCGCCGATGGTGTTTCGTATTACCTTAGTTCAAGGATTAAATCGCCAAATTCGCCGTATGTGTGAATATTTTGGTTATGAAGTCACTAAGCTTGAACGCATTCGCATTATGAATGTAAGCTTATCGGGATTACCTGTTGGCGAATGGCGTGATCTGACCGATGATGAACTCATTACCTTATTTGAAGCGATTGAAAAATCGACTTCTGAAGCGCCACCAAAACCAAAGCAAAATAAGCCGAAAAAACAAATTAGTAGTAATGCGAAAGCATTGGGTATTCATATTCCTCAAACAAAAACCAAAGAAACGGAAAATAATTCCCGTAAGCGTTTTGTTCAGCCTGGTCGTAAAAAGAAAAAACGTTAATTTTATCTGTGAAAATGCGATAAAAAAAACACCTGAAAGGGTGTTTTTTTGTTTGTTCTATTTAAGACAAATTATTGCATCGATAAAATTAGTCTAAATTAAGCTCATTTAATTTATTTTGGCGACGTTCAAGTACGATCGCTGCAAGCTCTGCATCCATAACTCGCTCAATTAATACATCATAGTCTTCTTTAGAAAGGCAATAGAACAACGGAGTTTTATTGTCATCACACACAAGCAGTGTGCTGTTGTCTTCAAGTGCAGTTAAAGGAGATTGTTGAAACATATTTAAAGATATTTTTTCAGGGGAAAAATCTTCGTCAGACATGAAAACTCCACAATAAAGAAAAGGGCATTAGCGCATTGTAACGCTTTTTATAAAGGGAGCAATCCGTGCTCCTGCGAAAGATCAATATTATAGGTGATTAATTATCTCGCCATTTTGTATCACTGAGTTGAGTATTTGTTGTTCATCTTTACTTCCCGTTAATGTGCCATTAAGTGTTGATACCACTGGGTTTGAACGTAAATCACCTTTCAATTTTAGTGTGAACTGGCCTATTTCATCAGAGTAGGTTGTTTTTAAACCTAATGTATAAGGCGTTGATAAAGGTACATTTAGGCCATTAGCAATAAGTGAAAATTGGCGCTGTTGGTTAGATTGCACTAAACCGGCTGAACCTCGAACAATGCCATCACCAATAAATGCTGAATATTGCTCAACAATAGCGTTATCTTGTTGAGTGACAATTTTTAAATCAGGGCGACGTAATTCAATGCGATTTAACGTACCACTATCGGCATTTAATATGGCTGAACCTTGCCATAATCCCCATTCACCTTCTTTTGCAACCACTAAATTTCGCAGTTTTCCTGTTAAGTTGGTGAATTGGAATGGAAATTCTGGTGTGATATCAATCAAGATAGATTGATTGATAGATAACTGTTCGATAGTGATATTTTGAATATTACTCTTGTTATCTATTGGTTTAGCTAAAAAGTTGAGCCAATTTTCAGGTAGCGTATATAAAATGCCTGATAGTGTGGCGTCTTGGATAGTGATGGTTTTATTGTCTTTATTCCAATGACCAGCAAGCTTAATTAAGCCTTTTTCATAGCGTAGACTGAGGTTATCTAGATTAAGTTGATTGTTTTGCTGGTTGAGTTTTGCGATAAGATCAGTGAAGTGTTCATCTTGAAAAACAACGTCATTTGTATTGAGTTCACCAGTTGTAAATGAAAGAGCGTTATCCCAACTAAACTGAGAAAATTGCCCATCAAAACCACTGATTGCCCACTGTTTTCCTTCAGCAGTAAAATCAACAATATTGAGTGCTCTTATGCTAATACGGGGATATTCAGAGAGAGACTGAATTAATTCGTTAAAGGTTTGCGAGGATTGCCAGCGCAAGCCATTCATATAAACTTCATCAAATTTCCATTGATTATCTTGATATTGACCACTTAATGAAAGTGAACCACTGAGTAAGCGGGTGCCTAGTTTCTCTATTTGAATATTATCGGGTTGGTATTCACCTGAAATAATAAAGTTACTAAAATGATTGTTGTTTATTGAGCCTTCTGCAATCGAAAATTGGAAATGACCCGCACCAATAACATCATTTAATGTTGGTTTCCAAGGTGTAATACCACCTGTTATTTTGTCAGCATTAAACGTGATATCCACAGTATTGTTGCTCAATGCCATATTTTTAAATTGCAAAATATCAGCACTTAGTGGCATGGCTGGCGATTTACCAGTGAGCTTAATTGAACCGTTTTCTAAGGTGATTTTTTGTAGATGAGATGGTGTGGTAAAAAATTGCCAATTCAATCTAATTTGCGCTGATTTTGCCGATACTGTGGCTTTATCTTGTTTAGGATTAACGAGGAGATCATGAACAATGACTTGTTCGGGTTGCATAAGATCATGCTCAATACCTGAGAAGCGAATATCATAGTCAGTGTATTGTGTCAGCCATTCACTGGTTTTTTGTGCGCCCCACTGAGTCTGAATAAAAGCGTAAATTATAATAATAAATAAAATAACGATAAGTATCAGAGATACCAAACTTTTCATCAGCCAGCGCATAACCTTTCTCCTGTTTTATACTCCATCAAAACAGTATACAGTTATGCCTGAAAACTGAGCGATGCTCAAGTCATCATCGGATAAATCAAAGAGATTTTGCCTACTTATTAGTTATCTCGGATATCCTCGTGATCAAGCTTTGTGTATGTGGTGACGGCTTAGGTAATTTTTCTAAACACTTATTCACTTCTTTAAGTATTTCTATAACGGATTGAGAGTACTGGGTTTCTTCGACGGTTAATTTTCTTTGATGTAACTTATTACCGTAATTAATAAGTTGAGATATTAACTCATTAGGCTCGATATTTCCGGAGCGATAAACATCGTAGAGATTAGGTGTAGTACTGGATTGATTTTGTAAGTAATTAAATGAATATTGAAGGGCATCTGCTTTGTCTTTATTGGCAGGATTATTCAGGCATGGATTTATTAAAAACGTGTGTAAATCTATGTTGATATGCTTTAAGTTAAATTCAGCAACAGACTTATTTCCTAAATAAGCAAATTTATGGTCACTATTAAACAATGAAAGAATGGAATCTTTGAGATAAGTAAAAAATTGCCCAATAGTTTGTATATGAAAATCTTTAGTAGATGGGTGATTTTTTAAGTATTCAAGTGCAGTGTTTGTCATTGGGGTAAGAGGTATTGGCATCTTATTTTCCTTTGAATTTTAGTAAGAAGATGAATATTAATTACTGTAATTAAAAGGAAAAGGCTTTTATAAAAATGCCATTAGCCTAAAAGTAATAAATAAAGCGCTATTTTTTATTATGAAGATAGCGCTTTATTATTATGTTGCTAATTAATGATTATTTTTCTGGTGGAAAAATAAGATTTAAAATAATGGCAGTTAAACCACCAGCAGCAATACCTGAGGACAGCAATGTTTTTAGCCAATCAGGTGCAAACTGCAAGATTTGAGGCTGCTGTGAAACGCCCAATCCTACTGCAAGTGAAATCGCAAGGATCATGATGGCTCGGCGGTTTAGTGCTTCTTTGGAAACAATACGTACACCAGATGCAGCTATCGTACCGAACATAACTAATGTGGCTCCACCTAATACGGGTTCAGGAATTCTTTGCACAAATTCTGCAACGAATGGAAATAAGCCTAAGATAACGAGCATTGCGGCAACAACATAACCTACATAGCGACTTGCAACGCCTGTTAATTGAATAACGCCATTATTTTGACCAAAACAAGAATTTGGGAAGGTATTGAAAAATGCCGAAACCATAGAGTTAATTCCATTAGCCAATACGCCCCCTTTAATACGTTTCATATACAAAGGACCACTAACGGGTTGCTCTGAAACATCTGAAGTTGCTGTAATATCCCCAATGGTTTCTAGTGATGTGATCATAAACACCAGCATTAAAGGAATAAGCAAATGCCAATCAAATGACAACCCATAATAAAAGGGTTCAGGAATAGTCATGAAAGGTGTTTCTTGATGTTCTGCTGGTGTGGGCAACATATCTAAAGCCCAAGCAAGAACATAACCCACAGCCATTGCAATGACCAAAGAAGCAACGCGTAAATAAGGATTTTTTTGTCGATTAAGTAAAATAATAACAATAAGTACAGAGCCTGCTAATAACAGGTTTTGTGGTGAACCGAAGGTATTATTTTCAATGGCTGCATAACCACCACCAATAGAGGTTAATCCAACTTGAATTAAAGAGAGACCGATTATCATCACTACGACACCTGAAACTAACGGTGTAATGATGCGTCTTGCTAAATGAAGGACGCGAGAAAGGACGATTTCGGTTAATGAGGCAACCATTAATGTACCAAAAAGTGCCGCCATCATTGTTGGAATATCCGCCCCTCCATTTTTTAGCGCTAATCCGCCCATAATCAAAGGTGCGACAAAATTAAAGCTAGTACCTTGAATTGATAACAATCCTGAACCTATCGGTCCCCATGCCCGAATTTGAATAAGAGAGGCAATGCCTGATGCAAATAAAGACATGCTGATAATGCGTTGAGTATCATGTGCAGGTAATCCTAATGCTTGGCAAATGAGGATCGCAGGTGTGATAACCGCAACAAACATGGCTAAGAGATGTTGGCAAGCAGCAAAAAGTGTTTGTGGTAATGGCGGTTTCTCTTCTAAAGCAAAAAGAAGTTCGCTATTTTTTTTAACTGAAACGTCACTATTTTTAGGCAAATTTTGATTTTCTGAAGTAACCATGGTGTGAATTTCTTATTCGACAAAAACTGTATTTTAATGATCTGCGCCACAAAAGCAATCGTTTGCGTAAAAATGATGTTATCAAAATGCATAAGAGGTGCTCACATTTTTATATGTTTTAACTTGTGTTTGTCTCCGTTTTTTTTTCTAATCGGGGATACCTGCTTTTGGCGTTGTTTATGGATGAACTTAGCGTCGTAGTATTTTTATATAAAATTAACAAATAAGACGGGGTACATAAATGTATCATCTTGATGTTTATGGCACGCTGGTTGCGGCCACTTTGGTTCTCTTGATCGGACGTAAGTTAGTGAAATCTGTTCCTTTTTTAGAACGGTATACGATCCCAGAACCCGTTGCAGGTGGGCTACTTGTTGCTGTTCTTCTATTAGCATTCAAATCTTTTATGGACTGGGAAGTGAGTTTTGACCTCTCATTAAAAGATCCATTAATGCTGGCATTCTTTGCAACAATTGGTTTAAACGCAAACCTCGCAAGCTTAAAAGCGGGAGGAAAAGCGCTTTTTATTTTCATCTTTGTTGTTGTTGGACTGTTGTTAGTACAAAACACAGTCGGTATTGCATTAGCAGAAATGTTAGGTCTTGATCCATTAATGGGATTACTTGCTGGCTCGATTACATTATCGGGTGGTCATGGTACAGGGGCTGCTTGGGGTAAAACCTTTGTTGAAAATTATGGTTTTATGAGCGCGTCTGAAGTGGCGATGGCTTGTGCTACTTTTGGTTTAGTGTTAGGTGGATTGATTGGTGGCCCAGTTGCACGCTACTTAATCAAAAATATCCCAACGCCAGGATTAGGTGCTGACGACCATGAAATGCCAACAGCGTTTGAGAAGCCGACAACAGGCCGAATGATCACTTCAATGGTTTTATTAGAAACTATTGCGATGATCTCTATCTGTTTAATGGCAGGTACGTTCCTTTCTCAACTGTTAGAAGGTACAGCATTCTCATTACCGACCTTTGTGTGCGTTCTGTTTATTGGTGTTATTTTAAGTAATAGCCTTTCAATGCTTGGGTTCTACCGTGTTTTTGATAGAGCGGTATCAGTCTTAGGTAACGTGAGTTTATCGTTATTCTTAGCGATGGCATTAATGAGCTTGAAATTATGGGAGCTTGCGTCACTGGCGATACCAATGCTGGTTATCCTTGGTGTTCAAGCAGGTGTAATGGCACTGTATGCCATTTTTGTAACTTTCCGTGTCATGGGAAAAAACTACGATGCCGCGATTTTAGCAGCAGGTCACTGTGGTTTTGGTTTAGGTGCTACACCAACGGCGATTGCAAATATGCAAGCTGTAACAGATCGTTTTGGACCGTCTCATCTTGCGTTCTTGGTCGTACCTATGGTCGGTGCATTCTTTATTGATATTGTGAATGCAATAGTGATTAAACTGTATCTGATGCTACCGTTTTTTACGCCTATAGTTGCAGGGTAGTTTGGTTGCTATAAATTAAAAGAGTTTCAAAAACGTTAAAGAGCACCTCAATGTTGAATATCGACATTGAGGTGTTTTTCTATGTGTATTTAACTTACGAATATTTCAAGATCAACCCAAAGCGAGATGAAACGCACGCTAAGCCATGCAAAAAAGTAACCTTAAGCTTGGCTATATTGTGTCTTGGCAGGCAGCCAGCGTTCGATTAAGGCTTGAGAATGCTTAGGGTAGTGTTGATGCAGGTAACGAGCGATACGTTGAACTTCAGGAACAAGTCCTTGGTCGCGTAACAAGTCAGCGACTTTAAATTGTGCATTACCCGTTTGCTTAGTGCCTAAAAGCTCACCAGGACCACGAATTTCGAGATCTTTTTGTGCAATCACAAAACCATCATTGCTATCTCTTAATACTTGCAATCGCAAACGTGCTGTTTGAGTGAGTGGTGTTTTATATAACAAGACACAATGAGAGGCGATAGCGCCTCGGCCTACACGTCCACGTAATTGGTGTAATTGTGCGAGTCCCAGTCGTTCTGGGTTATCAATGATCATTAAACTTGCATTAGGTACGTCAACACCGACTTCAATCACTGTTGTCGCGACTAAAAGTTGAAGCTCATTTTCTTTAAATGCGGCCATTACAGCTTGTTTCTCTGCGGGTTTCATTCGCCCGTGTACCAATCCCACTTTGATTTCAGGGAGTGCAATTGTAAGCTCATCATAGATAACTTGGGCTGCTTGCGCTTCAAGAACATCAGAATCTTCAATTAAGGTACATACCCAATAGGCTTGTCGCTTTTCTTCTGTGCAAGACAGCTTGATGCGTTCAATAATGTCATTACGGCGAGTATCAGGGATAGCGACAGTAGTAACAGGTGTGCGCCCTGGTGGTAATTCGTCGATGATAGACGTGTCCATATCAGCGTAGGCTGTCATCGCTAATGTTCGAGGGATCGGCGTTGCCGTCATCACTAATTGATGGGGATGAAAGCCTTGCTCTTCGCCTTTTTTCCACAACGCGAGACGTTGATGTACGCCAAAGCGGTGTTGCTCATCAATAATCACTAAGGCTAGAGAGTGAAACTTAACTTGTTCTTGGAATATAGCATGCGTTCCAATAATGATGGAAACGTCACCATTAGCAATGGCATTTTGCTGTGTTTCACGCGCTTTTCCTTTCTGTTTTCCCGCTAACCAACCCACTTGAATACCAAAAGGCTCAAACCATTTTTTAAAGGTTAATGCGTGTTGCTCTGCCAACAATTCTGTTGGTGCCATTAAAGCCACTTGTTTGCCATTAGCAACAGCACGCAATGCACTTAGTGCTGCAACTAAAGTCTTACCTGAACCTACATCCCCTTGGATCAACCGCATCATCGGATAGTCTTTTTCTAAATCTATTTCTATTTCATGGACGACACGTTGTTGTGCATTCGTAGGGGTAAAGGGGAGTGATGATAGAAATTGTTGGCGTAACGTAGAGGTACTTGGCATAAACAATGGCTCTGCACGATAAGATTGTGCGCCAGCTCTTGCATTGAGCATACCTAGATTGTGGGCGAGTAATTCTTCAATAATTAGCCTTTTTTGCGCAGGGTGCTGTCCTTTCTCAAGCTCCGTAAAAGCGATATCAGGTGGAGGATTATGCAGAGTGCGTAATGCCGTGGCTAACGGAGGTAAACCATGAATAAATTGTTCGGGCAATAATTCGTTAATAGCACAGGTATCGAGTAATTCTAAGGCTTGCTCTATTAATTTGCGTAGTGATGTTTGGCGTAAGCCTTCTGTTGTTGAATAGATGGGCGTGAGCGTTTCTTGTAGTTTAACTTCCGAACCTGCAACTTTGATTTTGTATTCAGGGTGAATAATTTCTGGTCCACGGCTTCCCCGTTTAACTTCGCCATAAGCAGTGACTTGTTTACCTTGAGCAAGGTTATTTTTCATTGCGGCAGTAAAGTTAAAAAAGCGAAGGGTTAAAATGCCAGAGCCATCAGAAATTTGGCAGGTCATCATTTTTCGTCGACCAAAAGTGACTTCGGTTCTTAGAATTTCACCTGAAACAGTGGCCGGAATGCCGGGAAGCAGATCGCTGATAGCATAGAGGTGTGTTTGATCTTCATAACGCAAAGGAAGGTGGAGTAACAAATCCTCAATAGTCACAAGCCCTATTTTTGCCAGCTTGTCTGCCTGACTTGCACCTACGCCGTGAAGAGTGGTTAAGGGGATTGCATCAAGCAGTTTTCCTTTCATGGGATCAATACTCCGTCTTTTTTAATTTCCTAAGTTGTTTTTGCGTCATTTGCATTTCTGCCCACCATGACTCAGGTGCTTCAATCTCACCGTTACCATTAATATAAGGGCGAGGCAGTCCTTTTCGACGAGAAACTTCTGCCAATACTGGGTATCCGCCTTCAAAGAGAAGAATTTGTTGTTCTTCTTCCGTTAAGGTGCTTTCTGTTCGATTATACATACCCGCAGCCTGACGTTGGCGTTGTGCTTCATATAAAATTAGTGCACTGGCGACAGAAACATTTAGGGATTGTACCATTCCCATCATCGGCACAATAATATCTTGATCTGCAAGCGCGATAGCATCTTGTGAGATACCCGTTTTTTCTTGCCCCATAATAATACAAGTCGGGCGTGTGTAATCAATCTCACGGAAATCAACCGCTTTATCTGAGAGATGAGTCGCAAGAACTTGCATACCTTGGGTGCGAAAGGCGCTAACTGCATCTGTAATCGTAGGATGAGTTTCTACATTGACCCAACTGTTACTCCCAGCCGCAGGTGAAACTAACATCCGCATTTTTTCTTCAGGCCAAATAGCATGAATTTTAGGAATACCCACAGCATCAGCTGTTCTTATAACCGCAGCAACATTATGGGATTTATGCACTTCTTCAAGGCAAACGGTAAGATCAGGCTGCCGCATCGCCATCATTTGGCAGATGCGGGCATATCGAATTGAATTCATGACTAGTTTTTATTACGGCTAACGCGCAGAACGTCTGGCATGATGCGAAGTTTACGCATGATATTGGCTAATTGAATTCTGTCTTTCGCGGTTAAGCGAATAAAAGCACAATACACGCGACCATCTTTTTCTTCGGTATTCATACTTTGAATACTCGAGTTTGCATCATTAATAGCTGCGGTTAAGTTTGCTAAAGCGCCTTGGTGGTTAATCATATCAACTTTAATTTCAGTGATGAAATCACTGTTGATCTCTTTATCCCACTCGACAGGCATGAATTTTTCAGGCTCTTTTTGGTAACCACGTATATTACGACAAGATTCATGGTGAATAACCAAACCTTTACCTGGGCTAATATGTGCAATGATAGGATCACCCGGAATAGGGCGACAACATTTAGCGAAGGAGATCAATACACCATCAGCACCTTTAATTGGGAGTTTAGGTGTTTCATCATTAGATGTTTCTGTTGGTGCGTTCTCATCTTGATTTTGACTATCAATCAATAAATTACGCGCAACAACAACGCTCATAGTATTACCTAAACCAATTTCAGCCATTAAGTCGTCGATTGAATGAAGCTTCATACGCTTCAACTCGCGCTCAATATTTTCAGCTGAAATATCAGCAAGCTTGTGCTCACCTAATGCGTGATTGAGTAAACGACGACCTAAATTAATAGAGTCTTCACGTTTTAGGTTTTTTAGAAGTTGTCGGATTTTAGAGCGAGCTCTTGAACTGACGACAAAGTTTAGCCAAGCTGCATTCGGTCTTGCACCCGGAGCAGTAATAATTTCAACCGTTTGTCCAGTACGTAGCGATTGTGAAAGTGGATAAGGTTGTCTATCAACCCTAGCACCCACACAGGCATGACCGATATCTGTGTGTACGGCATAAGCAAAATCGACAGGGGTTGCACTTGTTGGTAATTCAACAATGCGACCTTCTGGCGTGAAAACGTAGATTTCATCAGGAAAGAGATCTGATTTTACGTTCTCAATAAATTCAAATGAGCTACCTGCGCTTTGTTGCAATTCAAGTAAACTTTGCATCCAGCGTTGGGCTCTAACTTGTGCAGTTGTGCCCGGTTGTTCACCTTGCTCTTTATAAGCCCAATGTGCTGCAACCCCCATTTCTGCCATTTGATCCATATCTTCAGTACGAATTTGTACTTCAACTGGCACTCCATGAGGGCCAATTAGTGAGGTATGAAGAGATTGATAGCCGTTGGCTTTTGGGATTGCAATATAGTCTTTAACTCGACCGGGACGAGGCTTATAAAGACTGTGCATTTGACCTAAAACGCGATAACAGGTATCGACTTCTTTCACGATAACGCGAAAGGCGTAAATATCCATGATCGAGTGAAAACGTTGCTCTTTTAACAACATTTTCCGATAGATAGAGTAAAGGTGTTTTTCGCGACCGTTAACTTTGCATTCGATATGCGCTTCTGTCAGGCGACCTTCAATTTCAGAGAGGATTTTATTAATCATCTCTTTACGGTTACCTCGAGCTGCTTTAACGACTTCTTTGATTACACGGTAGCGATTAGGATGTAGCGCCTCGAAACCCAGCTCTTCAAGCTCTGTTTTGATATGGTGTATACCTAAACGGTGTGCAAGAGGACTGTAAATTTCGAGTGTTTCTCGAGCAATACGGCGACGTTTATCTGGGCGTAATGATCCCAGTGTGCGCATATTGTGAGTTCGGTCTGCCAGCTTGATCAAAATGACGCGGATATCTTTTACCATCGCCATAATCATCTTACGGAAGTTTTCAGCCTGAGCCTCTTTTTTATCTCTAAACTTCAATTTATCAAGTTTAGAGACTCCTTCAACAAGATCGGCGACCGTACTACCAAAGAGGCTTTCGATATCTTGGAAGGTTGCAGGTGTATCTTCGATAACATCATGCAACAGCGCCGCCATCAGCGTTTGGTGGTCTAATCGCATATCTGCAAGAATACACGCAACCGCAACAGGGTGAGTAATATAAGGCTCACCACTTGAACGAGTTTGCCCCTCGTGGGCATTTCGGGCGACGATAAAGGCTTTTTTAAGTTGTTCGACTTGCTCCGATGGCAAGTATTTTTGAACGATTTGATTCAGGCTTTCAAACAGGTACAAGGCAGACCTACCCCTATTTTATAAAACGATTAACGACGACCTTCCGCAATCGCTGAAACAGCTTGTAATTCTGCTGCTTCTTGCTCTTGCTGCTCTTGACGTTCACGAGCATCAAGAATTTTACCGTTAATCAGGCCTTCTTCGATTTCACGTAGCGCGACAACAGTCATTTTATCATTTTCTTCTGGAACTAAAGGATCTTTAGCGCCAACTTGTAACTGACGCGCACGACGTGCTGCGACCAGAACGAGGTCAAAACGGTTACCAATTTTCTCTACAGCGTCTTGAACGGTTACGCGTGCCATATTTGTGTTACTCCACCATTAACGAAATGACTGGGCATAATACTGAAAGTTAACTCAGTCTGCCAATAATTTGCTGATTAAATCACCATGTCGTAGCGTTTGACGATCAAGGCGTAATTTTTCTGAACGAATAATTGATTGTAAATCAGCAAGCGCGGTATTGAAATCATCATTAATCAGCAAATAATCATACTCATTAAAATGTTCCATTTCCGATACAGCTTGTGACATACGTTTTGTAATCACTTCTTCGCTATCTTGCCCACGTCCACGAAGTCGGCGGTAAAGCTCTTCTTTTGACGGTGGCAGAATAAAAATACTGCGAGCTTCAGGCATCGCTTTACGCACTTGCTGTGCGCCTTGCCAGTCAATATCTAAAAAGACATCGACACCACTGGCTAAGATTTCTTTGATAACTTTGCCGGAAGTTCCGTAATAATTACCAAAAACACAAGCATGTTCGAGGAAATCCCCGCTGTCTATCATGCTTTTAAATTCTTCTTCAGTAACAAAGAAGTAATGTTCACCATGGCTCTCTCCCGGTCGCATTGGGCGGGTTGTATGAGAGACAGAAACCTGCGTGTCATATAAAGGCTGTGTTTTTAACAGCGCTTGAATAAGACTTGATTTACCCGCACCGCTTGGAGCGGAAACAATATAAAGTGTTCCTTGGATCATGATGACTTTCTGAATTTGACTGGAGAATTAAGTATAAATACATGTTTAGGGAGCAAATCCCCCATATAGTATACACATACAATGAATGACATACAGTGCCCATGTTTAATACAGAGCCATTTTTTTCTTATTACATTCTATTTTCTTAATATAGAAACAAGAGAAAAATTAAACTATGTCAATATTAACATACAATTAAAGGCTCAGTGATAGGAATTACCTTTTATCACAATAGCGAAAAGAGATTATATTTTGAGATACCCCACAGAATCAAAAAGAACCGCTGTCGTTAAAACAGCGATTCGTTAATCTTGATTCTCGTAATTAAAGACAGGTAAGCCCAATTTATAACGAATAGCGAGAAGTCGAGCTGTTAACCCAGCAATTAGGGTAATGATGATAATGACGTCTCTTGGTAACGGTGTATAAAACAGTAATCCCATATAAAGCCACGCAGCACCAAAAGCGATACCGGCATAAATCTCTTTTTGGAAAACCAGAGGAATGGTATTACAAAGCATATCTCTTAATACACCACCAAAAGCACCCGTAATCACCGCAGCAATAGCAGCAATAATTGGGCCATAGTCCATATCGAGTGCGATTTGTGCGCCGATAATAGAGAAAACCATTAGGCCAATGGCATCTAAGATAAGAAAGAGTCGCTGTAAGTGTTTCATCATAGGTGCAACCCACATGGTGATAACAGCAGCACATGCAACAGTGACGATATATTCGGGGTGTTTTACCCAACCCAGCGGGTAATGGCCGAGTAGAATGTCTCTGACAGATCCACCACCAATGGCAGTTGCAGAGGCGATAATAATTACGCCAAAAACATCCATTTTACGACGACCAGCAGCGAGTGCACCCGTCATGGCTTCTGCTGTAATACCAATAATATAGAGAACACTAAGTAACATGATTTTCTAATTTTCTGACTATTTAGTGAGGATAGAATAATTACCTTGCGAAAAAGTCTCGACTGAATTTTTTTAGTGCCAGGTAAAATTAATTAGTTTTTATAATGTGGAAATTTATTTCCCGATAAGGATAAATATGTCTTTTCAGGAACACCAGATTACGTTTGATAGCCGTCACCATCAGCTAACTAATATAAATGTTTGGACGCCAGATAGCCAGTGGTTAGCCTATGATGTACGTCCCAATGGGGGATCTTTTACAGGTCTAACCATAGAAAAAATTCATGCGAAAACAAAACAGCAACAGATCATTTACACAGCAACACAAGGGGCACATGCAGGGGTTGCGACAGTAAGCCCAACAGAGCCCGTACGTTATGCCTTTATTCATGGGCCAGAAAATCCAGATAATGAATGGCATTATGACTTCCATCATCGTCGTGGTGTGATTGTTGATGAGTCAGAAAATAATCGTGCATTTAATATTGATGCGTGTTCATTGACTTCACCTTATCAAGCGGGTGCATTGCGTGGCGGTACGCATGTTCATGTTTTTAGCCCTGATGGCACTCGTTTAAGTTTTACTTACAATGATCATATTATGCATGAACTTGGTAGTGAATATGATCAACGTAATGTAGCTGTCGCTGTGCCTCTCAAAGCGGTTAACGTCATTAAGAAACACCCTCGTGAATATGATGGTGAATACTTCTGTACAGTGATAAGCCAAACCGTGGCGCATCCACAAAAGGGAAGCGACGAAATTAATAAAGCTTATGAAGAGTGTTGGATTGGTACTCAAGGTTATACAAAAGCGGATGGTTCACAACAACGTTGGGCTATTGCATTTATCGGCGATACCGTGAGTGAAAATGGTGATAAAGTTTCTGATATTTTCTTAGTGGATTTACCCGATGATAATCATGCTTTTAGTATTGAAGGTGATAAACCACTAGCAGGAACCGACACAACAATGCCAGCAGTGGCTAAAGATATTTACCAAGTTCGCCTAACAAATACCGCAAATAGAAAATATGCAGGTGTTTTAAATCAGCCTCGTCACTGGTTAAGAAGCTCGCCACAAGGCGATGCGATTGCTTTTTTAATGAAAGATGATAACGGTATTGTGCAGTTATATACTGTTTCGCCAAGTACCAAGGAAGTGAAACAAATCACCTCACAACCATGGGATATTCAGTCTGCCTTTACGTGGAATAGTAACGGACAATATCTCACTTTTATTTGTGATAATAGCGTGATGCTATGTAATGCGAAAACGGGTGAGTTAACTCGATTAACAGAAAAAACAGCACAAGCACCGAGTAGTGATGCTGTCGTATTCTCTCCAAATGACCAATATATTGCATTTATGCGTGATGTTGATGGTTATCGTCAGATATTTACAGTAGAGACTGGGTTGTAAAACTTTACAATATATTGAGAAGGTATCTTAAATAATAAGATACCTTCGTATTTAATAAAAAACTAATAATTTAAACATGAATTAAAATATTTATTTGTTTTGATTTATTTTATTGTTTTTCCTATTTTTATTTATTGTGCTAAGTTAATAAACTTTAGTGAGATAATAACTAGTAATATTTAAAAGTAATTTATTATTAATGGAATGATATATAAAATGGAATTGAATTTATGCTGGTGGAATATGGGATTATCTCCACCAATAAGATCAAGTAAGAAAATAAATATAGAAGATATTGGATTAGCAAAACAATACCTTGGAAAAATGATAAAAAAAAGAGCACTGGATATAGTTGCACTTTGTGAGATTTCTAAAAAAGAAAACCTAGATTTTAAACAATTAGCTTGTGAATTAAATATGGAATACATTGATTTATCAGGAAGAATAGGGCGTATATTTATTGATATATCTATAATGTATAAGATGAGTAAATTAGAGTTTATCTCAAGTAAATTTTTAACTAAGCTTCAACCTGATAATAGAACAATAAGAGTAGGTGTAAGTGTTGTATTTAAAGAGATTGAAAATCAAAAAATAATCACATTCTTTTTATCTCACTGGCCATCAGTACTTAGTGCTGATGATAAAATCAGGCGTATAGCCGCCCAAGAGTTGAGGAATAGTATTGATAAGCTATTTGAAAACCAAGGAAAAGATGCTCAAATTATTTGTATGGGAGATTATAATACAGAGCCTTATTCTGATTCGATGATTAATACATTATATGCAACGAGAGATTACCACATAATAAAAAAGAAAAGAGAGTTATTATTTAATCCATTTTGGTATCTTTTGTCTGATAAGAAAACAAATAATTTAGGTACGTATTATTATAATTCAGCTTCAATGAGTCGATGGTATGTTTTTGATCAAATGATCTTCTCTTCATCATTTTTATATGGAAAAGAAGATTGTTTTAAGTTAGATCTCGAGCAGATTGATTTTTATCGGATACTCAATGATGACAATCACTGCCTTGATGATATTTTCTTTAAAAAATTTGATCATTATCCAATATTTTGTAGGATTTCACATGAACGATGAAAATAATTTTTTTGAAAAGATAAAGGCTTCATTGGATAGAGCATCATCTATCATTGATATAAAAAAACAAATAGAAAATAAAATAAGCATAGTTATCGAAAAACTAGAAATGATCACTAATAATAAAATTAAAATATTATTTAAAGATAATCATCATTATTGCCCTAAATTTATTAATAGTGAAAGGCTTATTTATATCGATAAAGTAAATGTAAGTGATGAGTTTGGATTTATACTATTTGGTTATAGTTTTAGTAAAATTAATGGTTTTCCTATTGAAATAGAAACTGAAATGGAATCTTTTCATGCGGAAGATATCGATGATTTATTACATACTATTGTGAATATCATTGATAGAGAATCGATAAGAATTATGGAGCTTGTTCATCATCCGCTCAAAGATAACTCAAGTAAAAATAATGATATTTGATAAAAAAGCCGGCATTGTTTTCACAATGCCGGTTTACACTTTCTGAGCTTTACAACTTATTGTAAAACAGAAATATCTGCGACTTTTAAGAACAGTTCACGCAATTGACTTAACATGGTTAAACGGTTGATACGAACAGCCTCGTCTTCATCCATTACCATGACTTTATCAAAGAAGTTATTGACCACATCACGTAATGAGGCCAGTTCAACTAATGCTTCTTGATATTGGCGTTCTGCAAATAAAGGTGCCAATTTATCTTGTAATACAGAAAGATTAGCCGCTAATTGAACTTCTTCTGGTGCTTTTAAGACGGAAGCTAAAACGGTGTCATTTAGTTTTACATCAGCTGATTTAGCTAAGATATTGGAAACACGTTTATTGGCTTCTGCTAATGCAGAGGCTTCCTCTAATGTGCGGAAATAAGTTACTGCTTTAACGCGAGCATTGAAGTCAGCTGGCTGTGTTGGACGACGTGCCAATACAGCTTGAATAGTGTCAATGCTGTAACCCAGTTCTTGATACCAAGAACGGAAACGACCTAACATAAATTCGACCACATCACTGACCACATTTTTATTAGTCAGTTTGTCACCGTAAAGGCGAACCGCTTCTTGAGTCAGCTCTTCAATATCTAACGGTAAATCTTGCTCAACGATAATACGTAAAACACCCAGTGATGCACGACGTAGAGCAAATGGGTCTTTATCCCCTTTAGGATGTTGACCAATACCGAAAATACCCGCAAGTGTATCCATCTTTTCTGCAATAGCGAGGGCGCTAGCAACAGGATTAGAAGGTAATTTATCACCCGCGAAACGAGGCTGATATTGTTCTTTCAATGCAACTGCGACTTCTTCGGCTTCACCATCATGACGCGCATAATGCATACCCATAACACCTTGGGTATCTGTGAATTCGAACACCATATTGGTCATTAAGTCACATTTTGACAGTAAACCTGCACGGGTTGCTTTATTAACATCAGCACCCATTTTGCCCGCAATAAAGCCAGCTAATGCTTGAATACGGTCAGTTTTATCACGCAGTGTGCCTAAATCTTTTTGGAATAATACGGTTTCAAGGCGTGGTAAGTTATCTTCTAAACGTTGTTTACGGTCAGTTTTAAAGAAGAACTCGGCATCAGCTAAGCGAGGACGTACCACTTTTTCGTTACCGCTAATGATCTGCTGTGGATCAGAAGATTCAATATTAGTGACGAAAATAAAGTTTGGTAATAATCCACCTTGTTTGTCATAAACAGGGAAGTATTTTTGGTCACCTTTCATGGTATAAACCAGTGCTTCAGCAGGAACTTCAAGGAATTTTTCCTCAAATTTTGCTGTTAACACAACCGGCCATTCAACCAATGAAGTGACTTCTTCGACTAAGCTATCGCTTAAATCTGCAATACCGCCAAGTTTTTCAGCCGCAAGGCGAGCGTCATGAAGAATAATTGATTTACGCGTTTCGTAATCAGCAATCACTTTTCCGCGCTCATACAGAATTTCAGGATATTGATCCGCATTATCAATAGTGAATTCAGCTTCACCCATAAAGCGGTGACCACGAATAACGCGATCGCTTTGGATACCTAAAATTTCACCATCAATAACAGTATCACCTAATAATAAGGTGACAGTATGAACAGGGCGTACAAAGTGAGTTTCTTTATCGCCCCAGCGCATTAATTTTGGAATTGGTAATTTTGATAACGCATTGCTTACCATGCCAATCAGTAATTGGTTGACTGCTTCACCTTTTACTTCTGCACGATAAAATAACCATTCGCCTTTATCTGTTGATAAGCGCTCTGCTTGATCAACAGTAATGCCATTACCTCTTGCCCAACCTTCAGCTGCTTTTGTTGGTTTACCATCAGCATCAAATGCTTGAGCAATCGCAGGACCACGTTTTTCAATGGTTCTATCTGCTTGTGATTTTGCCATATTGGCCACTTTAATGGCTAAACGGCGAGGAGCTGCAAACCAAGATACATCACCATGAGTGATATTTGCGTTATCCAGTTCAGCAGTAAAATTAGCAGCAAAAGATTCGGCTAAAGAACGAAGCGCTTTCGGCGGTAATTCTTCTGTGCCGATTTCCACGAGGAAAGTCTCAGTTGTCATGATAGCCTCTTACTTTTTACACATAGGGAAACCAAGCGCTTCACGAGAAGCATAATATGCTTCAGCAACTGCTTTGGTTAAAGTACGGATACGTAAAATATAACGCTGGCGCTCTGTCACAGAGATAGCTTT
Source organism: Proteus genomosp. 6 (assembly GCF_040139785.1). Taxonomy (NCBI): domain Bacteria; kingdom Pseudomonadati; phylum Pseudomonadota; class Gammaproteobacteria; order Enterobacterales; family Morganellaceae; genus Proteus; species Proteus genomosp. 6. The sequence goes on along the minus strand of NZ_JBEEVJ010000007.1, from coordinate 66,111 downwards.
ACGTGCATCCAATAGGTTAAAGGTGTGTCCTGCTTTTAAAATACGTTCATAGGCAGGTAAAGGCAGAGGTTTTTCTAACTCTAACAACTCACGAGCTTCTTTTTCATATTGCTCAAAGCAAGAGAACAGGAAGTCTACGTCTGCGTATTCAAAGTTATAGGTTGATTGCTCAACTTCGTTTTGATGATAGATATCACCATAGGTGGTTTTACCTAATGGGCCATCACACCAAACTAAGTCATAAACGCTATCAACACCTTGAATATACATGGCAAGACGTTCTAAACCGTAAGTGATTTCACCCGTAACAGGTTTGCACTCTAATCCACCAACTTGTTGGAAATAGGTAAACTGCGTCACTTCCATGCCGTTGAGCCAAACTTCCCAGCCTAAGCCCCAAGCACCTAAAGTTGGGTTTTCCCAGTTATCTTCAACAAAACGAATATCATGAATTGTTGGGTCTAAACCTAATTCTCTTAATGAGCCAAGATAAAGTTCCTGAATATTATCAGGTGATGGCTTAATGATAACTTGGAATTGGTAATAGTGCTGTAAGCGGTTAGGGTTTTCACCGTAACGTCCATCTGTTGGACGACGAGAAGGCTGTACATAAGCCGCAGCGATAGGCTCTGGACCTAATGCTCGTAAACAAGTCATTGGGTGCGATGTGCCTGCGCCCACTTCCATATCTAATGGTTGGACAATGGTACAGCCCTGGCGAGCCCAGTAATCCTGCAGTGTCAGGATAAGACCTTGAAAGGTTTTGGTATCAAACTTTTGCATGTTATATCCGCATGGCGATACATAGAATAAAAAGAAAGGTTTCAGTATACCTTCTAGACGAAAGATATACAGCAAGGAATGCGGGCAATTTTCCCTCGATCAAAAAAATAATCCCTTAATTGAGTTTATGACTATGCTCAAAGAATTAGATTGAATTTTTTTTCACCTATTTACATGTATATTTATACAGTATATAAAATGGTACTATTAAAAGTTATTGGTAACAAGGAATGAAAAAATGAATAAGCGGCGTTGCGATTGGGTAACCAGTGATCCTGAATATTTGGCATATCATGACGAAGAATGGGGTAAACCTGAACGAGATAAGTACAAGCTTTTTGAAATGATCTGCCTTGAAGGTCAACAAGCAGGGCTATCTTGGTATACCGTGCTTAAGAAAAGAGAAGGTTTTCGTCGTTGTTTTTTTGATTTTTCGCCTGAAAAAATTGCCAAAATGACAGATAAGGATGTTGAGACCTTATTACAAAATCCCGCAATTATTCGTCATCAAGGAAAAATTAACGCCATTATTAACAACGCACGTATTTTTATGGCAATGGAAGAACAAGGTGAAGACTTTAGTCAGTTTATTTGGCAATTTATTGATAATAAACCCATTATTAATCAGTGGAACGATATTTCTCAGGTACCCGCATCAACTGACATCTCAGATAAAATGGCTAAAGCCTTAAAGAAAAAAGGCTTCAAATTTGTTGGCACAACAACTTGCTACGCTTTTATGCAAGCCGTTGGTATGGTAAATGACCATATTCTCTCTTGTTTTTGTCGCCAAGAAGAGAATAAAAACACCAATAAAAAGTAAAATATGAGTTGAGTTATCTTTAATTTGAGATGTAATTGGATTTATATTTCAATATTTTCATCTGTATTAATATTGTTGTTTTATGATTTTGATTATAACTATTGATGCAGATTAAAGCTCGCGGTATGGTGTTTCTTAACGAGAAAACAACATAGAAGATACCTGCAAAGATGACTCAACTATCACAATTTGGGCAAAAGTTTGCCCAGCATTCAGGCATTGCTCGCTTGATGCAAGACTTAAATGAAGGTATTCGCACACCTGGCGCAGTGATGCTCGGGGGGGGAAATCCTGCTCATATTCCTGAAATGGATAATTATTTTCGTCAATTACTTAAAGAGATGACAGAAAATGGCTCATTAAGTGATGCGGTTTGTAACTATGATGGCCCGCAAGGTAAAGATGCCATGTTACAAGCGCTGGCGGCATGTTTAAAAGAGAAGCTAGGCTGGAATATTTCGGCGAAAAATATTGCACTAACTAATGGTAGCCAAAGTGCTTTTTTCTATCTGTTTAATTTATTAGGTGGCACAACCAAGGATGGGAAAAAACGTAAAATTCTTTTCCCAATCGCCCCTGAATACATTGGTTATACTGATTCTGGATTAGAGGAAGATCTGTTTGTTGCGAATAAGCCAACAATAGAAATGTTGCCGAATGGGCAATTTAAATATCATGTTGATTTTGCTCATCTTGAAATCAGTGATGATATTGCGGCTATTTGTGTTTCGAGACCAACAAACCCAACGGGTAATGTTATTACAGATGACGAAGTTGAAAAGCTAGAGGCTTTAGCTAAACGGCACAATATCCCTCTGATTATAGATAATGCTTATGGTGTTCCTTTTCCAGGTATTATTTTTACTCAAGCAACACCTCGTTGGAATGACAACACTATCCTTTGTATGAGTCTATCTAAGTTAGGCTTACCAGGAGCGCGTTGTGGCATTATTATTGCCAGTGAAGAGCTGATTTCAGCCATTACAAATGTTAACGGCATTATTAGCCTCGCACCCGGTGGAATTGGGCCTGCAATGGCATTAGAAATGCTAAAACGCGATGATTTAATGCGGTTATCCCAAGACGTGATAGGGCCTTTCTATCATCAACGAGTACTTGAAACTATTCATATTATTCGCCGCTATTTACCTGAAGAACGTTGTCTTATTCATAAGCCTGAAGGTGCAATCTTTTTATGGCTTTGGTTTAAAGACTTACCTGTTTCTTGTGAAGAGCTTTATCGTCGTTTGAAAAAACGTGGCGTATTAATGGTGCCGGGACATTACTTCTTTCCGGGATTAGAAGATTCATGGGATCACGCTCATCAATGTATGCGAATGAATTACGTACCTGAGCCTGAATTGATTGAGAAAGGAATAAAAATTCTGGCTGAAGAAATCGAGAATATCTATCAGCCAGTGAATATCTAATAAAAATGCCCCTTCAGCGAGAAGAAGGGGCAAAGACAATAACGAGGACTTTTGAGCATAAGTTTGACGGAAAGAAATTGATTACTAAAAATTTAGCAATCCGTCTCAATCTAAATTTCTTAGCACGAGAACTATTAAAACAGATATTTATAAAATCTATGGCTTAAATAAGAGCCATTCATTGCCTTAATTATCCCTCTGCTAAGCTAAATGTGGATTTTGATAACAAACTTGGCTCAACTATTTAATATATTTATTATTTTTACTACAAAGTCCATATGATAAGTGCCATCAATTGTGGTGTTATGATGCGTAAAAACATGGCTAAAGGGTAAACTGTGGCATAGGAAAGCGCGGCAGCTCCACTTGAGCTATGAATTGAGTTTGCGAAGGCTAATGCAGGGGGATCGGTCATTGAGCCTGCTAACATTCCGCAGAGACTTAAATAATTAAGCTTAAAGAAGACTCTGGCGAGCACACCAACAATTAATAACGGTAATAACGTAATCAAAATACCGTAGCCAATCCAACTCAAGCCTTGACCATTAATTAACGTTTCAACAAATTCACCGCCAGAGTTTAGCCCTACCACCGCAAGAAACATGACAATACCCAGTTCTCGCAATGCCAAGTTTGCACTTGGAGGCATAAACCAATAGAGCTTACCAAATGTACCAATACGCCCTAAAATTAAGGCAACAACAAGGGGACCACCAGCTAATCCCAGTTTAAGCGCCACAGGAATGCCGGGAATAAAAATAGGAATAGAGCCAAGTAAAACCCCTAAGCCGATACCAATAAAGACAGGGAGCATTTGAACTTGTTCTAATTTCTGACGAGCGTTACCTAACAGGACTGTAATAGCTTCAATAGATTCAGGACGTCCAACGACATTAAGAATATCCCCGAATTGCAACATACTATTATTGCTTGGAATAAGTTCGATACCTGCGCGGTTCAATCGAGTCACTACAACATCGTATTTTCTTTTCAGATCCAGATCTTTTAAACGCTTACTGAGTACAGAATCATTCGTTACAACGACCCGCACTGATTGCAGTAAATTTGTTGATGTTGAAAGTGAAGCATCGACCTCTTCACCAAGTACTAGGCGTACTTTATTGAGATCTTCTTTTGAACCCACAATATGCAGTAAATCTCCCAACTGAATAATCGTTGATGGCATAGGTACCATAATGTTATCTCCACGCTTTAAACGGGAGCAGACGATGGCGTCTTCATTGAGCAGAGGAATATCTTGCATTAATAAGCCATCTAAATTGGGGTTTTTAATCGCAATATTAATGGTATGTAGTGCATCTTTAGTGCTGTGTTGTTGGTTGCTAAAAGCTTTTGCTTCTTCATCAATGTTGATTTTAAAGAACACACGAATAAGCCACATTACTAGCAGAATGCCACAGATCCCCATAGGATAAGCCATGGCATAGCCCATCCCCATTTGCCCCACAGATGTTGGGTCAACATGTAGATCTGTCAGTATTTGTTGTCCTGCACCTAAAGAAGGGGTGTTGGTAACAGCGCCCGAGAAAATACCCAAAATAATAGGCAAAGGAACGTCAAATAGACGATAAATAGACGCGGTTATGATTGAGCCAAGAAGAATAATTAATATGGCAAAGGCGTTTAGTTTTAAGCCCGAAACACGTAGTGAGGAAAAAAAACCAGGGCCGACTTGGATACCAATAGTATAAACGAAAAGAATAAGCCCAAATTCTTGAATAAAATGAAGGGTCTGTGCATTAAGAGATAAGTTATAGTGTTGAGCAAAGTGGCCAATAATAATTCCACCGAAAAGAACACCACCTATCCCTAGGCTGACCCGATAAATTTTGATATTGCCAATCCAAAGACCTAGAGCGCCTGCTAATGACAACATCACCATTGTTAATGCAATATCACTCATAAAAAAGATCCTGTACCCAAAAACAAAAATGAGAAAATTTGAGCTAAAACGATAAACCTATTTTGGCAAAAAACGATGAAAGTCGCTGTGTCTTATCGCACAGATTCAACATATATAGAGATCAAAAAAACAAGAAAGATAAATATAGAGTGAAAGTATTTATTTAAAATAATGAAGGTTGAATTTTAATATCATCGAAACATAATAATTAATAATATTATTATGCTTTTTTTTATTGGATAAAGTGAAACTTTCTTATACTAGAATTATTTATTTAATGACTGAAAAATTAAGCTTTTTTATATCATCTTTCTCTTGTCCTATAAGAGAAAACAGGTTTAACTATATGATAAAAAGCGTTGACTACAAATCTCGTTTTATAGGTGCCCTATGATATTCAGAATGACAAGTAAAAATTTAACATTAGTCACATTTTTGACGACATTACTGACAGGTTGCTCAAGTGTTATGACTCATGCAGGCCCGAATAAAGAACTTTATTCAGGGACAAAAAATAACATGACAATGCTAAAAGATGATGAAACTGGATGGGCAATGAAACCATTGGTTATTCTCGATCTCCCTTTTAGTGCCGTATTAGATACTTTATTATTACCTTATGATTATTATACTCAGGGTGATGATAAAAGTGATAATTCACCTAAAGAGCGCATAAAAAGATTGGAAAGCACAACTGTGAATAATAGTCATGAAAATAAGAATTAATATCAAGTTAATGACTAAATAATAAATAAGTAGTTATATTTAGTCATTATCTGTTTATTTAATTATTTATTTAGCACTGTTTCTTCTTTAGGGCCAAACATCTTATTCAAACTATTAAGCTCTTGCATTTCCTTGTCACATATTACTTTTTGGTTTGCCAAAGGCGCTGTCATTATCTGCTTTTTGCTTTGCTCGAAGTTAGCCTTAATCTCCGGTATATTATGTTTTAGATCTTCTCTTTGAGAAATGTACTGAATAAATTTATCCGCTTCTTTAAAGTACACTCGGCAAGCATGAGCTGTAGATGCTTGAGCTGGAAGTGTGGTTGACAATAAAAGTAGTGCGACACCCCACCAACATTGTTTCATTCTCTAAACTACCTACCTTATTTGACATAAGGTAATTATATAAAAAGCACACTAATTAGACGACAATAATTAAGAATAAATTTGTTATTTTTTTTCATGTTTTATGGACAACGTAAAGAAAGCCATAGTAAAACGAGGAAAGAAAGGTGAGCTTGTTACAATAAAGCTAAAACTCACCTCGTTTTTATGATAAAAAAGTTAAAAATCAACCGTTTTGGTTGAAAACCATACAAACAGTCAGGAGATACTAAAAAAGTATTGACGGAGTGGGTTTCTGGCAGTAAGATGCACCTCGTTTTCGGCGAGTAGCGCAGCCTGGTAGCGCAACTGGTTTGGGACCAGTGGGTCGGAGGTTCGAATCCTCTCTCGCCGACCATATTAAGAAACCCCGCTTTTAAAGCGGGGTTTTGTCGTTTTAGTCTTACCAAAATACCTTGCTCTTATTTTTGATTTCGCCATAAATGGTGTTTTCTCTCGATCATCTCACTTCTATCTCATCTCTATCTTGCATTCCAAACACGCATTCTACTCAGAAGCAGAGAACCGTGGAAATATTTTCCAAATTAAGAGAAATATTGGCTAGAAATAGCTTTGGATTTATCCAGCTCAATAAAGTTGTTTTATCCTTAAATGATTTTATAAAAGCCCTATTAATAATCTAAAGAAACCTCTCAGTTTTTCGTTCAACTCTCTTTTTATTGAGGATGGAACGTCTGAGAATGTTGAACGAACATAAATTTTTCACTATAAAAGCATGAAAATCATTAATAACAGACTGAATCTAATCGGCTTATCTAGTTAAGTGGTTTGTTAAGAGCCAAAAATTGATACTTTTCACTCTATTTGCCTGATTAAAACTAAAATCAGGATCGTCTAGCAAGGTGATTATTTTTCTTCCATAACAGAATAAAGCACCAAGTTCTTTGTTTCATTTCAAAATATTCGTTCAATATTTAAGCGGTTAATCACAAATTATGGCTTTTTTTAAAATAGTCATTTCACTTAAGGATTTCTTAATGTGTGGTTTTATTGACTAGATATTAGTCAGAGACTTATTTTTTTATTCTGAGTTTGTTCGATATTTGTTTCATTTGTGTTTATAACAGGTTCTTTTTACCTTCTAACACCTTATTGACGTAAGGGAATACAGTTGGTTAATTGAACAATGACAAAATAAAAAGGTATTCCGTTTTTAAACAGGAAACCAAAACACAACAGAACAATTTCGGAGAGTAATGATGAAAAGCTCCAAAAAACAGACAGGAATTTTGACCGCTACAATTGGATTGCTCGCATTAGCTGTTTCTGCGGGTGTGCAGGCCAAAACATTGGTGTATTGCTCTGAAGGTTCGCCTGAAGGATTTAACCCTCAGTTATTTACCTCTGGAACAACCTATGACGCAAGTTCAGTGCCTATCTATGACCGTTTAGTTGAATTTAAACTGGGTACAACAGAAATTATTCCGGGCTTAGCTGAAAGCTGGGATGTAAGCGATGATGGCAAAGTGTATACCTTTCATTTACGTAAAGGCGTGAATTGGCATAGTAGTAAAACCTTTAAGCCAACGCGTGAATTTAATGCGGATGACGTGATGTACACGTTTATGCGTCAAATGGATCCAAAACATCCTTACCATAAAGTCTCTGGCGGAAGTTATGAATACTTCTCCGGCATGGATATGAACAACATGATCGAGAAAATCGAGAAAGTTGATGATCATACCGTTCGTTTTGTTTTAACTCGTTCAGAAGCACCTTTTATTGCTGATATGGCAATGGACTTTGCATCCATATTATCTGCTGAATATGCGGATAATATGATGAAAGCAGGTACACCTGAGAAAGTGGATCTAGATCCTATCGGTACAGGGCCTTTTCAATTACAGCAATATCAAAAAGATTCTCGTATTCTTTATAAAGCCAATGACCAATATTGGGGTAAAAAACCAGATATTGACCGTTTAGTCTTCTCTATCACACCTGATGCCTCTGTACGATATGCAAAACTGCAAAAAGGTGAGTGTCAGGCAATGCCTTTCCCAAATCCTGCTGATATTGCGAAGATGAAACAAAATAGCGATATCAATCTATTAGAACAACCAGGCTTAAACGTGGGTTATATCTCTTTTAACGTTGAGAAAAAACCATTGGATAACCAAAAAGTTCGCCAAGCATTAAGTATGGCGGTGAATAAAGACGCCATTATTGAAGCGGTTTATCAAGGTGCAGGTCAGAAGGCGAAAAACCTCATCCCTCCTACAATGTGGGGTTATAACGATGACATCGTTGATTACGAATATAACCCTGAAAAAGCGAAAGCATTGCTAAAAGAAGCTGGTCTTGCAGATGGTTTTACTATCGATTTATGGGCAATGCCAGTACAGCGTCCTTATAACCCAAATGCCCGCCGTATGGCTGAAATGGTACAAGCGGATTGGGAAAAAATTGGCGTTAAAACCAAAATTGTAAGTTACGAGTGGGGCGAATATCTCAAGCGCGCTAAATCTGGCGAACACCAAGCAGTCATGATGGGTTGGACTGGTGATAACGGGGACCCTGATAACTTCTTCGCTACGCTATTTAGTTGTGCGGCAAAAGAGCAAGGATCGAACTATTCAAAATGGTGCTATAAGCCATTTGAAGATCTGATCCAGCCTGCACGAGTAGCCGCCGATCACGAAAAACGTGTTGAACTCTACAAACAAGCTCAAGTTGTTATGCATGATCAAGCGCCTGCTCTGATTATTGCTCACTCGACTGTTTATGAGCCTGTGAGTAAAAAAGTAGAAAACTACGTGGTTGACCCATTAGGTAAACATCACTTCGAGAATGTCTCTCTTAAATAATAGCAATACCTAATCGTTGGGTTGTCTTAAGTACGGTGTCTTTCTTTATGAAAGGCACCGCTATTCAATAATAACGAATACATTCAGTACACTGTGGGCGCAGGGGACTTTCCCCTGATTTATCAGCGCTATCTTTTAGCTGATGTTTGAAAAGAGAATTAGGATATGCTGCAATTTATCCTTCAACGTTTGGGACTTGTGATCCCTACGTTTATCGGAATTACATTACTGACGTTTATTTTCGTTCATCTTATTCCCGGTGATCCGGTAATGATTATGGCGGGTGAGCGTGGACTTTCTCCAGAACGACATGCTTATTTAATGGCTGAATTGGGACTGGATAAGCCTTTATGGCAACAATATCTCAATTATCTAAATGGTATTCTCCACGGTGATTTAGGTATCTCATTAAAAAGCCGCATTCCTGTATGGGATGAATTTTTACCTCGCTTTAAAGCTACTTTAGAACTTGGCGTTTGCGCCATGATTTTTGCGGTTTCAGTTGGGATCCCTGTTGGTGTTTTGGCTGCGGTAAAACGTGGTTCTATTTTTGATCACACCGCGATTAGTGTGTCATTAGCGGGTTACTCCATGCCAATTTTCTGGTGGGGGATCATGTTAATCATGCTAGTGTCTGTAAAATTAGACCTAACCCCAGTCTCTGGGCGCTTGGCTGATAGTGTCTTTTTAGATGACAGCAACCCACTCACTGGATTTATGCTGATTGATACCTTTATTTGGGGGGAGGAAGGGGATTTCTTAGATGCAGTTCACCACATCATTTTACCTGCTATTGTATTAGGAACCATTACTTTAGCTGTTATCGTGCGTATGACGCGTTCTTCGATGCTTGAAGTATTAGGCGAAGATTATATTCGTACTGCTAGAGCAAAAGGTTTGAGCCGTGCTCGCGTCATTCTTATCCACGCATTACGCAATGCGATGTTGCCTGTTGTCACCGTTATTGGATTACAAGTTGGAACAATGCTGGCTGGTGCAATTTTAACAGAAACTATTTTCTCATGGCCGGGATTAGGACGCTGGTTGATTGATGCCTTACAGCGACGCGATTACCCAGTTGTTCAAGGTGGTGTGCTTTTAATTGCAACGATGATTATCTTTGTCAATCTGTTGGTTGATGTTCTTTATGGCATTGTGAATCCTCGTATTCGCCATAAAAAATAAGGAATGCATAATGACTGAAAATAAAGTAACACCGGTCATCAGTGCACCGGCTCCCATGACGCCCTTCCAAGAATTTTGGCACTACTTTAAACAAAATAAAGGTGCTGTTGTTGGGTTAATCTATATTGTAATTATGTTGCTTATTGCATTACTGGCGGGCTTTCTTGCACCTCATGCCCCTAATGAGCAATTTCGTGATTTCTTATTAGTGCCTCCTGTTTGGCAAGAAGGGGGAAGCTGGCAATTTATTCTCGGTACTGATGATGTTGGTCGCGATATTCTTTCTCGCTTAATGTTTGGTGCTCGACTTTCATTATTGGTGGGCTGTATTGTTGTCGTGCTATCACTTATCTTAGGAATTATTCTAGGATTGGCCGCGGGTTATTTCGGTGGTCTTGTAGATATCGGCATTATGCGTGTCGTCGATATCATGTTGGCATTACCAAGTTTATTATTGGCATTAGTGTTGGTAGCTATTTTTGGTCCTTCTATTGTTAATGCTTCTATCGCACTGACCTTTGTTGCTTTACCTCACTATGTTCGATTAACGCGAGCCGCTGTTTTAATTGAAGTTAACCGCGATTACGTTATTGCTTCTCGTGTTGCGGGGGCGGGCTCAATGCGTCAAATGTTTATCAATATCTTACCTAACTGTCTTGCCCCTTTAATTGTTCAAGCCTCTTTAGGTTTTTCTAATGCCATCTTAGATATGGCAGCATTAGGCTTTTTAGGAATGGGCGCGCAGCCACCGACACCTGAATGGGGAACCATGTTATCTGATGTATTGCAGTTTACACAGAGTGCGTGGTGGGTTGTGACGTTTCCTGGTCTTGCTATTTTGTTTACCGTATTAGCCTTTAACTTAATGGGTGATGGTTTACGAGATGCACTTGATCCGAAATTAAAGCAGTAACGGAGTAAGAACATGGCATTACTAAATATTAATCAATTATCTGTTCACTTTGGTGATGAAGATACTCCGTTTAAAGCGGTAGATCGAATAAGCTATCAGGTTGAAGAAGGGCAAGTTGTGGGTATTGTCGGTGAGTCTGGCTCTGGTAAATCAGTCAGTTCATTGGCAATTATGGGACTTATTGATTTTCCAGGACGAGTGACAGCACAAGAGCTTTATTTTGATGGCAGAGATCTGATGAAAATCTCTGAATCAGAGCGACGAAATTTGGTGGGTGCAGAGGTTGCAATGATTTTCCAAGATCCGATGACAAGTTTGAATCCTTGTTTTACGGTTGGCTATCAAATCATGGAAGCATTAAAAGTCCATCAGGGAGGAAGTCGTAAAACACGTAAACAACGTGCTATCGATCTCTTAACGCTGGTGGGTATTCCTGATCCTGCTTCTCGTTTAGATGTCTATCCACACCAGCTTTCAGGGGGAATGAGCCAGCGTGTGATGATCGCAATGGCGATCGCTTGTCGCCCTAAATTATTGATTGCAGATGAACCTACCACAGCACTGGATGTGACTATTCAGGCTCAAATCATAGAGCTTTTGCTCGATTTACAAAAACAAGAAAATATGGCGCTAGTGTTGATTACCCATGATCTTGCATTAGTGGCAGAAGCCGCAGATACCATTATTGTGATGTATGCGGGGCAAGTGGTGGAATCTGGAAAATCATCAGAAATTTTTAAAGCGCCTCGTCATCCTTATACTCAAGCATTATTAAGAGCACTCCCTGAGTTCGCGAGTAATAAAGCGCGATTAGCATCGCTACCGGGCGTTGTACCAGGGCGCTATGATCGACCAACAGGTTGCTTACTCAATCCTCGTTGCCCATATGCTCATGATGAATGTTATAAGGTTGAGCCTGAATTAAAAGAATTAGGAACGCATCGTGTGAAGTGTCATACACCGTTAGATAATGCAGGGGAACCTACCCATGGCTGAAGTTAATCCAAATGTATCAACTCCTTTATTAAAAGCGGTTAATTTAGCGAAGTATTACAGCGTAAAAGGCGGGCTTTTTTCAAAAGAGAGAACAGTTAAAGCCCTTGATGGTGTCTCTTTTGAGTTAGAACGTGGTAAAACTTTGGCTGTTGTTGGTGAGTCAGGATGCGGTAAATCCACATTAGGTCGATTACTCACGATGATTGAGGTTCCTACTTCAGGCGAGCTTGCTTATCGTGGGCAAAATCTGTTAATTAAAGATAAATCGGCTGAGAAGCTACGTCGCCAAAAGATCCAAATTGTGTTTCAAAATCCTTATGGATCATTGAATCCGCGTAAAAAAGTAGGGCAAATTTTAGAAGAGCCTTTATTGATTAATACAACACTGAATGCCTCTGAGCGTAAAGAAAAAGTATTATCAATGATGGCAAAAGTGGGGTTAAAAACAGAGCACTATAGCCGATATCCTCATATGTTTTCTGGTGGTCAACGTCAGCGTATTGCTATTGCACGAGGCTTGATGCTTGATCCAGACATTGTGGTAGCCGATGAGCCTGTTTCTGCGCTGGATGTATCCGTTCGTGCCCAAGTACTGAATTTGATGATGGATCTACAACAAGATATGGGGCTCTCTTATGTTTTTATTTCTCATGATCTCTCGGTTGTTGAGCATATTGCAGATGAAGTTATTGTAATGTATTTAGGGCGTTGTGTAGAAAAAGGAACAAAAGCTCAAATTTTTGAAAATCCACAACATCCTTATACACAGGCATTATTATCAGCCACACCAAGATTGACGCCTGAATTAAGACGAGAGCGTATTAAATTAACGGGAGAATTACCGAGCCCATTAAATCCGCCACCGGGTTGTGCTTTCGCTGCTCGTTGCCGTCGTGCATTTGGGCCATGTAGTCAATTACAGCCAACATTAAAAGAGTATAATGGTCAGCTTATTGCTTGTTTTGCGGTGGAGCAAGATAACGCGATAGTTTAAATAAAATAAATTTATCTCATAAAATAAGAACAATATACTGATTTATATTGTTCTTATTTTTTTATTAATAATATTTAATTAATCTTAACTAAATAATCTAATAATGATTTTATAGATATCAAATATTATATTTATATGAGTTTTTTAAAATATAAACTTCAATGATATTAAAGGAAAATAATATTTTTTACTAAGAAATATACTGCGGTTAGCATTGCACTTTAACTTGAAGTTAAGGTTTTAATGGCATTTAATTTTATATTTTTTAGTGAATTGTATCTTTTTATTAAAATAAAGTAGATTTATTGTAGATAACCAAGAAAAAATAATATTTAATTTTTATTTTACTATTTTTATCTTATAACTATACTCAAATAATAATAGTTATATATTTATCTACTTTCATTTTAATGGATAAGCGCTTTTTATAACGCTATTTTCTTTATTGAGAGTGATACATAATCACAAAAATACAGTATAATCGCTCTGATCAGACATGTATATTGGAAATAGCAACGATGAAACCTCATCTTAAACATTCATTAACAATAAAACAGATGGCCGCTGTTGCGGGCGTTACGTTGGTGACTATTGCTATTTTTATCAGTATTCAACTTGTTTATTTGATAGAACAACGCCGTGAAGATTATCAAAATCAGCTTTTTAATGCTGGTGTAAGTATCCAGCAACCACTCGCTGATGCATTGTTACGATCAGATTTGAACGATGCTAAACAACAGATTGTTACACTAAAAGCGACGGGTATTTTAGGTAAAGCGATTGTCATGCAACCCGAAAATGTACAAGTGATGAGTTTAGATTTCGCACCTAAGAAAGAAGTCTCTGAATTCTCAAGTTGGCTTTTTGGTATTCCCGTTGAAGCTGTTATTCCTTTACAGCCATTAGGTATTACTTCAACAGATGATAAGTCCTATAGTGGTCATCTCATTTTACAGGCTGACACAAATCGTTTTTATCGTTTTGCCAGTAATACTGTTGCCTTGATGCTAACAACATATCTGTTGATGGGGCTTATTCTGACGGTTGCTATTAGCTGGTGTATTAATCGTATTGTTGTAAAACCTTTACGCCAAATCGCCGTCACCCTCAATAAAGATAGCCAAGTTTCAGCGTTATCTTGTCCAAAATCACATTGTGATGATGAGATTGGTTTGCTGGTTAAAGGATATAATCATCAAAAATCTGATCAAAAATTGCCGAAGGTCTGAACCTTCTTACGCCATAATGAGTCTAATCACTATAGTGATTTCATTTCATGTTTCTGTGGTGATAAAGATGATAATACAAAAAATAGACATCCAACATCTAACATGTCTTTTGGCACTTATTGTTAAACCTCATAAGTGGTTTAATACCAAGGATTAATACAACAGAGGTTCACATGCAGGGTGTAATGACACGAATTTTATTGGGAAGCGTTATGTTCGGCGCTGTTATTTGCCAAGTTCAAGCGGAAGCTTTGCAGCCTGATCCGGCTTGGCAAGAAGGGCGACTAGCAAATGGTTTTCAGTGGCAAATCTTACAAACACCGCAACGCCCAAATGATAGAATACAGATCCGTTTATTAGTCAATACAGGTTCTTTATCAGAAAAAAGCAGTGAAACGGGTTTTTCATCCTTAGTGTCCAAACTCAACGTTTTGGAAAATACAGGCTTAACGCCAGAGAAACGCGATAATCTATGGAAAAATGCGTTAGATCCTGACTATCCGTTACCTCCAATGATCGTTTCATACGATTTTACTGTTTATAATCTAAGTTTACCGAACAACCAGCCTGAGCTATTAAAGGATGCTTTTGCATTATTAGCAGGTATTGCTAAACCTGCTGAATATACCGAAGATGCGGTTCGTAATGCGGTTCAATCACCGCTTCCTATTGCAACATTTCCTCTCAATATTGAAGATCCTATTTGGCGCACACGCCTTGAAGGCTCAAATCTAAAAGGCCACAATCCAGGAAAACCGGTTAATCAATCTGTAAATACTAAAGAGCTGTCAGATTACCAACAACGTTGGTATACCCCAGATATGATGACACTTTATGTTGCAGGTAATGTTGATAATCGAGTATTGACTGAAAGTATTAATCAGGCATTTTCAACTCTATCAGGAAAGCGTGTAACACCTGTTCCAGTGCCTGTTCTTGCCGATATGAAACCTGAAACGTTATATGTGCAAGAGCCTATGCGTGCAAAAGACCAAATTGCTTTAATTTGGGATTTAGACTGGTCGCCAGTAAAAGACTCTGACACATTAAATAAATATTGGTTAAGTGATTTAGCTCGTGAAGTCATTTTTGTGCATTTGGGTCGTAGCCTTGAACAACGTAAGGAAAACGACAGTACTCAAATTAACATTGATTGCCGGGTACAATATCAGCGTGCAAGTTGTTCTTTAAATATTGATACCGCAACGGCTCATATTCCTGCATTAGCATCATGGGTGGGAGAAGAGTTAGGTCGTTTACGTAATCAAGGTATTAGTGATGAACTATACCAAGAGCTTCAACAAGAAAAACAACTTCAATTAACTCAGTTGTTTGCCCGTTATGCAAAAACCAGTACGGCAATTTTAATTAATCAGCGTCTGTTATCACAACAAAGCAATATTATTGATATTCCACCTGAACAATATCAGCGTTTACGCCAAGCATTTTTAGCTGGTTTAACAAAAGAGACATTAAATCAGGAGCTTTCAAGAGTTTTATCTGAAGATATTACTTTTGTATTAACGCAAAGTGGTGAAACACCAACGGTAAATTTAGGTGAATTGCGTATTCAATTTGAAAAGCAAGTTCATCCAGAAACGGCAAATACACCTGCGCCTGTTGCAACTAATACTACACCAAATAAAGCAGTTGAAACTCCGGCTGTAACAACTCCAGCGGTAGCCACAACACCGACGAAGAAACCGTAATAAAACAGAGATAGGCTGATATTAGAAATTTATCAGCCGTAAAATAAACAAAAAGCCAAAAGTGTTATTGATACATTTTTGGCTTTTTGATTTTTGATTTTTGATTTTTGATTTTAAAGGCGTTTAAATGCTTCTTTAACAATGGTTATCAGATCTTCACGGTTATTTTTTTGGGTTGTAAAACCGGCAATAGCAATTTGTTTTTCAGGTAAGTAATAAGCTACTGACCCCCAATAACCAAGATGATAGTAAAGTGTGCCTAGGTCAGTTTCTTCGGCCATTAAACCTAAACGATAATTTGCAGCACCTGTATGTGATCCTTGCCATTTCATCTCTTTTAAGGTTGATGGATGCAAGTAAACTCTATCTTCGAAGAGGTCAGCTGTAAATTTAGCTAACTCAAGGGTTGTCATCACAAGCCCGCCACCGCCAAAAGCATCCATTGAAGCATCAATATGAGTACCTTCGTGCTCACCTGTAAACTGTCTAGCACGCGCTTTAGGATGCTTAGGTTGTAGTTCTAAATCTTCCCACCACGTTTGTGGTAAATCTAAGTCTTGGAAATGCAATAATTCACGAACGCTGGTGGCCATATTTTTTCTCATAAACTGAGAGAGGATATCACCTAACAAGATGTATCCTGTATCTGAATAAATGAAGCGTTTTCCAGCTGGAATAATGGGAAAGCCTTGTTGAGCATAGCGCGCTATTTGTTCTTCTCGTGTCCATTTATGAGAGGGATCTTTAATCACATCTTCAAGATAAGCTTCATTTGCATGATCGAATAAACCACTGCTATGGCTTAATAAATGGCGTAGTGTAATGGCTTTAAGATCATACCCTAGCTCTAATAATGTCTGTTGATAATGAGCACTTAAATATTTAGTTATATCATCATCAAGGGATAGAGCATCTTGTTCCCATAAACGTAAAAAAGCGGCTGCGAGAAAGGTTTTTGTATTACTAGCGATTCGAAAAGGTGTATCTACAGTTAATTTTTTCTGGGTACTTTCATCGGCAAATCCGTGCGCCATACCAAAAGGGTACTGAATGCCTGCACCTGTAATATAGATAGCACTTGCTGAAGGTAAGGCATGAAAAGCATCAGTCATTGATTGAACCATAGTTACTTCCTTATCTGTCAGGAAAATAAATCAGCAAAAAGGGTGTACTTTGCACCCTTTATTATATTGCAGAAATTTTTTATTTACTTTTTGTTGCTGCTCGTAATTCTGTTACTGTTTTACCACCTATTCCCCAGTTATCTGTTTCAACTTCATCAATTACCACAACCGTGGTTGCTGGATTTTTGCCTAATACATCAACCAAAAGTTGTGTTGCTCCCGCAATGAGCTGCTCTTTTTGCTCTGCGGTTGCACCTTCGCGTGTAATTTTAATATTAACGTATGGCATTGTTTTTCCTTATTACGTTATTTATAGGCGGTTAATGCAGGGAATTAACCATATAGTTTTATCATAAAGTTAAGATGTTGATTGCGTTTCAGACAACTGTTCTTTGCGCATATTTGGGCCATCAGTGGCGATCCACGCGGCACAAAAGAGTGTTAATCGGGCAAAAAAGTAGAAGAAAGCCATTAAACCTATCACTGAACCAAATGCGGCACCTGAAGGTGAGCTTGCGATTTTGGGTAGCATCCATGTCATAACGGATTTCAATATTTCAAAACCAATGGCAGCGATAAGTGTGCCTTTAATAAGCGAAATTCGTTTTGGTTGATGGCGAGGTAAGATCCACAATATCCATAAAAATAGTAAATAGTTTGCAGTAATGGAAATAGTTAAGCCGATGGTTGTCCATGCTGGCGTTAGCCATTCAATACCGTCTAATCCCAATGTGTGAACAATCATTCTTTGGGCTGAACCTGCCACAGAAGTTAGCGTAATAGTGACAATTAACGCAAAAAGTAAGCCAATTAGCGCTAAAAAGTCGCGAAAGTAGCGGAAATAGATTTTCTCTTGCTCTTCTTTATTTCTTTCCCAAACGGGGCGTGATTGAGCCAAAATGGCTTGGCGTAAATTACCCACCCAATTAACACCAGAATAAAGTGCAATTGCTAAACCAGTTAAACCAACGGTTGTACGCTGGCGAACTGCGGTATCAATACTTTGTTGAACTGTGGATGCAAGCGTTGGATCGTCAATGCTATTTGCGACACCTGTAATTAATTTAGCGAGTAAATCTGGATTTGAGGCCAAAACAAAACCCGCACAGGCAAAAGAAAGCATTAATACTGGGATTAATGATAAAAATGAAAAGTAAGTAATAGCTGCGCCGAACTGATTTCCCATTCTGTCAGTGAAACGTTCTGCTGCACGAATAAGGTGTGCAATAAAAGGGATATTGGTGATGAAGTTACTGATTTTTATCCCAATTCCAATGGCTTTTTTCCCACCATGAAGCCCTTTTTCCAGCCCTTTTTTTAGTGGCTGAGTCAGTTGAGTTTTTTCACTTACTGTTTTTTGTTGCTGCTCTTCTGACATATATCCTCTTTAATTAGATCAGTCCATTTTCAATAAATTAATGTTACTACTATAGTTTTCACTCAAAAATATCATAGCTTAATTTCTATTACACACCTTATGCTTATTGTAATTAGCCACTGATTTAGGAGATGTATTTGTTTGTTCTGGCTTAAGTGTAGATGATGCTCTATTAAAAGGTGTAGATAATCTTGTACTTAATAAAGGATAAAAAACCAATACAGCAATTCTGAAATTAAGTTTAGTTTAATAAGAGAATGGCTACTCACTTATTGTTTTAGTCTGTATTTCACAGTCAAATAAGGAGTAGGCATTAATTATTGATGATAACTACTTTGTCAGTAGATTTAATTCTTCTTCAATTGCTTTTAAATCAGCTTTTTCTTCAGCTAGCTTTCTTTCTTGTTTAGCAATTTTATCTGCATCACCTTTAAGTTGTGCTTCTTTTAATTCGAGCTCACGCTCTTTAACGTCAAGTTGTTTTTCACGTAATTCAAGGCGTGTGTTTTCAACCACTTTTTCAGGTGTGCAATAGCGTTCAACATTTTGTAATGCTCGCTCCAAGCCTTGGATACGATATTGATTACCATGTGCTTTTGCATATTCCATCTGCTTTTGGATATTCTGTTTTTTTATTTCACAACCATTGGTTGATCTATCGGCATAAGCATTACTTGCGAGTAAGCTTAAGGTTATGGCAGTAAAAAGTAATTTTTTCATCTTTCTATCCTATTTAAACTTAAGTGAAATATGGGCTTATCATAACGGCTGAATACTAAGACACAACGTTTCTTTCGCTTTCAATGAAGAAGTTCGGCTTTTTCTGATACACTGAGTTTAATCACTATTTCTGAGTAAATTAATTACTAAGCTATACTTATTTCTAACGGAAGATAAAGAATGCTGAGCTATCGCCATAGTTTCCATGCTGGCAACCACGCCGATGTTTTAAAACATATTGTTCAAACACTCATCATTGAGTCTTTAAAAGAGAAAGAGAAACCTTTTCTTTATCTTGATACTCATGCTGGCGCTGGACGTTATCAATTAACCAATGCTCATGCGACTCGCACTGGCGAATATTTAGAAGGGATCGCACGCTTATGGCAGCAAGAAGAAGTGCCTGAGCTTATTTTGCCTTACCTTGAAGCGGTTGGAGAATTAAACGCAAGTGGGGAACTGCGTTATTATCCGGGATCACCTCTATTAGCGAGCAAATTACTAAGAGAACAAGATTCCTTAGCGCTAACAGAATTACATCCAACGGATTTTCCTTTATTACGTACCGAATTCTCTCGTGACGAGCGAGTTAGAGTTTCTCGTGAAGATGGTTTTGGCCAATTAAAATCTAAGTTACCTCCGCCAAGTCGTCGTGGATTCGCATTAATTGATCCACCTTATGAACTCAAACAAGACTATTCTGCTGTTGTTAAAGGTGTTGTTGAAGGCCATAAGCGCTTTGCGACAGGAACTTATGCGATTTGGTATCCCGTTGTTCACCGTCAGCAAATCAAACGCATGTTAAAAGAGCTTGAAGCAACAGGGATCCGTAAGATTTTACAAATTGAATTAGCAGTAAAACCCGATAGTGATCAACTAGGGATGACTGCATCAGGCATGATTGTGATTAATCCACCTTGGAAATTAGAATCACAAATGAAATCAATACTCCCTTGGTTACATAAAACCTTAGTTCCTGAGGGTATTGGACATACATTAGTTGAGTGGGTTGTACCAGAATAAGCATCTTTATTATTGTTTTTGCCTATTACTGTAAAAGCTAAAATCTGACGTGCTATGTTTTAAATTTTGTCATAATAGACATCATGATATGAAAGACTTAGCCTGTGAGTTACCTATTTTTCTACAGATAAATGGATCAGAGAAATGACGAGCAAACATTACGATTACATCGCCATCGGTGGCGGTAGTGGCGGTATTGCATCAATTAATAGAGCGGCAATGTATGGCCAAAAATGTGCATTAATTGAAGCGAAAGCGTTAGGTGGCACTTGTGTTAACGTGGGTTGTGTACCTAAAAAAGTGATGTGGCATGCAGCGCAAATTGCTGAAGCTATTCATCAATACGGTCCTGATTATGGTTTTGATACCACAGTGAACCGTTTTGATTGGGATACGCTAATTAGTAGCCGTTCTGCTTATATTGACCGTATTCATCAATCTTATGACCGTGTCTTAGGTAATAACAAAGTTGATGTTATCCAAGGGTTTGCTCGTTTTGTTGATGCCAATACGATTGAAGTTAATGGCGAAAAGATCACGGCTGATAATATTCTGATTGCAACAGGCGGTCGCCCTGTTCAACCTAATATTCCAGGTGCTGAGTATGGTATTAATTCTGATGGCTTTTTTGAATTAAAAGCCTTACCAAAACGTGTTGCTGTTGTTGGTGCTGGTTATATCGCTGTTGAACTTGCCGGTGTGTTAAATGCTTTGGGTAGTGAAACGCACCTATTTGTGCGTAAACATGCGCCACTGCGTAATTTTGACCCATTAATCGTTGAAACACTGTTAGAAGTGATGGAAACCGAAGGGCCTAAATTACATACACACGCTATTCCTAAAGCTGTAATTAAGAATGCGGATGGAAGTTTAACGTTACAACTGGAAAACGGTACAGAGCAGACAGTTGATACATTAATCTGGGCAATTGGTCGTGAGCCAGCAACGGATAACCTGAATCTGGCGGTAACGGGGGTCGAGTTAAATGAAAAAGGCTATATCAAAGTCGATAAATTCCAAAATACCAATGTAAAAGGAATTTATGCTGTTGGCGATAATACAGGTGCAGTTGAATTAACGCCTGTTGCTGTTGCCGCAGGGCGTCGTTTGTCAGAGCGTTTATTTAACAACAAACCTAACGAACATTTAGACTATTCAAATATCCCAACAGTGGTATTTAGTCATCCAGCTATTGGTACTGTTGGTTTAACAGAGCCTCAAGCGGTTGAGCAGTACGGTGCTGATCAAGTTAAAGTGTACAAATCGTCTTTCACAGCAATGTATAGTGCTGTGACTCGTCATCGCCAACCGTGTCGTATGAAGTTAGTTTGTGTTGGCGCAGACGAAAAAATTGTTGGTATTCATGGTATTGGGTTTGGTATGGATGAAATGCTACAAGGTTTTGCTGTGGCTCTGAAAATGGGCGCAACGAAAAAAGACTTTGATGATACTGTGGCAATCCACCCAACTGCAGCAGAAGAATTTGTTACGATGAGATAAGCTATTTTCATTTTATCGCTTAAGCTTATTTTTATTATTATGTAAAAAGCTAGAGTTAACCCTCTGGCTTTTTTTATTGAGAATTTGTACTTACCCCAGTTTTATTTCGAACTCGAATATCCTCTTTTCTACGTATTTTCCAAAAAGTATATTCGTCTACTAACTGACCCATAAACCAGTTACTAAGTAAAATTACTTATTTTGTAAAAATAAGGCTATTAGATAGTCAGATCATCTTTTTATTTTATGCAATTGTGCGATAGATTTTGCTTGTTTTGTAAACAATATTTTACAGCCATCCTCGTCATTTGTATCAAAATGTTAATTATTTAAACAATTGCTTTTTCTATTAAAAATTTATCCAATTCTAAATATCTTCTTATTTATCAATTGATAATAAACGCAAGGTTTTCATCTCTAGCTCATTAAATGATGAATTTCTATGAAAAAAAATGGTTAAAGTAACCATATTGTATCTATGGATATTGTTGTTCTAAGAAATGGTTAACAAATAATTATAATTATTAACAATATAATGAACTATGGTATTATTCAGTTTTAAAGAAATAAATGAACAACATTATAAATATAAATAGTAAATCCATTACTGAGGTAGAAGATGAAAATTTCAAGGAGAAAGCTGCTTTTAGGTGTTGGTGCTGCGGGTGTTTTAGCCGGTGGTGCTGCGTTAGTTCCAATGGTTCGCCGTGATGGCAAATTCGTTGAAGCTAAATCTAGAGCATCATTTGTTGAAGGTACAGAGGGTGCGCTGCCTAAAGAGTCTGATGCAGTGATTATTGGTGGTGGTATCCAAGGTATCATGACTGCTATCAACCTTGCAGAACGTGGCATGAGTGTCACTATTTTAGAAAAAGGCGAGATTGGCGGTGAACAATCAGGCCGAGCATACAGCCAAATTATTAGTTATCAAACATCACCAGAAATTTTCCCATTACACCATTACGGGAAAATCTTATGGCGTGGAATGAACGAAAAGATTGGTGCTGATACTAGTTATCGTACACAAGGTCGAGTAGAAGCCCTTGCAGATGAAAAAGCATTTGATAAAGCGCAAGCGTGGATCAAAACAGCAAAAGAAACGGCTGGATTTGATACACCATTAAATACGCGCATTATTAAAGGTGAAGAGTTATCAAACCGTCTTGTTGGTGCTCAAACACCATGGACTGTGGCCGCTTTTGAAGAAGACTCAGGTTCTGTTGATCCAGAAACAGGCACACCTGCATTAGCACGCTACGCTAAACAAATTGGCGTAAAAATCTATACCAACTGCGCGGTAAGAGGCATCGAAACTGCTGGTGGTAAAATTTCTGATGTTGTAACAGAAAAAGGTGCAATTAGAACATCTCACGTTGTTCTTGCTGGTGGTATTTGGTCACGTTTATTTATGGGTAACATGGGCATTGATATTCCAACGCTGAATGTTTACTTATCACAGCAACGTGTATCAGGTGTTCCGGGTGCACCTCGTGGTAACGTGCATTTACCAAACGGTATCCATTTCCGTGAGCAAGCCGATGGTACTTATGCTGTCGCACCTCGTATTTTCACAAGCTCTATCGTGAAAGATAGCTTCTTGTTAGGGCCTAAGTTCATGCACCTATTAGGTGGTGGTGAGCTGCCATTAGAATTCTCTATCGGTGAAGATTTATTCAACTCATTCAAGATGGCAACATCTTGGAAATTAGATGAAAAAACACCGTTTGAACAATATCGTGTTGCAACAGCAACGCAAAATACTGAGCACTTGGATGCTGTATTCCAAAGAATGAAAGCTGAATTCCCAGTATTTGAAAAATCACAAGTTGTTGAACGTTGGGGCGCAGTAGTTAGTCCAACATTTGATGAATTACCTATTATTTCTGAAGTCAAAGAATACCCAGGCCTAGTTATCAATACTGCAACCGTATGGGGTATGACCGAAGGCCCTGCTGCTGGTGAAGTGACTGCTGATATCGTTACAGGTAAGAAACCTGTTATTGATCCAACACCATTTAGTATGGATCGCTTTAAGAAGTAAATAACCCCTTGTTTTACTGTAAATTAAACATGTTAAGGAGTTTTCATGCGTTATAAAAGTTTACTTGTTGCTCTGCCTTTTATTTTTGGTGTAGCAAGCGCGAATGCGGAAGGTGTTGTACACCATAAATTAAACGGTATGCCTATTTCTGAGTCTGTTGAAGTAAGTGCAGGTAACAACCTTGTTTTCTTAAGCGGTAAAGTACCAGCTAAGAAATCAGCAGATGCACCAGAAGGCGTATTAGCGTCTTATGGTAATACTGAAGAACAAACTATCAGTGTATTAGAACAAATCAAAACTCACTTAAATGAACTTGGCCTAGATATGAAAGACGTTGTGAAAATGCAAGTCTTCCTAGTTGGTGGCGAAGAAACTAAAGGTGAGATGGACTTTAAAGGCTTTATGAACGGTTATTCTAAGTACTTTGATGCTTCTAAAACTGACCAACTGCCAGCTCGTTCAACTTTCCAAATCGCAAAACTGGCTAATCCAGCATGGCGTGTAGAAATTGAAGTTATCGCAGTTCGTCCTGCAAAATAAGAACGATAGCTTTTACTCAATTTTGAAGTAAAACATAATCAAATAAAACGCTAGAGAAAGGTAACTTTCTTTGGCGTTTTTTTATAGTATCGACATATTATGGCGATATGTCGATAAAATGCGTTTTTATAAACATAATAGCGAGACATGTTTATGGTATCGACATGTTATGGCGATATGTCGATAAAACTAGCTTTTATAAACATAACAGCGTGACATGTTTATGGTATCGACATGTTATGGCGATATCTCAACACAAAACTGTCATAAGAATTGAATCAATAATTAGCTACTTTCACCTTGAATAAACTTCACTGGAATAACAGAGATGTTATCTGTTGTTTCTTTATTTTCAATTAATGCGCTAATCACTTTTACGCTTTTTTCAGCCAGTTTTTCAAAGGGTTGTTCAATACAGGTTAATTGGCGCAGTGTTTGGTTTAACCAAGGACTGCCATCGTAAGCAACTATTTTTAATTGTTCTGGAATGGCAATATTTCGTCTTGTTGCTTCATTAAATAATGCCATGGCGGGAATATCAGCAGCAAAAATAGCATCGATCTCTGAATGCAAAGAAAGTATTTTTGTTGCAAAAGAGTGAAAATAGTCTTTCTCTTCTTCTTTCCAATTTACTTTACAAGGAATAGGTTTAATACCTGCCTGAATAAGCGTTTCCTTAAAAGCTAAACAGCTTTGATATGAAGGGGTTGATGATAAATAACTTGAATTATCTTCAATATAGAGGATTTTTTGGCAACCTTTCTGAATAAGGTGTTCTGCTGCTAATCGACCACCAGTATGGTGATCGGAACACACTAATGGAATATCACGGAGATGACGGTCTAGCGTTACCACCGGTCTTTGAATATGCTGATATTCACTATCATCCAATAACAGATATTCTGCAATAATACCGTCGATCTGACCGCGTTTAAGCATATCAAAAAATATACGTTCACGTACTTTGCTATTTTGTGTTGCACATAACATCATGCTATAGCCATTTTCAGCGAGCTTATTTTCAATAAAACGTGTCACTGTCGCAAAATAAGGGTATTCAAGGCTATTAATAATGACACCAACAACAGCACTCTTTTGTTGATATAAATTTCTTAGCCAAGTATCTGGAATATAATCTAATTCCTCAACCGCTTTTTTTATTTTTTCTCGTGCAGCTTGAGACACATAGCCACTGTTATTTAATGCTCTGGAAACAGTGCTTGCTGCGACATTGGCTTTTTTTGCGACATCACGGATCCCGGCCATTGAATATGCTGTTGCTCCTTTCAATTAGTTGATGACCTAATATATCTTAATATGATTATGACAAACCCATCTTTATTGAGGTAATTGTGTTTTTTTAGTATGAGCTATTTCACATTTTAGTATGTTAATTACCTTACCCTCTCTTTTAGTGCCTATAGTATCTTATATTAATTATGGAACAGTTCCATATGTGCTAATTACCTTAGTGAGGTGAATATGTCTAATACTTGGTGGAAAGATGCCGTGGTCTATCAAATTTATCCCAAGAGTTATTATGATAGTAACGGGGATGGTGTCGGCGATTTAGCTGGGATCACGGAGAAATTAGATTATATTCAGTCACTTGGTACAAACGTTATTTGGTTATGTCCGATTTTTAAATCACCAATGAAAGACAATGGTTATGATATTGCTGATTATTCTGTTGTCGATCCTATCTTTGGCGATAATAACGCGTTAGATAAACTTATTAGCGAAGCTAAAAAACGTGATATTAAAATTCTATTAGATTTAGTATTAAATCACTCTTCTGATGAGCATCCTTGGTTTAAAGCGGCAATTGAAGATCCTAATAGCCCATATAGGGATTATTATATTTTTAAACAATGGGATAAACCGACTCCTCCTAATAATTTACGCACTTATTTTGATTGCTCTGTTTGGAGTCGCGTTGGAGAAACTAATCGTTGGTATTTCAATTCCTTTGGCCCTGAACAACCGGATTTAAACTGGGAAAACCCACAATTACGTAAAGATATTATCAACATGATAAATGTCTGGATCAAAAAAGGTGTTGCAGGATTTCGTATTGATGCGATTGGTAATTTAAAAAAATCACCTGAAGCCTTATCTGAATATCAATTTGAACCTGATAAAGATGATGGTTCAGCGTCTTTAGTGCCTTGGGTATTAAATCAACCTGGTATTGATAAGTTTTTAACTGAATTAGTCGAGAATACTTTTAAGCCTGCAAATAGTATGACGGTTGCAGAAATTGATGTACCTGAAAAAGATTTACGCGCTTATGTTGGCGAGAATGGTTATTTTTCCATGGTATTTGATTTTAGTATCGCTGATTTAGATATTCGTAATGAGAAACCATTTACCATTAATCCAATCACAGGTGAAAGATTAAAACCTGTATTTATTAAAAGTCAGCTAGATACTCAACGCGTAGGTTGGGGAGCACCTTATTTAGAAAATCATGATCAGCCTCGTTCATTAAATAAATTTCTTCCTAAAGGGGCGATTAATGTAACTAGTGCCAAAATGTTAGCGACATTTTTATTAACTCAACGAGGAACTCCTTTTATTTATCAAGGGCAAGAAATTGGCATGACTAATTGCCCAATGACATTAGAAGAACATGATGATTTGCATGTTTTTAAATTATATGAATGGGGTAAAAAATTAGGTTATAGCGACGAGCAAATAATTGAATACTTTAATGACCGTAGCCGTGATAATTCAAGAACACCTTTTCAATGGGATCGTGAAATAAATGGTGGTTTTAGTACTGGAAAGCCATGGCTAAAAGTTAACCCTAATTATGTGGATATTAATGCAGAGCAAGAGACACAAGATAAACATTCTCTTTTCGCTTATTATCAACAATTAATTGCATTAAGACGACATTCAAAGATCAGTGATATTTTGGTCTATGGTGAATTCTCGCCATTGGTTTCACCAGAAAACGTGATTGCTTTTAAGCGTACTTATGATGGTAACTCAGTCAATATTTACTGTAATTTTAGTGGTGAAGAAAAAGCACTTACCATTAAAGCTAAAGATATTTATTTGCATAACAGCCCAATAGTGGAAGATGCACAAGGTGGTCTTATTCTTCAACCTTATCAAGCAATTATTTTGGAATGAAAATAATTACTTTAATGGATAGGTTCTGATCTTCATTGGAACCTATTTTTATTAATCTATCTGTTAGCTATATTTTATTGGTGATATTGTTTAAATTAGAAATCAACATTAGACATAAACTAAATTACCTTATTTTTATTACTAGAAAAAACATGGATATTTCCCCAGCTATTGTTCATAAAGTAATCCAACGTATTACGACAGAACGAAAATCTTATGACAAAGCGAAAAAGCGCTACTATAAAAAGCTAAGTCCAGATTTTTCACCTTTATCTCTATTCAAGATAAATGAAAACACAATTTCAAAATGCTTAGCATTTCTACTTGATCCAACAGAAACGCATGCTCAGGGTAAATTATTTACTCAAAATTTCTATAAACATTTTATTAAAAATAATAAATATCAGTCTGTAAAATCAGTCTGCCTTGAACAGGCAGTTGAGCGAGACGATAGTTATCGCCGTTTAGATATTTTTGTTGAAACATCTGATTTATTGATAGGTATTGAGAATAAACCATGGGCTGAAGATGAAGAAAATCAGTTATATGATTATGGCTGCTGGTTGAAAAAAAGAGCAGGAAGAAGTCGAAAAAAATGGATCTTATTTTATTTAAGTAATTCCGAATATAGCGAGTATTCTTTATCTAAAGATACAGATAAAGAGATAAAAGATAATATTCACCATATTACTTATTATGAAATTATTAAATGGTTAGAAGAATGCTCCTATAAAATAGAGTCAATTCAGGTAAAAATGTTTATTGAATCTATTATAAAATTTATTAATTCAGAAATTAATTACGAGTTAAATATGGAATTGCAAGACGAAATAGTAGAAAAAATATTAGAAGATAATGATGCAATTAGCTCTGCTCTTTTAATTTCTAAAAGCATAGAAAATATTAAGTTGTCAATAATGAATGAGTTTATAACTCATATTATAAATAAAACAGATGAGCTCTCTATAGATTTTTATTTTGATGAAGAAGACTTTAGAAAAGGGAAAAAAGAGTCTGGATTTTATGTCGATTTTAACGATGATAGCCTTTATTATTTGGTGTTTAAATTTGAGAGTTCAAATTTAAGAGATTTTTATTGGGGCTTTGAAAGAAAAAATGAAGCACCCAAAAGAAATAAATTAAAGAACTACACTGAAATTCAAAGTGAAATTGAACGAATATTTCCTGACTATTATGTTGAGTGTCAACTAAATGCTGAAAATTATCCTTGGTATGCATATTCAGAAGAAAGCCTCAATATGCCACAGAATTGGAATGCTGATGATAATATTTGGCTAATGTTGAGAGATTTTGGCGAAGACAGTTTTGCAGAAACTGTGGTGACTATTATTAAAACAATCAGTGACGAATTTGATTTAGAATTATTAGAATAGTATTTAAGAGACTGTCATTTATGTGGGCTATAAAAATAGCCCACAACGATCATTTATTGTTTTTAAGCCAATCTGCAATAAATTCTGCAATAGCCTCGGGTGCATTGATATCTAGTAGTGGGAAATCTACGTTTAAATCACAATCACTGGCGACGGCAATAACGTGCTCATCAAGTAAGTCATTAAAATTACGTTCGTTGATATGGCGATAGAGCGCAATTTTAGGAATAGCTTCGCCTTTAAAGCCTTCGACTAAGATTAAATCTAGCTTACTCGTATCAAAACGAGATGCGAGGTAATACAAATCTAATTCTGGTAGTTCTGGCGTCTCTGTCATTAATGCCCAACGTTGTTGGCTTGCGACTAATGTCTGATCTGCTCCTGCTTTTCTGAGTTCGTAACTGTCTTTTCCGGGCTTATCCACATCCATATCATGATGAGTGTGCTTGATCATGCCTACACGAATTTCTCTTTTGCGTAATTCTGGAATAAGTTGTTTTAGTAGTGTCGTTTTACCTGTTCCACTCCACGCCGTGATCCCTAAGAGGGGTAAATCTACTTGTGCCATATTTTTCATTCCTATTTTTTTAATTTGTTGGCTTTTTCAATATCGTCAGGGGTATTTAAATTAATAAAAGCACTTGCTTGATCCGCAAATAAAACAGAATGCGCATTTATCTGTTTCATAAACAACATTAATTTTCGATCACCTTGTGCTAAATAAGTTTCTAGCATTGGAATAATACGACGATTTAGCAGTGCTAAGGTAGGATGTTCTCTTTCACCATCATCAACATAAACGGCTAATGCATCGCCTCTTTGCTCATAGAGTTTTTCAACTAAATTAAGAGGGAAATAGGGGACATCGCAAGGTACAAAAGCAACCCAAGGTGTTGATGCTTGCTTTAATAACGTGAGCATGCCAGCTAAAGGCCCTGAAAATCCTTCTATTTCATCTGTAATAACAGGATATTGGCTTTGGCGATATTGTTCTAAATTTCGGTTAGCACTAATCAGTATGCTATCAACTTGCGGTGCTAGTTTTTGGGCAATATGGCGGTATAAAGGCTGTCCATGTAGAATTTGAAGCCCTTTATCAGCCCCTCCCATTCGTGTTGCTTGGCCACCCGCAAGTATACCGCCTGTAATATTCTTCATTTTCATATTCAATATTTGTGAATAAATTGGCTAAATTTTCCGAACGATTTTTATCAAGGAAAGACGATATACTAATAAAAAATATCGACTTAGTGAGATTTCATGTAAAGCGACAGCAATTTTTATCAAAAAAGCGTAATCTTTACGCATATTGACAGAGGTTTCCTTTTTCTATCGGAT
This sequence comes from Proteus genomosp. 6, assembly GCF_040139785.1. Taxonomy (NCBI): domain Bacteria; kingdom Pseudomonadati; phylum Pseudomonadota; class Gammaproteobacteria; order Enterobacterales; family Morganellaceae; genus Proteus; species Proteus genomosp. 6. The sequence goes on along the minus strand of NZ_JBEEVJ010000007.1, from coordinate 35,986 downwards.
AATAATTGGTACTTTGTTGTTGTAATTAATAATAAGGATTTTTTGTATGAAATGTCACCGTCTTAATGAAGTTATGGAATTATTGCACCCAGTTTGGGAAGAAAATTCTGATTTAAACTTAATTCAATTATTGCAGAAACTTGCTGATGAAGCGGGTTTTAAAGGTCAATTATCTGATCTGACTGATGATATTTTGATTTACCATCTGAAAATGCGCGGTTCAGCGCCAACAGATGTGATACCAGGACTGAAAAAAGATTACGAAGAAGATTTTAAAACCGCCATTTTACGTGCTCGTGGCGTGATTAAAGATTAAATTCAGGATAGAAAATGGAAATGTCTGCCTCATTTAATTTTCAGGGACTTTCACCTGATAACATTTGGGACGCGTTAGTTAAAATCGGTTTTTATCCTGAGTCAGGGTTAACGGAATTAAATAGCTATGAAAATCGTGTTTTTCAATTTATGGATGAGCATCGACAACGTTATGTGGTGAAATTTTATCGCCCTCAACGCTGGTCGTATGAACAAATAAAAGAAGAACATGAATTCGTTTTAGCATTAAAGGAGGCAGAGGTATCCGTTGCTGCCCCTTTAATGATTAATAGTGAGACAGTTCATTTTTCTGATAATGGCTTTTATTTTGCAATATTCCCTAGCATAGGGGGAAGAGCATATGAAACTGATAATTTATTTCAGCTAGAAGAAGTAGGACGCACATTAGGGCGCATTCATCAAATAGGCAGAAAAAAGAGTTATGAGTACCGACCGACAGTTTCTATTGCAGAATATCTGATAGCGCCAAAATTAGAATTTGAAAGTAGTGCGTTAATTCCTAATAACCTCAAACCTCAATTTATAGAGGTTATAGATAAACTTATTCATGATGTGCGTCCTAGAATAGAGGACTCTGCATGGCAAATATTACGGCTACATGGTGATTGCCATCCCGGTAATATATTGTGGCGTGATGAAGTTGTAATGGTTGACTTTGATGATTCCCGAATGGGACCTGCGGTACAAGACTTTTGGATGTTATTAAATGGCTCACGGCAAGAGCAGGTTATACAGTTAGATACGATCCTTGAGTCTTATTATGAATACCAAGATTTTGATTTACGTGAATTGTCATTAATTGAACCACTAAGAGCAATGAGAATGGTGCATTATCTCGCGTGGGTATTAAAACGCTGGAATGATCCTGCTTTCCCTCGTGCTTTTATTTGGTTTCAAGAGCAAGATTTTTGGTTTAAGCAATTAGCCTTATTCAAGGGACAAGTGGAGCAGTTAAATGAGCCTCCTTTACAACTTAGTCCAATGTATTAATTCTTAGGAGACGATGAGAAATGAAAAAGATTTGGCTGGCGTTAGCAAGTATGGTGTTAGCATTCAGTGTTTCTGCTGCTGATTTTTCTGAAGGAAAACAGTATACGAGCCTTTCTAAACCTGTTGCATCAGCGCCTGATGTTGTTGAGTTTTTCTCTTTTTATTGCCCACATTGTTATCAATTTTCTGAAGTGTATAAAGTCAATAGTACTGTTGAAAAGAATGTACCAGAAAATACTAATATTGTCCGCTACCACGTTGATTTCTTAGGACCTTTAGGTAAAGACTTAACACGTTCTTGGGCTGTAGCAATGGCCTTAGGTGTTGAAGATCAAGTTTCTCCAGTTTTATTTAAAGGTATTCAAGAAACGCAATCTATTCGCTCTGTTGACGATATCCGTAATGCCTTTATTAAGGCTGGCGTTAAAGGCGAAGATTATGATGCTGCAATGAATAGCTTTGTGGTGAATTCTTTAGTTAGCCAACAACAAAATGCTGTCGCTGATTTCCAAATCAATGGTGTTCCTGCCATGATCATTGGTGGTAAATATAAAATGAAAAATGATGGTATCAGCGCAAAATCACCAGAAGAGTATGCAAAAACATATTCTGATATTGTGAATCAATTATTGCTGAAAAAATAATATAGGCTTAATTTTTTCCTATATAGACTAAGTAAAAGTATATAGATTCTTATATGAAAAATAGCACTCAAGACATAGGAGTGCTATTTTTTTTACTTTCATATTTTTGTCATAATATAACTATCCACATTAATAAAAAATATTGAGATTAATTTATAATATCTTAATGATTTCGCTAAGTGATTGATTTTTTAATTGTGTTAATAAATTTAAAAGGAAGCTAACTTATTAATATAGAGAGAGTTACAAAACTACTCACAGAGTTATCCACAGGTTGTTCTGGTGTTGTCTAAAAAATAAATCCTTAATAAAAAAAGATGATACTAATATGAACGTTAATATTTATGATGAATAAATAGCTCTATCTTAAATACTTTCTAATTTACACAGTAAGTTTACTTTTTAGTCTTTGTTTTTAATTGAAATCAGATTAATGGATATGGCTTCTGATAAAAAAGTACTTTAATTAATATTAAGTTATCATTCATACTTATTCTTTCTGTTAAGTTCGGTTAATAATAAATAATTGAGTATTTAAGCCGAATTTCTGCATTTAAGAACAGGTAAAATTCGTCTATTGGGCTGTGATGTGGCATTCTAGTCATATCAACGAACCTCAGAACAATGATGAACAGATTATGGTCCAGATAGCAGAAAACCCCTTTATCCTTGTAGATGGCTCTTCATACCTTTATCGTGCCTATCATGCCTTTCCACCGCTAACCAATAGCCAAGGTGAGCCAACGGGTGCGATGTATGGTGTGTTGAATATGCTGCGTAGCTTGATAATACAGTATAAGCCAAGCCATGTTGCGGTTGTGTTTGACGCTAAAGGTAAAACATTCCGTGATGAGTTGTATGAGGAATACAAATCTAATCGTCCTCCAATGCCAGATGATCTGCGTGAACAAATAGCGCCTTTACATGAGATGGTGCAAGCAATGGGTTTACCCTTGTTATCTATTTCAGGTGTGGAAGCGGATGATGTTATTGGAACATTGGCACTAAAAGCGGCGGCTGATGGGCGTGATGTCCTAATAAGCACCGGCGATAAAGATATGGCGCAATTAGTGACGCCAAAGATCACGCTGATTAACACCATGACCAACGTTATTTTGGGTCCTGATGAAGTTAAAGAAAAATATGGCGTTCCTCCTGAACTGATTATTGATTTCCTCGCATTGATGGGCGATTCATCGGATAACATCCCTGGTGTCCCCGGTGTTGGTGAAAAAACCGCACTAGGTCTTCTACAAGGGCTTGGTAGTTTAGATGATATCTATCAACAGCTTGATAATATTGCAACATTGAGTTTCCGTGGCGCTAAAACACTTGGCGCTAAAATGGCCGAGCATGAGAAAGTGGCAAAACTTTCTTATAAGCTGGCAACGATTAAAACTGATGTTGAACTCGATAAAACGTTTGATGATTTAGTGGTTAATGAGCCAAATTTAGATCAATTATTAGAGATGTTCACGCGTTATGAATTTAAACGCTGGATAAGTGATCTTCAAAATGGTGGCTGGTTAGCACAACGCAGTACACACAAAGTTGCAGTGCCTTACACCTCAGAAGCTGTTAAACCCAAAGAAGCACCTGTATCAGCTAATTTTCCTGTTATTACACAAGAGAATTATGAAGCTGTCTTAACGCATGAAAGTCTGGCGCGATGGGTTGAGCTTCTCAAAAAAGCACCTGCATTTGCATTCGATACAGAAACGGATAGCTTAAATAATATTGATGCTCGTTTAGTGGGATTATCATTTGCTATTGAGCCGGGTAAAGCCGCTTATATTCCACTACGTCATGAGTATTTAGATGCGCCAGACCAACTTCCTGTTAATGAAGTGCTAGTGGCATTAAAACCTATTTTAGAAGATAAAAATATTTTAAAAATTGGGCAAAACTTGAAGTTTGATCGTGGCATTATGGAAAATGAAGGTATCGAATTAAACGGTATTCATTTTGATACGATGTTGGAGTCTTACGTATTAAATAGCGTGAGTAATCGACATGATATGGATACTTTGGCTGAAAAACATTTAAACCATAAAACCACGACATTTGAAGAGATCGCGGGTAAAGGTAAAGGTCAACTCACCTTTAACCAAATTGAGGTTGAGCAAGCGACGTTATATGCGGCTGAAGATGCCGATATCACTTTATTACTCCATCAAGCGCTATATCCTCAAATAGACGCTATTGAGCCTCTTAAGCATGTTTACCGCGATATCGAAATGCCATTAGTTCCTGTGCTTTCTAGAATGGAACGCAAGGGAGTATTAATTGATGCTCAAGTGTTAGCTGTTCAATCTCAAGAAATTACACAACGTTTGGCTGAAATTGAAAAAGAGACGTTTGCGTTAGCTGGACAAGAGTTTAATCTCTCTTCACCTAAGCAGTTACAAGAAATTTTATTTGATAAATTGCAATTGCCAGTTATCAAGAAAACCCCGAAAGGGGCGCCATCTACCAATGAAGAAGTATTAGAAGAATTAGCACATAGCCATGAATTGCCTCGCTTAATCTTAGAGCATCGTGGTCTTGCGAAACTGAAATCTACCTATACTGATAAATTACCATTGATGGTAAATAGTAAGACGAAGCGTGTACATACTTCATATCATCAAGCAGTGACGGCAACGGGGCGTTTATCTTCTCGTGATCCGAATCTTCAAAATATTCCAGTGAGAAATGAAGAAGGGCGTCGAATTCGCCAAGCATTTATTGCGCGTGAAGGTTTTAAAATTGTTGCTGCCGACTATTCACAAATTGAATTACGGATCATGGCACATTTATCGCAAGATAAAGGTTTGTTAGATGCCTTTGCTCAAGGTAAAGATATTCACCGTGCAACTGCATCTGAAGTGTTTGGTATACCTTTAGAAGACGTCACCTCTGAGCAACGTCGTAGTGCGAAAGCGATCAACTTTGGTCTTATTTATGGCATGAGCGCATTTGGCTTATCGCAACAGATTGGTGTTGAGAGAAGAGAAGCTCAGCGTTATATGGATCTATATTTTGAACGTTATCCAGGTGTCTTGGACTATATGGAGCGCACACGTAAACAAGCTTCTGAACAAGGCTATGTTGAAACGTTAGATGGTCGTCGCCTCTATTTACCAGAAATTAATTCAAAGAATGCAATTCGTCGTAAAGCTTCAGAGCGTGAGGCGATTAATGCGCCAATGCAGGGTACCGCTGCGGATATTATCAAAAAAGCTATGATTGCTGTGGATAATTGGATTTGCAATGAATGTCCTGCTGATGTGCATATGATTATGCAAGTACACGATGAATTAGTGTTTGAAGTGCGAGAGTCTTACCTAGAGAACGCAAATATCATGATCCATAAATTGATGGAAAGCAGTATGGAATTAGCTATTCCGTTGAAAGTGGAAGTAGGTATTGGTAATAACTGGGATGAAGCACACTAGTTTTTAAGTATCGTTTTTAAATATTAAAAGGGCACAATGAAATACATTGTGCCCTTTATTTTTTATGTCAAAACTTATCAATATGTGAAAAAGAGATAAGTGAATAATTAAGCAACTTGCGAGTCTATCAGCTTGCTTAATTTCTTCTGTTTTTTCTCAATCCGTTGGCGTTTTAACGGAGATAAATGGTCAATAAAAAGTTTGCCATCAAGATGGTCTAACTCATGCTGAATGCAGCCTGCAAACAAATCAGCGGCTTCAAATTCAATTTCATCACCATTTCTATCCAATGCCTTAACCTTTAAGAAGCGGTAACGCTCTGTTGGGGCAAAAGAATCTGGAATAGATAGACACCCATCCATCATATCCATCACTTCATCTTCAGTGCTGATAATTTCAGGATTGATAAGTGCAATCGGTTGATCTCGGTTTTCAGAAACATCAATTACAACAATGCGTTTAGATACATTAACCTGAGGTGCTGCTAAGCCAATACCTCGTTCTGCGTACATGGTTTCAATCATGTCATCGATTAATGTGCGTATTTCGTCATCTACTTTTTCCACTGGTACTGCGACTCTGCGCAGACGCTCATCTGGAAAACGCAGGAGCGTTAATACAGCCATGGATACCTCATTTTATCGCTAATTACATATTTACTACGGTCTCGCAATAAGCGTATCACAAAATCATTAAGGATAAACCGCACCTTTTGTGTGATTTGTTCTATTTTTAATCATATTCACGTAAGTGATTAAAGTCTCATAATTATGTAATTAAACTACATTTATTTATGGTTTGAATACATAAACACATAGCTGAATCGTGTCTGCATGTGAAAAAAAATTACAAAAGGGCTTTTATTAACCAATAAAATAGAGTACATTATCTCTCGTAGGGTACAGAGGTAAGATGTTCTATCTTTCAGACCTTTTACTTCACGTAATCGGATTTAGCTGAATATTAGCTGCCCCAGTCGACTTTATTTCGACTGGGGCATTTTTTTATCTAAAATTCACTGAAGTGGTTTGTGCGAGAAGTGAAAGGGAAAAGTGATTTCCCTTTTATCAATAGAAGATCAGAACGCTATCGTTGAGAAAAAAGAAGATAATTAAGCGTTGTCATCATTTGTAGGCTGTTCTTCTGAGCCTGAAAACCATTCATTAAGTGTGTTACGTAGCTTATCAATGCCAATTTTTTTCAATGATGAAAAGTATTCTACGCGGATATCGCCTACTTTATTTGCCAGCTCTTCACGTACGCTCATTAACTGCTTTTTACGCGCGCCTGATGCGAGTTTATCCGCTTTAGTCAGTAAAACGAGAGTAGGAAGCTCTGAGCCCACAGCCCAGTCAATCATTTGCATATCGAGATCTTTTAATGGATGACGAATATCCATTAAAATAACCACACCTTTTAAGCACTCTCTTTTTTGTAGGTATTCACCTAAAGAGCGTTGCCATTTACGCTTCATTTCTTCAGGAACTTGGGCATAGCCGTAGCCTGGTAAATCGACTAAGCGTAAGCCTTCTTCAATTTGAAAAAGGTTGATTAATTGCGTACGGCCTGGGGTTTTACTGGTTCTGGCTAATCCATTTTGTTGGGTTAACGCATTTAAAGCACTGGATTTACCGGCATTAGAGCGACCCGCAAAGGCAATTTCAATTCCTGTATCTGGTGGTAAATGACGGATATCAGGTGCACTGATGATGAAATGTGCTTTTTGGTAATTAAATTGGGTCATTATGGTATAAACCTCTCTGAAATAATGCGGCTTTTCATGCATACTCATTTCAATTTTGCATGAAAATGAATATCTAAAATATTTATTTGCTCTATTTTGGCGCAATTTAATGACTTATAACAGTGCTTAAAAATTAAAATTTACCCTGTTATAACGTAATTAGACTTATTGAGCGTAAATAAAGGTAAATGATTGGCACTATTTACCTCAGCGAATTAGAATCGCTGCATATTAAGTAAGTTGTAGACTATTAAAGTAAAGGATCCCTGCATGTTAAAACGTTTTCTTGTCACCTTCGTTACCGCTTGCACTTTAACAACAGCGACTTTTGCAATGGCAACGGGAGAAACCTTCGTTAAATTAGTCACCTCTGAAGGCAATATTGAAATATCACTGGATAATAAAAAAGCCCCAATTACAACGAAAAATTTTATTCAGTATGTCGAAGATGGGTACTATAACGGCACCACTTTTCATCGTGTTATTCCTGGCTTTATGGTTCAAGGCGGTGGTTTTACTGCTGATTTACAGCAAAAACAAACCAGAGCGCCAATTAAAAATGAAGCCGACAATGGATTACGCAATGTAAAAGGTTCTATTGCCATGGCTCGCACATCAGATAAAGACAGCGCAACCAGCCAATTCTTTATTAATGTGGCTGACAATGCATTTTTAGATCACGGTCAACGTGATTTTGGCTATGCCGTATTTGGTAAAGTTGTGAAAGGAATGGATGTAGTTGATAAAATTTCACAAGCTCCAACTCGTAATATTGGACCTTACCAAAATGTGCCAGTAAAAACGGTCACTATTTTATCTGCGGAAGTCGTAAAACAATAAACGCATTATTAGGATAGGATATTTACTTATTCTAATAAGATAAAATGCATATAAACCGGAATGAATATTTTCATTCCGGGGATTTTTAGTACAAAAAAATCTTTTTTATCCTTCCTTTTTTCGTGTGATCTCCTGCAATAAGTATTCACTACGCTATTAATCACTCTATTCATCATCAATTACCGTCATTCTTGTTATTGCGCAATAAATCAGCAGGTTTTCTTGCTTACTATTCATATTTTACACCTGTGCTATGATAATCGGCTTTGTTGTACCCAAGTCGGTTAAACAACGAGCTATTTTGGCAAATCTACACTCGCTTTAAAATAGTAATAAAATAGATAATGATAAGAAAATCAGTCGGATAGGCTAATATGCTGTTACTTATTGATAATTACGACTCGTTTACCTACAACCTCTATCAGTATTTCTGTGAATTGGGTGCTGAGGTTGTTGTTAAGCGTAACGATGAGATCGGACTTAAAGAGATAGAAAAGATGATGCCAGCACATCTTGTTATCTCGCCAGGACCTTGTACTCCTGATGAAGCTGGGATCTCTCTTGAGGCTATACAGCGGTTTGCCGGTGAAATTCCTATTCTTGGCGTTTGTCTTGGACATCAAGCGATAGGACAAGCTTTTGGTGCATCAGTTATCAGAGCACGAGAAGTGATGCATGGTAAAAATTCATTAATACATCATAATCAACAAGGTGTTTTTAAGGGACTTAATCGGCCTTTAAATGTGACGCGTTACCACTCTTTAGTGATTGATGCGACGACATTACCGGTTCCCTTTGAAGTGACGGCATGGAGCCAACATGATGGAAATGTTGATGAAATTATGGGAATTCGCCATCGTACTCTGCCAATTGAAGGGGTTCAATTTCACCCAGAAAGTATTTTAAGTGAACAAGGACATGAGCTATTAAATAATTTCCTTAAATATTAAATGGATAGCATTTAAATAGCGAAATAAAGCCTTTTTATACAAAACCACATTTGATTTTTTATTCATATTTAGTGATTATATTTTCATATTGAATATGAATAACGATCAGGTGGGGTAATGACAAAGCAAAGCATCAACCGGGCAACTTACGATCAAGTAATGTTGCCAATTTATTCACCCGCAGAATTTATTCCTGTCAAAGGGATGGGTAGCCGTGTTTGGGATCAGCAGGGAAAATCGTATATTGATTTTGCTGGTGGTATTGCTGTTTTAGCACTGGGGCATGCTCATCCTGCTCTTAATCAAGCCTTGAAAGAACAAAGCGAACAACTTTGGCATGTTAGTAATATTTTTACTAATGAACCAGCATTGCGTTTAGCACAAAAATTAATAGATAACACATTTGCAGAACGTGTCTTTTTTGCCAATTCAGGCGCAGAAGCGAATGAGGCAGCATTTAAGTTGGCTCGCCATTATGCCATCACTCGCCATAGTCCTTATAAAACTAAAATTATTGCTTTTCACCATGCATTCCACGGCAGAACACTGTTTACAGTATCTGTTGGTGGGCAACCTAAATATGCAGATGGTTTTGGCCCTAAGCCAGCAGATATCGTGCATATTCCTTTCAATGATTTAGAGGCGGTTAAAGCGGTTATTGACGACCATACTTGTGCTGTCGTATTGGAACCTGTGCAAGGTGAAGGTGGTGTCACGGCAGCAACACCTGAGTTTATGAGAGGGTTACGTGAATTGTGCGATAAGCATCAAGCTCTGCTTGTCTTTGATGAAGTACAAACAGGTATGGGACGTACAGGCAAGCTTTTCGCCTATATGAACTATGATGTGACACCAGACATTATTACCACTGCAAAAGCGCTAGGAGGTGGTTTTCCACTCAGTGCGATGTTAACAACACATGAAATAGCTTCTGTAATGGGCGTAGGGACTCATGGTACAACTTATGGTGGCAATCCATTAGCTTGTGCAGTGGGTAATGTCGCATTTGATTTAATTAATACACCTGAGGTACTTGAGGGTGTAGAAAAGCGCTATCAATGGATTGTGGATGAACTGGTGGCAATTAATCAAACGTACGATGTCTTTTCGCAAATCCGTGGACAAGGTTTATTGATCGGTGCGCAATTGGCACCACAATATAAAGGTAAAGCCAAAGAGTTACTCGGTCTTGCTGCCAAACATGGCTTAATGATGTTAAACGCAGGAGCAGATGTGATGCGTTTTACACCATCGTTAATTATTACCCAAGAAGAATTACAAGAAGGAATGGTGGCATTAAAAGCGGCTATTGCGGAATTTGTAAAAGGGTAGTGCGGACTATAAACCCCATCTATAAGGATGGGGTTTATACAGATTGTATCATCAATAGCCCTTTTATTGGGCTATTGTTTGTTCGGGATAGGGAAACTTAGCGAGTCCCGTAAACGACGATAGTTTTACCGTGTGCTGAGATCAGGTTTTGATCTTCTAGCATTTTGAGAATACGGCCTACAGTTTCGCGTGAACAACCAACGATTTGACCAATTTCCTGACGTGTAATTTTAATTTGCATGCCATCAGGATGCGTCATGGCATCGGGTTGTTTTGCTAAGTTTAGTAAGGTTTGTGCAATACGGCCTGTAACATCAAGGAAAGCAAGGTTACCTACTTTTTCTGATGTTGTTTGTAATCTGTTCGCCATTTGAGCAGAAAGGCGCATCAGAATATCAGGGTTAACCTGAATTAATTGACGGAATTTTTTATAGGAAATTTCTGCTACTTCACAGGCTGTTTTTGCTCTAACCCATGCACTACGTTCTTGATCTTCTTCAAATAATCCAAGTTCACCGATGAAATCCCCCTGATTTAGGTAGGAGAGGATCATTTCTTTTCCTTCTTCATCTTTAATAAGAACAGCCACGGAACCTTTAACAATATAATAAAGTGTTTCCGCTTTCTCACCTTGGTGGATCAGCGTGCTCTTGGATGGATATTTGTGAATATGGCAGTGTGACAAAAACCATTCAAGAGTCGGGTCTGTTTGCGGCTTGCCGAGAACCATTCGCGTTATCCTCTGTACGTTAAATGCAGCCTTTCAAAACGGATAGGTTCCCTTTTGATACAGCGTGCTTAAAAATCCTATCTTTACCTATTAACTTCCTGAGAACACGGTAAGTTAATATGGAGTAGATTATAATAAATGAGAAAATAATGCATTGATCTTAACCACTATCATCAAGCAGATATTGTTTTTAACACAATTAGTGCATTAAGTCTCGTTTTACGCAGTCAGCATAATAAACCTATTTGCTAATTGCTAGTTGAATTATGAGAATGTACTCTTTTAGTTTCTGTCATCTTTAGGGGAAAATAAATGGAAGCGAGAGTTAAGTGGGTAGAAGATTTATCTTTTGTCGGTGAGTCTTCTTCTGGCCATCAAATCATGATGGATGGAAATTCAGGTGATAAAGCACCAAGCCCAATGGAAATGGTATTAATTGCTGCGGGTGGGTGTAGCGCTATTGATGTTGTGAGCATTTTACGTAAAGGTCGTCACCAAGTGACTGATTGTGAAGTGAAATTAACATCAGAAAGACGCGAAGAAGCCCCTCGTCTATTTACTGATATTAATTTACATTTTATTGTTTCAGGTAAAGAATTAACGGATAAAATCGTAGAACGAGCTGTTCAATTATCCGCAGAAAAATATTGTTCTGTTTCTTTAATGCTAGGAAAAGCAGCCAATATTACGCATTCATTTGAAATAAAAGATGCTGACTAATTTTGATATTTTAAAATAAAGTTTAATTCGAAAAATAATATCCCTTAATTAATGGGATATTATTTTTATAGAGATAAATTTTATTTTGGTTAACTTATCTTTTCGCCATTTAATAATTTTTTGACTAATGGCGCCATAATTAATTCCATCGCTAATCCTAATTTCCCGCCCGGTACAACAATAGTATTTATTGTTGACATAAATGAGCCATGCAACATCGCAAGCAAATAGGGAAAATCAATATCGGTTAAGCCTCGAAAACGAATAACAATAAAGCTTTCATCGAGAGTGGGGATTGCTTTGGCAGAAAAAGGGTTTGAAGTATCAACCGTTGGAACTCGTTGGAAGTTAATGTGAGTGCGTGAGAATTGAGGAATAATATAGCTAATATAATCATCCATTGAACGTACAACCGAATCTCTTACCGCCTCTTGTGAGTGTCCTCTTTCTGTGGTGTCTCGAATAAGCTTTTGTATCCACTCTAGGTTTACGATAGGGACAACACCCACTAGTAAATCAACATGTTGTGCGACATTGTGCTCATTGGTGACAACGCCCCCGTGTAACCCTTCATAAAAGAGAACATCGGTATTATTTGGCAAAGGCTCCCAAGGTGTAAATGTACCCGGTAATTGGTTGTAGGGAGTGGCTTCATCATAAGAGTGTAGATACTTGCGAGATTGGCCTTGTCCTGTATCACTATACTGACTTAAGGTCTTACTCAGTAAGCTAAAATCATTTGCTTCAGGGCCAAAATAACTGATATGTCTACCTTGTTCTCTGGCTTTTCTTATCGCCATATCCATTTCAGGACGGGTATAGCGATGGAAACTATCTCCATCAATCAATGCAGCATTTGCATTGAGTTGTTGGAATATCTTACGAAAAGCTTGGCTTGTTGTGGTAGTTCCTGCACCACTTGAGCCAGTCACTGCGATGATAGGATGCTTGATTGACATAGGTTATCCTTTTGCTAAATAAGGTTGGCCCTTATTGACGGCGATACATCGCTTGCTTTGAATAACTAACCAGAGCGAAACTGCGATGCCGGCATAATATTGACGCTCTCATGAAGTTCTGACCAAACCAATACGGCTTCACCGGATTTAAGTTGTTTTTTTACGTCGGCGACTTTTTGTTCAAGCGTTTTCTCTTGGATACCATAATCAGTGCCTTCTCGTAAAACAAAACTTTCAATAAGATTATCAAGTGTCTCTGTGGAAAGCTCATTCCAAGGAATTATCATTTGGTTTTCTCCAAATAAGCGGATAACCAGTCAGGTATTCGGCTTTCAAGCCACATCACGGGTTTAGACAGTTTTCCACTTACAAAACCGACATGCCCACCAAACTCGGTGAGTTGATATTCAATGTTATTTGGTAAGGTCGTGATATCAGGAATAACATCCGCAGACATAAAAGGATCATCTTTCGCGTGAATAATCAGTGTTGTTTTCTTTATTTTATTTAATAAAGGTAATGCACTGCATTGGCGATAATAATCCAACGCATCTTTAAACCCGTGAATTTTAGATGTGATAAGATCGTCAAATTGACGTAGTTTTTTAATGGATTTTATCGTCAATAAGCTGATTGGTAATGATTCAGGATAGCGAATAAGCTTGCGTGTCGCGTTATTTTTCAGCTCTTTTAACAGATACCATTGATAAAAACGAGAAAAGCCATGTTCAATTTTTGTTGAGCATGGTTCTAGCATCAATGGTGCAGAGACAATAACGGCAGCATCTACAACCGCATTTTCACCGCTTTCTGCGAGATAATAGGCAAGCATATTTCCACCAAGAGAGTAGCCAACGGCGGCTGTTGGTTGCTCACCAAATTCCTTTTTCAACCAATTTAAGAAGTAGCGAGCATCTTCCGTTTCACCTGAGTGATAAATGCGCTTTTGTCTATTGGGTTCACCACTACATCCTCTAAAGTGCATCACAACGCTTAGCCAGCCTCTCTCTTTTGCTGCGGCCAACATGCCGTGAGCATAAGGGCTACTAAATCCACCTTCTAAGCCATGAAAAATGACTAAGCGCGGTTTATTGAGTGCCGTTGTCGGATCTTCACTCCAGGCTAAATCGACAAAATCGTTGTCTGGGAGATTGAGTCGTTGCCAATGTGGTGTAAGTTGTGGCGTCCTACGTACAATTCTTGGTAAGAGCGTTTGTAAATGTGGATTTTTAGCCCAACGCATTGGATTAAAGTATTGAGACATATTTTCCGTCTATCAAAATGAATTAACACTTGTTTGCTAAATAACATACTGCTATTTTCGGTGAAAATAAAACATCTGTCACATCTTTGAGCACTTATAATGACAATTAGTCTGATTTCATCGTTAGCTATTTTCCTATTTATTGCTGCTATCACGCCTGGACCCAACAACTTATTGCTTACTTCATCAGGTGCTAATGTAGGTTTTAAAAGCTCATTAAAGCTGATGGCTGGCATTATGCTAGGTATGCAATGTGTTTTGCTGAGTTCTGCATTTGGTGTTGCCGCATTATTAATAATTTATCCTGCACTGCATATTGGATTGAAGGTAGTCGGGAGTGCGTATCTGCTTTGGCTTGCTTGGAAAACAGCAACATCATCTTATCAGCGTTTAGATATTCCAGCAAAAACGCCCCAAGCAGTAAGCTGGTTTCAAGGCGGATTATTGCAATTTCTAAATCCAAAAGCGTGGATGATGGGATTAGGTGCAGTAGGAAGCTTCAGTTTATCGGGCGATGCTTATTTTAGCTCTGTTATTGCTATTAGTATTGTTATGGTTATTGTTAATTTCGTTGCCGGTATTGTTTGGATATTAGGCGGAACATTAATTAGTCTATTTTTACAAAGCAGACAGTCTTGGTTTATTTTTAATATCTCGATGGGATTATTAACGGCACTTTGTGTACCTTCGATTTGGATAGGGTAAATTAAAAAACATTTATAAATCAATAGATAAATTAACTTTCTTGATTAAAGTGATGTTTTTTTAAGTTTGGTTGAAATGATCTTTTTGAATGTGTATCAAAAAAAGAGCATTAATCTATCAAAAGAGAGATCTGCGATCATCTGCCATCTTTATTATGTATGTTACAGTGTCAATCATATAAAAGGCTTATTGGTTTTGGGGTTTTACTCTTTTTAATATCCGTCTTTTTATTTAAATATGTTGTTTAACCTATTTTTATATCATTAAAAATAAAAATAATTCCGCTATGAAGGAATTATTTATTCCTTATTACTGTTTGTAATTAAAGGTTTTTTATTGTGTTAATGTTTTTAAAATGTGTTTTATATTGTCATTTAGTTAATTATTATGTTTAAAAACGCAATTTTGCTGAATATAAGTATATTCAGTTTATATCGTGTTGTTGACTAAGAAGAATAAATTATTATTTAAAATTGGAAAAAATTAAATTAAGTATTATAAAATATAGAGGTTAATGTGTGAGAGATTGAATAAAAAGAGTCAATATAACGTTATTATAAGAACAAGTATTTCGATAATAATATTACTTTTTTTATGATTTATTGTATCTCATATTTTGTTTCTAATTGATTTTATTCTAAAAACTTAATTACTTTAGGTATTAAACGTTTTATCAAAATTATTCCATATATAACTATATTGTACTCGAAGTGGATATTGTCATTATGCCAACATTAACGAAAATTGCGTGGATCAAGCCTGGTATAGCGACAAATCAACGTAAAATAGCGGATTATATTTTAGAGAACCCAGAAAAAACGGTCACTCTTTCATCACAGCAACTTGCTGAAACAATGGGTGTGAGTCAATCAGCTATTGTTAAATTTAGCCAAAAAATTGGATTCAAAGGTTTTCCTTCTTTGAAGCTTGCAATTAGCGAAGATCTTGGGCGAAAAAATGCAAATACTGGGCAGGATCCTAGCATATTACATAATCAGATTGGCTCTGAAGATAGCTTAGTTGTAATAGCTCAAAAACTTGCTCAAGAGAAGAATAATTCTATCAGTGATACCACTCGCCAAATTAATTACCTTCATTTTGAAAAGGTGATCCAGCTTATTGATGAAGCTCAGCGCGTTCAGATTATTGGTATTGGTGGTTCAGGGTTAGTCGCAAGAGACTTAAGTTATAAATTACAGAAAATAGGAATAACCACTCTGATTGAAACAGATCATCATGTTCAGATATCTGTTGCTCAAATGTTAAGTTCAAAGGATTTACAGATAGTTATTTCTTATAGTGGCAAAAGAAAAGATATGTTAGTTGCGGCCTCTGTGGCTAAAAAACAGGGAGCAAAAATCATTGCTATTACAGGAGAAAAACACTCTCCATTAGGAAGAATTTCTGATTATATATTAGAAACAATTGCGGATGAAGGTGAGTGGCGAAGCGCTTCAATCTCTTCACGTACAGCACAAAATACGATCACTGACCTTATTTTTATGGCGTTATTAAAGAAACGTGATGAGTGCGCGAAGATATTAGTGCTGAGTTCACAGGCATTAATTAATAGCCTTGATAATTAAAAATTTTGAACTGATTCAAAAAACTAATATTTAAATGTAGGTATTTACACTTATTACTAAAGTTATTCTCCTAACGGCCGAAACGATAGTTATTTAGGCAGTCTTTTTTTGTTGAGATATTTTAATTTCAATGTCGAGGAGAGTAACTAATGCGTAACAATCAACCGGTGACACAGCGAGAATACCCGGTATCTGAAAACGCAACACTGATGTCGACGACAGATCTTGATGGCAATATTATTTATGCCAACGAGGATTTCGTCGAAGCCAGTGGGTTTTCAGTCGAAGAGTTGGTGGGGAAACCCCATAATATTGTCCGGCATCCAGATATACCTCCAGAAGTCTTTAAGGATATGTGGAGAACTTTAAAGCAAGGCGAGGTTTGGACTGGGATCGTTAAAAATCGGCGTAAAAATGGGGATCACTATTGGGTAAGGGCAAACGTCACTCCTATTATACGTCAGGGTAAAATTCAAAGTTTTATGTCAGTAAGGACGGCGGCAAAAAAAGAGGAAATAGCACAAGCCTCAGCACTTTATGCCGCATTTAATCAAGGTAAATATCCTTCACACACGTTTTTAAAAGGCGCTTTTGTTTATAAAGGATGGCAACGTTGGCGCTCATGGAATCAAACAATTTCATTAAAAAAACGACTCCGTCTTTTTATCCTCTTACCCTTACCTTTTATGTTGTTAAGTGCATGGTTTGCAGGCTTATCAGGTAATGCGCTTTTTATTCATATCGCGATTTTGCTGATATTACTGATGGTTAATGAACGCGTTCTCTATTTTCAAATTGTTAAGCCAATTAGACTACTTAATGAGCAAGCGAATCGAGTTGCAACTGGCGATGAACATAATGTTACATATATAAATCGCATCGATGAAGTGGGCATGACACAGCGTTCAGTTAATCAATTAGGACGTATGTTCCGTTGGCTGGTTAGTGATGTGAGTCATCAAATTCATCAAGTCGATATCTCTTGTGATCAATTAGCCGCAGGTAATCGCGATCTGTATGTGAGAACAGAGCAAACCGCCAGCAATGTTGAAGCAACCGCTTCAACAATGAATGAATTAACCACGGCGGTAAGTAGTAATAGTGAAACGGCAGGGCAGGCAAACAATCTTTCTAATATCACTTGTGAGGCAGCGATAAAAGGAGGTAGTGCAATGGATAATATCGTTACTACAATGAATGATATTGCGAAAAGCTCTGATCGTATTAGTAATATCATTGGTGTTATTGATAGCATTGCCTTCCAAACGAATATCCTTGCACTTAATGCATCTGTAGAAGCGGCAAGAGCGGGTGAGCAAGGTCGAGGTTTCTCGGTAGTTGCAACAGAAGTAAGAGAATTGGCACAGCGTAGTGCCGAAGCAGCGAAAGAGATCAAAGCATTGATCAATGCCTCAAGTAGCAATATCAAAGTTGGTTCAAAGCAGGTCAATGAAACTGTCGGAACAATGGAAGATATTGTGGTACATGTTAAAAATGTGACCGATTTAATTGGTGAAATCAGTCTCGCATCCACAGAGCAAAGTGCAGGTTTAAAAGAGCTTGGTCGCGCTGTTGAAAAATTGGAATCGATTACGCATGAAAATGCGAATTATGTTTCGAAAGCTTCAATGATTTCAGGTGAAATGAAAGTACAAACTAACTACTTAGTTAGTGCAATCAATGTATTCCATTAATTTGTCATTATTTAAGAAGTAAAAGAAAAAGACACCTACTAAAAATAGGTGTCTTTGTGTTTATCTAAATCACGTTTTTATCATGATCAAATCAATGGATTAAAAGCTTGTCCAATCATCATCTTCATCGTTATTTACAGTTGCGGTTCCTTTTGCCGATTTTTTCTCTTTCACTTCATCTTTGACTGTATTTTTTATCTTCTCATTTTTTGTATGTAGTGATGTTTCAGATGAGAACGGTTTTTCTATGACTTTGTGTTGTGCCTTTTTATTGAACTGTTCACTTTCAGCCGTTTTAAACTGTTCAACGATTTGTTCAAGATTACCTGCTTCTTCAGTCAATAAGCTGGCAACAGAGGAAGATTGCTCAACCATCGCCGCATTTTGCTGTGTTGCCTTATCCATTTCAGTGACTGCAAGAGAGACTTGAGTAATGCCTCGAGTTTGTTCTTCTGATGCAGATAAAATTTCAGTCATTGAATCTTCAACATGTTTTACGGATGTCAGTATTTCGCACATAGAAATACTGACTTGCTCAACAAGATCATTACCATGACGAACACGGCTAATAGAGGCATCAATTAACTCTTTAATTTCCTTTGCAGCTTCGGCACTGCGTTGTGCTAATTCTCTTACTTCTGTTGCCACTACCGAGAAACCCCGACCTTGTTCACCTGCTCTGGCGGCTTCAACCGCAGCATTTAATGATAAGATATTGGTTTGAAAAGCGATGCTATTGATAACAGCAGTGATCTCACCAATTTTTTGTGAGCTATCAGCAATGTCAGTCATCGTTTTCACCATTCTATTGGTGACATCGCCCCCTTTACTGGCAATATTGGAAGTTTGGCTGATAAGGTGTGAAACTTCACGAGCACTTTCTGTATTATTTCTCACTGTTGCTGTGAGTTGTTCCATACTTGATGCTGTTTCTTCTAATGCGCTCGCTTGCTCTTCGGTACGACAAGAAAGATCGGTATTCCCTGCGGATAACTCTTGAACACCAGTATAAATATGATGACTTGTTCCTCGGATCGCATTCACAATTAATGACAGTTCGGTACGCATATATTGAATACCTGTAATTAATTGGTCGATTTCATTATTTCCTTTTGCTGTGACATCTTTATTTTCTAATAAATTTCCTTGTGAAATTTCCGACATATAATCGACAATTTGATTGATACGTAAAACAATATTTCGACGTATCCAAAGTACAACAAGGACAGTGAAAAGAATAAAAACAAACATAAAGACAAAAGCTAACACCAAGGTACGTTCATAATTACCTTGAGCTGCTTTTATTGCGTGAGTAACAACGTTATCACTGAGGTAATCTGTTGCTTCATAAAGGGATTGAGTGAAGCGTTCATTGGTATTATGTGCATAAAGAGATTGAAAACCGTAGTAATCGCGTATTTCTAGACATGATGCAAGTTGGTCAAGATCGTAAAGCACACGATTAAAGAGCTTTTTCATACTCTCTATTTTTTCGGGATCAAAATTAGCTTCTTCAGTAGCAGTGAAGTACTCGGTAATAATACGTATAACTTCTTGTTTTCTTTTTGGATAAGAGGAAAGAAAGTCAGAGATCTTATTTTCTGCAATATCGGGTGTGAGATGAGCGTCAAACATAACATTTAGCATATCTTCACGTAATTTATTTAACTCAGCATAACCATAATCCATCGTTTTTATCTGTTCAAAGCCATTTGTTAATTGTGAGATCCGCTTATTTGTTAAACTCGCGTCACGGATACTCATTGCACCAGAAAAAAGTTGAATGGCGCAAAACAGTATTAAGATAAACATTAAACCATTAGATATTTTTATTCGTTTCAGCATAGCCTTACCTATTTAATTGGTTTGTAGGACACACAGCAAGGAGCGATAACTATTTATCAATTAAACTTATTCGGCTCAATGTTTAAAAACTTTACCTTTTCTACTCTGTTTGATAGTAAAAACGACTTATATTTCTTTTTTTAGCTTTAATTGTCAGCTAATGGCTAAAATTTTCTAATGATTAATAGAAAAGACTATAAGTATATTAACTTACTTATTTTTTGTGTTAATTGTTAAAATATAAATATTAATAATGATTTATTAAGCATTAAAATGATAATAAGCAGTATTTTATTTTTATTTATCTTTTTGTCTTATGATAAGCACAATAAAATTATCGCTTTCATAAATACTCTTAATATTTCTTAAAAAATGCTTTTATTTCGTATGAAAAACGATCTGTTTTTTTGTGTTTATGTGCGGTGAGATCAGAAATACTCCCAGAAAAATGACTGGGAGTAGGGGGGGGTGAGGTTTTGTTATATGTTCTGGACTATTTTTTACACCGCTATCTCTCTCGATGTTGGGTGAGAAAGATAATTAAAAGCTTTCCCAATTATCGTCTGTTTCGTGATTATTGGTTTTGATTGTGGGGGTTTTAAGTGTTTCAGTGTCTTGCGATTTAGCTGAAAATGCGGGCAATTTAGCTTTAGCGGGTGCGACTTTTTCGTGTTCCACTTTAAATGTATTCACAATCGTATCCAACATACTTGCTTGTTCACTTAATGTGGCGGAAGCAGCCGTTGATTGTTCAACCATCGCCGCATTTTGCTGGGTTGCTTTATCCATCTCATTAACAGCAAGGCTGATTTGTGCAATACCACGCGTTTGCTCTTCTGATGCAGATAAAATTTCCTTCATCGAACCTGAAACATGATTAACAGATGTAACAATCTCCCCCATTGATAAACTAACTTGTTCGACGAGATCATTACCTTGTCTAACACGTAATATTGTCGATTCAATAAGCTCTTTGATCTCTTTCGCCGCTTCTGCACTGCGCTGTGCTAAGTTACGAACTTCACTGGCAACAACAGAGAAACCACGACCTTGTTCGCCCGCTCTTGCCGCTTCAACAGCAGCGTTAAGGGCTAATATATTGGTTTGGAAAGCAATATCATCAATAACCGCAGTGATTTCACCAATTTTTTGTGAGCGATCGGCAATGTCGGTCATTGTCATAACCATCTTATTACTATGCTCACCGCCTTGTACGGCAATATCAGCAGTGCTCATAACGAGCTCTGTTACTTCACGAGCGCTTTCCGTGTTATTACGAATAGTTGCGGTCATTTGCTCCATGCTGGATGCCGTTTCTTCTAATGCGCTGGCTTGCTCTTCAGTTCGGCTTGATAAGTCATTATTACCCGCAGCAATCTCTTGTACGCCAGTGTAAATAGTTGCACTAGTATTGCGAATAGAGCTTACCATCTCTTTTAATTGAGCACGCATTTGCTGTAAGCCAAGCATGAGCTGATCGATTTCAGTCTTACCTGAAATATCGCTATCAATGCGACTGACTAAATCACCTTTAGCAATCGTTTCTTGATAGGTGATCATTTGGTTAATGCGCACAATAATGTATTTGCGGATCCAAATAAGAACTAAGGTGGTAAAGATGAGGAAGATACCCATAAAGAGTGATGCTACCCACAACATGCTGTGGTAATTATCTTCTGCTTCAATGACTGAAGGGTTAACAACTTCATCGGTAATAAAGTCTGTGGCTTCATACAGGGAATTCGTGAAGTTAGTGTTTGCTGGGCTTTTTAAAATTAAACGAACCGCGTTAGTGTTACGTTCACTTAAATACTGCGCCAGTAAATCAAGATCAGCTCGGCTTTTTTGATAGAGCTGTTTGATTTGCGCCATACGTTGCTGATCGAAACCTGTTTGCGCAGATAGCTCAACATATTCATTCATCAATGCATCAACTTGCGCTTTACGTGCAGGCATAGTTTGCATAAATGCAGTGATATTCGCATCCTCGGCTTGAGGGTTTGAAATATAACTAAATGCTTGTGCAATAATATCAGTACGTAATGTATTCAACTCCGCATAGGTATTATCCATGGTACGTAGTTGATCGAAACTGTATGAAATTCTTTTAAGAGTATTTTGAGTCTGGTAGGCATCGTGAATGCTTTGTACTCCAGAAATGATCTGAATAATACAAAACAGAGTCAGGACACACATTAAACCTTGAGAGATTTTAATTCGTTTTAACATAACCCTACCTATTAGCTTTGCCTTTTCGTTGGTAAGTGGGAGGTCCACTTAGCAGAATGATTAATTCGGCTGGAATGTTAAAAACTTTAGCGTGAAAGAATTTATTTCCCTTACTTAATATAAATAGGTAGAAAATAAACGTTAGATGATTATTTTGATTGGGTTATTTTTAGATAGAGTGAGATTATGTTTTGTGTAAATCGTGCTATTGTAAAATGATATAAATACTGTAAGTGAAATGAATTGTATAAATTTTCAGAATGAATTGAAGAGCAAAAAGAAAGGAACTATTTCGCTTAAAATAGTTCCTTTTTTAATGAATCGGGTTGTATTACTGGGCTTCAAATGTGTTTGTCATTTCTTCCAGTGTTTCTTGTAACTCCATCCACTCCATTTCCACTTCTTCTAGTGCAGATTTCGCAACACCTTGTCGGCTTAAGCAATCAGAAAGCTCATTTTTACGGCTAGTATCATAAATACCACTATCAGAAAGAGCAGTTTCGATATCACTAAGTTCTTGGCTTAATTTATCCATCTTGCTTTCTAATGTTGTGAGTTTCTTGCGTAAAGGCTGGGTTTGTTGTCTAAACTCAGCTTCTTTACGTTTTTGCTCTTTTTTATCTTGAGCACTTAAATTGGTGGTTGTCGTAGTATTGTCGTTATCTTGTTGGCTTTTATTTGCCTGTGTCTCTTGACGATTTTGATCAACTAACCATTGTTGGTAATCATCAAGATCGCCATCAAATGGTTCAACTTGACCATCGTGTACAAGATAGAGATCGTCAGTGGTAGAGCGTAATAAATGCCTATCATGCGATACAACAACAATTGCCCCTTCAAAGCTAATTAGAGCTTGGGTTAGTGCTTGGCGCATATCTAAATCAAGGTGGTTTGTTGGTTCATCCATTAATAGCAAGTTAGGACGTTGCCAAACTAAGAGTGATAAGACTAAACGTGCCTTTTCACCGCCAGAAAATTGACCACAAGCATCCGTGACTTTATCGCCATGAAAACCGAAACCGCCCAAGTAATCACGTAGTTTTTGTTCAGTTTCTTTGGGCGCCAAACGAGCTAAATGCTGTAGTGCCGATTCATCAGAGCGTAAAAACTCCAATTGATGCTGGGCAAAATAACCAAGTTTAATGCCTTTAGAAAGAGCCAATTTCCCCTGTAACGGTTGAATTTCGCCTGCAAGTAATTTTATCAGTGTCGATTTACCTGCACCATTGCGCCCTAATAATCCAATGCGTGAGCCGGGAACTAAATTGAGTTTGATGTCATTAAGAATAACTTTTTCACCATAACCCGCGCTGACTTTCTCCATTGATAAAAGAGGATTAGGTAAGCTTTCAGGTTGGCGGAAACTAAATTGGAATGGGTTATCTGAATGTGCAGGAGCAACGCGTTCCATTCGTTCAAGCATTTTTACACGGCTTTGAGCTTGTTTTGCTTTTGTCGCTTTCGCTTTAAATCTATCTATAAAACTCTGTAAGTGTGCAATTTTGGCTTGTTGATTCTCAAACAAAGCTTGTTGTTGCGCGAGTTTGGTTGCACGCTGCATTTCAAATGAAGAGTAGTTACCTGAATATTCAAAGATTCTTTCTTGCTCAATATGCAAGATTTTATCCACGATCGGATCAAGAAAATCACGGTCATGGGAAATTAAAATAAGTGTGCCTGTGTAGCTTTTTAGCCATTTTTCTAGCCAAATTACAGCATCTAAATCTAAGTGGTTGGTAGGTTCATCGAGTAGCAGTAAATCAGATCGACAAATCAGCGCTTGTGCTAAGTTTAAACGCATCCTCCAGCCACCTGAAAATGATTTTACAGGTTCATTAAGTTGCTGTTGGCTAAAACCTAAACCATTCAGTAAGGTCGCTGCACGAGATTGTATTGTCCATGCATTAATTGCATCTAATTGCCCGTGTATCAGTGCAATAGCGTGACCATCGTTTATTTCGTTAGCTTTTTGTAATCGTTGTTCTAACTGACGGTATTCTCTATCACCATCAATAACATAATCAATAGCTGGTACATCAAGTGCAGGTGTTTCTTGGTTAACCCATGCCATTGACCATGTACTAGGATAGGTGACATTGCCTGCTTCAGCTTGAAGTTCACCTTTTAATAAAGAAAGTAATGTGGTTTTGCCACAGCCATTTTTACCAACTAGACCAATTTTTTGCCCTGGATTAATGGTTGCACTGGCATTGTCCAGTAACACTCTGACACCACGGCGAATTTGCAAAGAAGAAAAAACAATCATAAATATCGTCTATTAAGAGTATGTAAATTAATATATAGAGTAAGTTGTTCGTAACTGTTGGTCACAATGCGTGCATGGTAACGGAAAAAATGGTTTCTGACACGTTTTGTAAGGAGGAATGATGTCAAACGCATCAAATGTATTACTGGTGTATGTTCATCCCGAACCGCGCCAATCAATCGCCAATAAAGCGTTATTAAATGCGGTGAGGGATTTAGAGAATATAACTATCCATGATTTATATGCTATTTATCCTGATTTTTTTATTGATATACACCATGAACAATCTTTGCTGTGTAAACATCAAGTGATCGTTTTTCAATTTCCATTGCAAACATATAGTTGCCCTGCGTTATTAAAAGAGTGGCAAGATAGAGTGTTAACTCGCCCATTTGCTAACAAAGCAGGTAGAGCACAATTAAAGGGTAAGTCATTTCGTTGTGTTATTACAACGGGAGAGCCTGAGCAGGCTTATCAACATGATGGGAAAAATCACTACACACTCACAGAATTATTACGCCCCTTTGAATTAATGGCAGAAATGTGTGGTATGCGCTGGTTATCACCAATGATTGTGTATTCAGCAAGACAACAATCTAAAACAACACTGACTCATATCAGTGAAGCTTATCGCCATTGGTTAAGTGCGCCACTTGAAGGGGAGCAAGCTTAATGGAAGATAATTGGATGATTAAAGCTGTGCTCTTTTTCCTGTGTGCGGCCGTGGTTATGGTGCCTATTGCACAGCGCCTTAAAATTGGTGCGGTACTCGGTTATTTAATTGCTGGTATTGCCATTGGTCCTTGGGGTTTAGGGCTGTTTAAAGATGTCGATAACATCTTACATTTTGCTGAATTAGGTGTGGTCTTTTTAATGTTCCTTATTGGTTTGGAATTAAATCCAGCCAAATTATGGGAATTGAGGCGTGCCATTTTTGGTGTTGGTTCAATGCAGGTGGTATTAACCGCCTCTATTTTTTCAGGACTCATTCTCGTTTTCACTTCTTTCTCGTGGCAGGCAGCCGTTATTGGTGGATTAGGTATTGCGATGTCTTCTACTGCGATGGCATTGCAACTTATGAACGAGAAAGGAATGAACCATAATGAAGGTGGGCAATTAGGTTTTGCTGTTTTACTTTTCCAAGATATGGCGGTTATTCCTATCCTTGCCGTTATTCCTTTGTTAGCCGGAGAAACGGCAAGCAGTGATTGGTATCGTATTGGCGTGAAGGTGGCTGCTTTTGCTGGGTTACTGATTTGTGGTCGTTATTTATTACGCCCATTCTTACGCTTAGTTGTGAAATCAGGCGTAAGAGAAGTTTTTACAGCTGCTGCGTTACTTGTGGTATTGGGTGCTGCTATTTTTATGGAAACCCTAGGCTTTTCAATGGCTATGGGAACCTTTATTGCGGGAGTGTTATTGGCAGATTCAGAATATCGACATGAATTAGAGATCTCCATTGAACCTTTTAAAGGTCTACTTTTAGGACTATTTTTTATCTCTGTTGGTATGTCTTTAGATATCGGCATCTTATGGCGTTATCTTCCACAAGTATTATTGGGCGTCTTAGTTCTGGTTATTGTGAAAGCGTTGATACTTTATAGTATTGCTTGGTTAGCTAGATTGCGCTTTTCCACGCGTTTACAATTCTCAGCGGTGTTAAGCCAAGGTGGGGAATTTGCGTTTGTTGTTTTCTCAACATCTATGGCAATGGGCGTATTAGATAGTCAGCAAATGGCGTTATTGTTGGTTGTTGTCACACTTTCTATGATGACAACACCTCTTGTGATGCAAATGACAGACGCTGTGTTTGCTCGTCGTTATAATGAAGCTAAAACGGACGAACAGCCCTTTGTTGAAAATAACCACCCAGAGGTCATTCTTGTTGGATTTGGTCGAATGGGGCAGGTTGTAGGGCGCTTATTAATGGCGAATAAGATTAATGTCACGGTATTAGAGCATGATGTCGGAAGCATAAGCACCATGCGTAAATATGGCTATAAAGTTTATTACGGTGATGCAACTGATCTCAATCTATTGCGCGCTGCTGGTGCTGAGCATGCTAAAACTATTGTTATCACCTGCAATGAGCCCGAAGCTACGATGGAAATCGTTCATCTTTGCCAACACCATTTTCCTAATTTGCATATTATTGCAAGGGCAAGAGGGCGTGTTGAAGCTCATGAGTTGCTCAAAGCGGGTGTGACAGATTTTAGTCGTGAAACATTTTCTAGCGCCTTAGAATTAGGACGTAAAACGTTAATTGAATTAGGCATGCATCCTCATCAAGCTTATCGGGCACAACAGCATTTCCGTCGTCTGGATATTAACTTATTGAGAAAGCTGGTGGATGAATCTCCTGAAGAAGTCTCTAACGTTTCACGAGTGAAAGAAGCGAGACGAGAACTTGAGGAGCTCTTTAGTGAAGAAATTCGTCAAGAGCACCATCAGCCTGATATTTGGGATGAATCTTTAACAGAAGATATTCCTCAAATGCATAAAGAAAAAAAATCTATTGATAAATAGGAGAATTGACCCCATGTCTGCAACCCGTAAACGCTTTATCGCAGGAGCCGTGTGTCCACACTGTAAAGCTCAAGATACACTCAAAATGTGGCGTGAAGATAAAGTGGATATTGTGGAATGTGCAAAATGTGGCCACCAGCAACGGCAAACAGGGGGTGAAGTTAACTCACTTGTTCGTGAAAATGAACAAGTCATTGGGATCTTTACACCACAATAATTGTAGGTTTTTTGATATAACCCGATACAGAAGATTTATTTTTCGTTACAATCGGGAAAATTTTGCCCACGGGTATGTAGGAGATGTCATGAAAGTAGCAAACGACTTGGTAGTTAGTCTGGCTTATCAAGTAAGATCAGAAGACGGTGTTTTAGTTGATGAGTCCACGGTGAGCGCACCGTTAGACTATCTGCATGGCCGTGGTTCTTTAATCAGTGGTTTAGAAAATGCATTAACAGGTCGCGAAGTCGGTGAAAAATTCGACGTAGAAGTTGCTTCTGATGATGCATATGGTCAATACGACGAAAACTTAGTTCAACGCGTACCGAAAGATGTTTTTGTGGGTGTTGATGAGTTAGAAGTTGGCATGCGTTTTCTTGCTGATACCGATCAAGGTCCAGTACCAGTAGAAATCACAGGTATTGAAGGTGACGAAGTTATCGTTGATGGTAACCACATGTTAGCAGGTCAAAACCTGAAGTTTCATGTTGAAATCGTTGCAATTCGTGAAGCGACTGAAGAAGAATTAGCTCACGGTCACGTACACGGTGAAGAAGAAGAGCACGAATGTTGTGGTGGCCACGGTCACGGTGAAGAAGGCGGATGCTGTGGCGGTGGTCACGGTCATGGTCATTCACACGGTGAAGAAGGTGGATGCTGCGGTGGTGGCGGTCATGGTCACGGTGGTCACGGTCACGGCAATGGCGGTTGTGGTTGCCAGCACTAATCTTTTTTTGAAAAGATCAAAAGGAGCGTTTAAGCGCTCCTTTTTTGTTTTCATTTTTGATATTAACAGCGAATGGCGACTTAATAGTGAGGTGGGGGCGTTTCATCCTCGGGTCTAGCAAGTATTGAGGTTTGAGAATTTTTTAGGCGCTCAGAAACAATTTTTAAGGCTTCTTTAAAGCGGCTGATTTCAATTTGCTGCTGTGTGACCACCTGATTTAATTCTTCAATAGTCGCGTCTTGGAAAGCAACTTTGCTTTCTAATTGAATGAGCAATCGCTCTACTTCCTTAATATCCATTGTGTTTTTCCTCCTTTAAAATGTCTTATTACGACGAATATGATTAACAAACTCGTAAAATTTAATCTTATTTACTGATATATACACAGGAAGACATAAATCTGGTTTGAGATAAAAGACTATTTTGCTAATGTGATAGCACTCTGTGCTGACAAAAATCCTAACATTAACTGTTAAGAGTGTCGGCAAATTTTTTAAATTCATATAAAATTGCTACCCGCGGATGAGTATATACCGCAACGACAGCAAGAAGTGATGCAAAATGTTTTGGCGAAGATCTATGATGATCGTTTGCAAAACGTAGCGACTCACTAACATATACTGGAGAATGGGATGAAATCTTTATTAAAAACGACGTTGCTGGCAACCAGTTTAGCTTTCGCATTCAGTGCACCTCATGCATTCGCTGAAGAAGCAGCTGCTAAAGTGCCAACACTAAATAGCGCATTTAAAACTCAAAATGAGCAAAATGCCTATGCGTTAGGCGCGTCGATGGGTCGCTATATGGAAGCTGCATTACAAGAACAAAAAAATATTGGTATTACTTTAGATTCTAAACAACTGTTAGCAGGTGTTCAGGATGCATTTAATAGTAAATCAAAATTATCAGACTCTGAAATTGAATTAACGTTAGCTGCTTTTGAAGATCAAGTCCGTACTGCTGCAACAGCAAAAATGGAAAAAGAAGCGACTGAGAATAAAACTGCGGGTGATAAATTCCGTACAGAGTTTGCTGCGGAAAAAGGTGTGGTAAAAACCAAATCAGGTTTACTGTATTTAGTTGAAAATCCTGGTAAAGGTAAGACACCAACAGATGCTGATCGCGTTACTGTAAACTACAAAGGCATGCTGATTGATGGTAAACAATTTGATAGCTCTTATGATCGTAACGAACCTCTGACAATTAGCCTGAAAAGCGTTATTCCTGGCTGGACTGAAGGTATGAAGTACATCAAAGAAGGCGGTAAAATCAAGTTAGTTATTCCACCAGAATTAGGCTACGGACAACGTGCAACAAGTGGTATTCCAGCTAACTCAACATTAGTCTTTGAAGTTGAATTACTGAGTGTTGAAAGCGATAAGTAATTTACTTATCTCTAAATATCACTAAAAAAATGCTGACATTGATGTCAGCATTTTTATTTCTAATGTATAGCTCACCACTTATTAATGCATAGTGCGCATAGTGAACATAGAGTTAGTCTACTGTCTCTTCTATAATAATGGTTTTGGGCTTTTTAAAAACAAACAGTAAGCCCACAATGATTGCACCCATTCCCGCTAAACTCAGCCAAGACATTTTATTACCTAAGAAGATGTAATCCATCAATGCTGTCACGCCAGGGACTAAATAAAATAAGCTCGTGACGTTAACTAAATTACCTGTTGTGAGTAAGCGGTATAGTAGTAGTTGAGCAACAACAGAAATAATCACGGCAAGCCAAAGCACAGGAATGACAAAGCCAATGTCGAATGAGGCGTGAAAAGGCTGGAATGGCACAAATAACAAGCACAATACAAGGCTAACAACATATTGTAGCGGTAGGGCATCCATTGGTGCTAATTGCAGTTTTTTCTGTGAGATTGCACCGAAGCTCATACAAAGTAGTGCAACTAACGCGTAAATCATTCCCGTTAATGAAAGGGCTGTATTAAATAGACTTTGGGCAACCACTAACACTAATCCTGCCAGGGCGATTAAAAGCCCTAATAGCCGTGTCGCGGTAAAATTACGTTCTATTATCCATAGTGTAATAATCGGCTGAACGCCCATAATTGTGGCTAACATTCCTGGTGTAATGCTATTAGCGAGTGCTAAAAGATAACAGATGGAATAACCACCAATAATCAATAAGCCGACCCATGCCGTTTTTAAACGACTTCCTTTTGGTGGCAAAAAGCGATGGCGTTGAATACACAAAAAAGAGAGAAATGCTAAAGCGATAATAAAGCGCCAAGTTAAAATAGCAAATGAGCTACCATTATCTAATCCCCAGCGAGAAAAAATAGCACCACTGCTCCATAATAAAACGAATAATGTCGTCGGGCCGAATTTTGCCCAATATTGACCTAAGTACATGATGATATACCTGTAAAACAAGCAATAAGAGAGCTTGATTATTTTTAATGATTATTAGCGAATTGATAAAGTATCAATGAATAAACGTAAATAACATATCATTATATAGATGTTGGTTAAGTAGGTTCTTAAGCTAAGCAAGTTAATCAAGCGATGTGAGTTGCAACAACAACCGTTGTATTGACTACAACCACTTTCACAGGCGGAGGTGGTGAAGCGAGGATCTCAATAGGTATAGAAGCAACAGAAATTAATCCTATTATTGATGAAGTTTGCTGAGATTGGCATATCATCAGTATATTCATGGGATTAATCACTCGTTAAAATAACAATGATTTGGAATATAGGTAATCTATTCAATAGTGTCAATTTTTATCCTAACCACACCTAAGAAGGGAAGTTTGCAAAAATAAAAGGTGGGAATGAGTACAAAATATAAAGAAAAATGAAAAAAGCTGTGACCTATCACAAAGCTCTTATTCTAAGTCACTTGACGTAGATCTTCTGGCGATCTAACGTCAGAATTGTTCTTAATTCTGTTTTTATATTTAAATTTTTTTAATATTGAATTGATCCGCAATGACGAATCGTTATAAAAAATAGAACCTCAAGTCATTATCATAATTAAAGCCTTTAAGGATTATATAATCAAATGTCTAGCCCGTTATTTAATGGTGACAGCAGCGAGTTTGAAAAACTAGATAGCCGACCTTTTACTCAAACTGATCACGAAGTACTAAAGTCCTATGAAGCTGCCGTGGATGGTTTGGCAATGCTCATCGGCAATCATTGCGAAATCGTATTGCACTCTCTGGAAGATTTGAAATGTTCAGCGGTTAAAATCGCGAATGGAGAACATACTGGTCGTAAGATTGGTTCTCCAATTACCGATTTGGCATTACAAATGTTACATGACATCACAGATGAAGATTCAAGTTTTTCAAAGGCTTATTTTACTAGGGCAAAAAGTGGTGCATTGATGAAGTCAATCACGATTGCCATTCGTAATCGTGAACGTCGTGTCATTGGTTTATTGTGTATTAATATGAACCTTGATGTTCCATTCTCTGAAATAATCAAAACCTTTATTCCTGAAGAAACACATGAAGTTGCATCGGATGTTAACTTTGCCTCATCTGTTGATGATTTAGTGGCTCAAACATTAGAGTTCACGATTGAAGAAGTAAATAATGATCGTGAAGTCGCGAATAATGCCAAGAATAAACAAGTCGTGTTAAGCCTTTATGAGAAAGGTATTTTTGATATTAAAGATGCCATTAATCAGGTTGCAGACCGCTTAAATATCTCAAAACATACTGTGTATCTCTATATTCGCCAGTTTAAAAATGGAGAATAAGGCAACATTATGAGTTCCTTGACATATTGTTTAGTGGTTACAGGGCCTCATTACGGAACTGAACAAGCTTCAAGTGCCTATTTATTCGCCAATGCCCTTATTGAAAAAGGGCATCAGATTGCACAAATCTTCTTCTATCGGGAAGGTGTTGTGAACGCCAATAAATTGGTATCGCCTGCAAATGATGAATTTGATCTTCCTAAAGCGTGGGTTACCTTGGCGAAAAAACATCAAATCCCCTTGCATGTTTGTGTTGCTGCCGCATTACGTAGAGGAATTATCGATGAGCAGCAGGCCAAAGAGCAGGAAATGGATAGCTATAACATGGCGCCCGAATTTGAGTTAAGTGGTTTGGGTTCACTGGCTCAAGCGATGTTGACCTGTTCCCGAGTGGTGCAATTTTAATGAAGAAAATGAATTCGATCGCATTCCTTTTTACTCAAGCACCTCATGGTAATAGTGCAGGGCGAGAAGGTTTAGATGCATTACTCGCAACCTCTGCATTAACAGAAGATATTGGTGTTTTTTTTATCTCTGATGGTGTGTTTCAACTCGTTGAAAATCAACAGCCTGAAGGGATTTTGTCACGTCATCATGCTGCAACATTTAAAGTGCTACCCTTGTATGATGTGACAAACGTCTATATATCACAGAAAGACATGGCTCATCGTGGATTATCCTCTCAAACTTCTTTTGTGTTGGATGCACAGGTGATATCCCAACAAGATATTACTCAAAAATTGAGTGAATATGATGTGGTATTGCGCTTTTAATACAGAAGTTAGTCAGGAAGGTTGAACGGTTATGTTGTATACTTATTCTGTCTCTATTTATCAAAGTGATTTAGAGGCTTTTTTATCTTTATTGACAAAAGAAGATGATGTTTTGTTAATACAAGATGGTGTACTGGCAGTCCTTGAAGACAATCCCTTATTAAAACATTGTCTTCAACAGCAAATTTCAGTTTACGCATTAATTGATGATGTTTTGGCAAGAGGCTTAAAAGATCAAGTATCTCATCATATTAAACTCATCAATTATAGTGATTTTGTCGATTTAACGGTAAAACACCCCCAACAAATTCATTGGGGAGCGTAGAATTGCTGTATAATTCTTGACACATGAGCCCGTCAGCAATAAAATTCTGCGTCCTCATGTTTTGTCTTGTTGACAAGACAGAGTTCAAATCCGTGTTTACGAAGCAAAAACCAGGAGCTTTTTTTAAATGGCAACTATTAATCAGCTGGTACGCAAATCTCGTAGCTCGAAAGTTGTTAAAAGCAACGTTCCAGCTCTGGAAGCTTGCCCGCAAAAACGTGGCGTATGTACTCGTGTATATACTACCACTCCAAAAAAACCAAACTCAGCACTGCGTAAAGTATGCCGTGTGCGTTTGACTAACGGTTTCGAAGTTTCTTCCTACATCGGTGGTGAAGGCCACAACTTGCAGGAGCACTCCGTAATCTTAATCCGTGGTGGTCGTGTTAAAGACTTACCAGGTGTGCGTTACCACACTGTTCGCGGCGCGCTGGACTGTTCTGGTGTTAAAGACCGTAAACAAGCTCGTTCTAAGTACGGTGTGAAGAAGCCAAAGGCTTAATGGTTCTCCGTTAAGTAAGGCCAAACATTTTTTCACAAATAATGTCAAAATAAACTCATTGAGTTTTGGACAACCCTGAATTTTAAACGGAGTATTTCCATGCCACGTCGTCGTGTAATTGGTCAACGTAAAATTCTGCCAGATCCTAAGTTCGGATCAGAACTGCTGGCTAAATTTGTAAACATTCTGATGGTAGACGGTAAAAAATCTACTGCAGAATCTATCGTATATAATGCGCTTGAGACCCTGGCTCAGCGTTCAGGCAAAACTGAACTGGAAGCGTTCGAAATCGCATTAGATAACGTACGTCCTACTGTGGAAGTTAAATCCCGCCGTGTTGGTGGTTCAACTTACCAAGTTCCAGTTGAAGTACGCCCAGTTCGTCGTAATGCATTAGCAATGCGTTGGATTGTTGAAGCTGCTCGTAAACGCGGTGATAAATCCATGGCTCTTCGCCTGGCAAATGAATTATCTGATGCGGCTGAAAACAAAGGCGCTGCTGTTAAGAAACGTGAAGACGTTCACCGTATGGCAGATGCAAACAAGGCGTTCGCACACTACCGTTGGTAATCCACGGAGTATTGCAACTCTTTTCAGGACAGCTCTGCTGTCCTTTACCTGAATTGAACGCCCACGAGAGAGGAAAAAATGGCTCGTCAAACCCCCATAGCACGCTACCGTAATATCGGTATCAGTGCGCACATCGATGCCGGTAAAACCACTACAAGTGAACGTATTCTGTTTTATACCGGTGTAAACCATAAAATTGGTGAAACTCACGAAGGTTCAGCAACAATGGACTGGATGGAGCA
Organism: Proteus genomosp. 6; assembly: GCF_040139785.1. Classification (NCBI taxonomy): domain Bacteria; kingdom Pseudomonadati; phylum Pseudomonadota; class Gammaproteobacteria; order Enterobacterales; family Morganellaceae; genus Proteus; species Proteus genomosp. 6. The sequence goes on along the minus strand of NZ_JBEEVJ010000007.1, from coordinate 2,097 downwards.
GGAGCAGGAACGTGGTATTACTATCACATCCGCAGCAACTACTGCATTCTGGTCTGGTATGGCTAAACAGTTCGAGCCTCACCGTGTAAACATCATCGACACCCCAGGTCACGTTGACTTCACAATCGAAGTAGAACGTTCTATGCGTGTTCTTGATGGCGCGGTTATGGTTTACTGTGCAGTTGGTGGTGTTCAGCCTCAGTCAGAAACAGTATGGCGCCAGGCTAACAAATATCATGTACCACGTATCGCGTTCGTTAACAAAATGGACCGTATGGGTGCAAACTTCCTGCGTGTTGTTGAACAAATCAAAACACGTCTGGCAGCAAACCCAGTTCCACTGCAAATCCCAGTAGGCGCTGAAGAAGATTTCACCGGTGTTGTTGACTTAATTAAAATGAAAGCAATCCGTTGGAATGAAGAAGACCAAGGTGTTACTTTCGAATACGAAGACATTCCTGCAAATCTGCAAGATTTAGCTGAAGAATGGCACAACAACCTGGTTGAATCTGCTGCTGAAGCATCAGAAGAACTGATGGACAAATATCTGGGCGGTGAAGAACTGACAGAAGCAGAAATTAAAGCTGCTCTGCGTAAACGCGTTCTAGATAACGAAATTATCCTGGTTACCTGTGGTTCTGCATTTAAGAACAAAGGTGTTCAGGCAATGCTGGATGCGGTAATTGAATACCTGCCAGCACCAACAGATGTACCTGCAATCAAGGGTATCTTACCAGACGGTAAAGATACTCCAGCAGAACGTCATTCAAGCGACGAAGAGCCATTCTCATCTCTGGCATTCAAAATCGCAACTGACCCATTTGTTGGTAACTTAACATTCTTCCGTGTGTACTCTGGTGTGATTAACTCAGGTGACACAGTTCTGAACCCGGTTAAAGACAAAAAAGAACGTTTTGGCCGTATTGTTCAGATGCATGCTAATAAGCGTGAAGAAATTAAAGAAGTTCGTGCGGGCGACATCGCTGCTGCTATCGGTCTGAAAGACGTAACTACTGGTGATACTCTGTGTGCGATTGATGCACCAATCATCTTAGAACGTATGGAATTCCCAGAGCCAGTGATCTCTGTTGCTATCGAACCTAAGACTAAAGTTGACCAAGAAAAAATGGGTATCGCTCTGAACCGTCTGGCTCAAGAAGATCCATCTTTCCGCGTATCAAGCGACGAAGAAACTGGTCAAACTATCATTGCTGGTATGGGTGAACTGCACTTAGACGTGTTAGTTGACCGTATGCGTCGTGAATTTAAAGTTGAAGCGAACGTAGGTAAACCACAGGTTGCTTACCGTGAAACTATTCGTGATACAGTAACTGATATCGAAGGTAAGCACGCGAAACAATCTGGTGGTCGTGGTCAGTATGGTCATGTTGTTATCGACCTGTCTCCATTACCAGCAGGTGGTGAAGAGAACTACGTATTTATCAACGATATCGTTGGTGGTGTAATTCCTAAAGAATTCATCCCAGCTGTTGATAAAGGTATTCAAGAACAGCTGAAATCTGGTCCATTAGCAGGTTACCCTGTTGTGGATATTCAGGCTCGTTTACATTATGGTTCTTACCATGATGTTGACTCCTCAGAAATCGCGTTTAAAATTGCCGCATCAATGGCATTTAAAGACGGCTTCATGAAAGCTAAGCCAATTCTGCTTGAGCCAGTCATGAAAGTTGAGATTGAAACGCCAGAAGATTACATGGGCGACGTTATCGGTGACTTAAACCGTCGTCGTGGTATGGTTGAAGGTATGGACGATCTGCCTACCGGTAAGATCATCCGTGCTCAAGTACCACTGGCTGAGATGTTCGGTTATGCAACTGACCTGCGTTCACAAACTCAGGGTCGTGCTTCTTACTCTATGGAGTTCTTGAAGTACAACGAAGCGCCTAGCAACGTCGCTCAGGCTATTATCGAAGCTCGTAAAGCGAAATAAGATCCTTTCGAGTTCAATTTAGTTTACGCTCCCTCTATATTGAGGGAGCGATATTAAGGAATATAGTCGTGTCTAAAGAAAAATTTGAACGTTCAAAACCGCACGTTAACGTTGGTACTATCGGCCACGTTGACCACGGTAAAACA
>NZ_JBEEVJ010000006.1:0-264089 GCF_040139785.1 Proteus genomosp. 6 | reverse complement strand
AAATGGGTCGTTAGCTCAGTCGGTAGAGCAGTTGACTTTTAATCAATTGGTCGGGCGTTCGAATCGCCCACGACCCACCATTTCAATCCCTTCTCCGTATATCTATCATTCCCTAAACAGAACAGTAAACAAACTCTTAGCTATTTTTCTATTTTTTGATAATGCAGTGCATTGTTTTATTAAACAATGAAGATAGTTTTCTCAAAATTGAAAAAACTACCTCGCTTTAATTAACAATCACATTGAAATCAGTAATGACAAACAATCGATGATGTAATCCGAGTGTATTCATTTTCAGTCAAAAATTCATTGTCAATTAGCCAATTACTGACAAGTTCTTGCGTTTTTATCGCAGTATCAATTGGGTGATTTAGCTGTTTTGAAGCATCAAGAAAAAATGCCATCATCACAGAAAGGGCGGCAGCGGCTTCATAAGGGGTACTCATTGCAAGTGTACTTTCTAATGAACGTAATGAATAAAACTTAGGTAGCCACTCTTTTAGGTTTTTTCCTTGATACCACACATCTTGTGTTGATGTTTGTAATGCAACTTGTTCAAGTAAGGCTATCAACCATTCACGCATATCATTCATGCGATAATTAGCAAACCAAAACTCATGGCGTAGAATGGCTACAGCGACTTGTGTGGCTTCAAACCAGAATTCTTGAGCATTACTGTAAGCTTCCTCTTTTGAAAGCATAGGAGGCGTTATAACGCTAATTTCAGGAAGCCCGTCACATAAACCTGTTTTATCAAGTAGGATTTGATATCCACGCTGGTAAACTGGGCTGAGCCCTTCACTTTTCATGTTAAAAATACGTTCAGGCTCTGCCATCATGATATCCATTTTGCGACCTTGAGCTAAAACATGTAAATAAATAGGCCAAAGCTTACCTTTAGGATCTTCACACTCTAATTGTAAGTTAACAAGGTCATCACCAAATTGTGATAACCAATGTCGGTTTTTTGCGAGTTCAGTCGCACCATGACCGATAAGCTCTATATCAATATCAGAATAACTGTCTATCTTTTTATTGCGGCCTAATGATCCTGTTAGTACTACAGCTTCAATTCTAGGATCAAGGAGGGCAAAAGATAGTATGTGATCGATTAAACGTGTTGTTGGCTCCATATTTCTCTCTAGTAAGTAAGACGTATAAAGTTATTTGTCGTTTTTATTGTTTAAAAAGTGAATCAGAATAATTTGTTTAGTATATAAAACATTTATTTGTTATTTTTATTAACTAGCAACATAATATTTAGTATCAAAAACACAGTACTATTATAAATATGAATTTATAATATATCTTTACTACTTTGCAAAGATGTCGCAATAACCCATATTTTCTTTGTTTTTTTCTATGATTAAGTCGGGGTTGTAAAATGGATGTCATGAGTTGGTTTAGTATTAATAATCTTTTAGTCAATATTCCGTTAGGAGAGGGAGGATATCCACTTTCATGGATTGAAGCTGTCGGTACTATTGCTGGACTATTGTGTATTTGGCTTGCCAGTCAGGAAAAAATTATTAACTATTTATTTGGACTGATTAATGTCACCTTATTTGCCATTATATTTTTCCAAATTCAGCTGTATGCAAGCTTATTACTTCAAATTTTCTTCTTCGCAGCCAATATTTATGGATGGTATGCATGGAGCAGAGTGAATGACTTTGAGCAAGCGGAGTTAAGAATACGTTGGTTAAAATCAAGTCATCGTCTCTTTTTAATTGTTGTTTCAATAGCTGCCATTGCCGCTCTTACTTTCAATATTGATACTGTATTTGGCTATTTAGCCGTTGTTGCTGTTGATATATTAAATGTCTTTGGTGCAAATTTAGCTACGCCAGTTCTTGAACCTGATGCATACCCATTCTGGGACTCAGCAATGACAGTGCTTTCTATTGTCGCGATGATCTTAATGACACGAAAACTAGTTGAAAATTGGCTAGTTTGGTCTGTTATTAACGTGATTAGTATTGTTATATTCTACAAACAAGGTGTTTATGCAATGTCTGTTGAATATATCATCTTACTGGCTATCGCGATTAATGGTTCTCGCTTGTGGATCAAAACAGCAAAACGCTCTAGCAGAAATAATTATCTCTCCTAATAAAAAAGGCTGGTAGAGTTATCTTTCTCTCCAGCCTTACTATTCATTGTTTTTATTCTTATTATTAACGCAATTTTGAATCATTATTTTGCTTAAATGCGCTATTTCCCTTTATGTTGAAATTTTTAGAAAGGTGACTATAGGTGCTTTAGATTGAAAGGGTGTTTACAGATAGAAAACGAATGGTTAGATTGGAAAAGCAATAATAACATTGACTAGATAACATAGAGTGGATACACGGGAATGAATTATCAAAATGATGACCTTAAAATAACACAAATTAATGAACTCTTACCGCCAGTGGCTTTATTGGAAAAGTTTCCAGCGACTGATAATGCGGCTTTTACAGTTCGTCATGCCCGTGAAGCTATTCATCAAATCCTAGCTGGAAAAGATGATCGTCTATTAGTAGTAATTGGACCTTGTTCTATTCATGATCCGAAAGCTGCGCTGGAGTATGCACAACGTTTAAGTCTTATTAGAGAAGAGCTTAAAGACAAACTTGAAATTGTAATGCGTGTTTATTTTGAAAAACCGCGCACAACTGTAGGTTGGAAAGGCTTAATTAATGATCCTCATATGGATCATACTTTTGATATTAATGAAGGCTTACGCATTGCTCGTAATCTTTTATTAACGATTAATGATAGTGGCTTGCCAACGGCTGGCGAGTTCTTAGATATGATAACGCCGCAATACGTTGCTGATTTAATGAGTTGGGGCGCAATTGGCGCTCGTACTACTGAATCACAAGTTCATCGTGAGCTTTCATCTGGCTTATCTTGCCCTGTTGGTTTTAAAAATGGTACAGATGGCACCATTAAAGTGGCGATTGATGCGATTAATGCTGCGGGATCGCCACACTGTTTTCTTTCTGTAACCAAATGGGGACATTCTGCCATTGTGCGCACAGCAGGTAATGGTGATTGCCATATTATTTTACGTGGTGGCAAAGAGCCGAATTACAGTGCTGAACATGTTGCCGCTGTAAAAGAAGGGCTTAAAAAAGCCGGTTTACCACAAAACGTCATGGTAGATTTCAGTCACGCAAATAGTTGCAAGAAATTTGAGAAACAAATGGAAGTTGGTGCTGATATTTGCCAACAAATTAGCGCGGGTGAAAAAGCATTAATTGGCGTTATGATCGAAAGTCATTTAGTGGAAGGTAGCCAATCATTAGAAAGCGGTGAGCCTTTAGTTTATGGCAAAAGCATCACGGATGCATGTATTGGTTGGGATGACACCGAAACGCTATTACGCCAATTAGCAGATGCGGTTGTGGCTCGTCGTAATAAAGCGTAATAATTAAATTTAGAGTATAAAAAATGCCACTTTTACGTGGCATTTTTTTATGTAACTCAAAATAAAATTATTTTGCTTTACCTTGGTTAGCAACAGCGGCTGCTTTTGCTGCGATTTCGTCAGCATTACCTAAGTAGTAACGTTTGATTGGTTTCATGTTTTCATCAAATTCGTAAACTAAAGGTACAGCTGTTGGGATATTCAGCTCAAGAATTTCATCTTCGCTCATGTTGTCTAGGTATTTAACCAGAGCACGCAGTGAGTTACCGTGAGCTGCGATGATAACTTTCTCACCAGAAGCAACACGCGGTTTGATAACTTCTTCCCAGTATGGTGTTACACGGTCGATAGTTAATGCTAGGCTTTCAGTTAATGGCAGTTCTGCCGCAGTTAAAGATGCATAACGTGGATCTTTACCTGGGAAACGTTCATCATCTTTAGTTAATTCTGGTGGAGTGATAGCAAAACCACGACGCCATTGTTTAACTTGCTCGTCACCGTATTTTTCAGCGGTTTCAGCTTTGTTTAAGCCTTGCAGAGCGCCGTAATGACGTTCGTTTAATTTCCAGCTTTTTTCAACTGGCAGCCATTGTTGATCAACTTGATCAAGAATGTTCCACAGGGTGTGAATTGCGCGTTTCAGAACAGAAGTATATGCATAGTCAAAAGCAAAACCTTCAGCTTTCAGCAGTTTACCTGCTTCTTGCGCTTCATTACGGCCTTTTTCGGACAACTCAACGTCAGTCCAGCCTGTAAAACGGTTTTCTTTGTTCCATACACTTTCACCGTGTCGAACTAGCACAAGCTTAGTTACTGCCATAGTTTAGACTCCTATAATTACTTTCTTAATATAAGTTTAAAATTAGCACTTCAATCATTATATGGATCATCGACAAGAACGCCAAACATAAGTGACAAAACAAGGGGGATTAAGTCAAAAATGTCGTTTGTTCGATGAATTATTGCACAGTTGTCACACCTTTTGCTTAATCGTTCAAGCTATTAATCTAGCGGGATCGGCGTAAAAAAACAAAATATCCGTTTTGTATAAAAAATAGACGAAGATTGCGTCCATAAAACCGACACATTTTTTATTTATTATTGTTCAAATAATATGCAAAAAATGTCGATTTAAATAAAAAATTCAGACCTAATTTTAGCGTTAATTTCTAAAATCATTGCCCTGATTATGACAGTAAAAATCCATCTTTAACAAATTTCTTGCTGATAGCGATAAATTTCACCGTCTTTAATAAAAGTCAATCGATGAGTAATACATAATGGTGCGTCTTCCTGATGGTGACTCACAAATAAAAGCTGTGTATTACTATGGCTTATCATGATATCAATAAAACGCTGTACTAAGAGTCGATTCGTTGTGTCTAATCCTTGCAGTGGTTCATCTAGAATAAGCAAAGTAGGGTGCTTAACTAACGCTCTAACAATTAACACTAAACGTTGTTGTCCCCAAGATAAGGAATGAAATGGATTATTGGCATGGGCTGTTAAACCAATCAATGCTAACCATTCATCAGCGAGTTTAAGCTGTTTATCTGTCATAGCCTGATAAATACCAATGGAGTCATGAAAACCTGAAATAATGACATTTTTTACACTTGAAGAGACACGATAGCTCTGGTGTAAGGCATTACTGACATAACCGATATGGCGTTTAATTTCCCATACTGTTTCACCACTTCCTCTTTTACGGCCAAATAACGTTAAGTCATTACTGTAACCTTGAGGGTGATCGCCTGTAATCAAACTTAGTAATGTCGATTTTCCTGCGCCATTAGGACCTAAGATTTGCCAATGTTGTTGCGGTTTTACTTCCCAAGTTAAATGATAAAGTACAGGTTTGTTGTTATAACTCACTACACCATTTTTTAAAATGATTGGGGAAAGTGTGGGAGATAATTGTGGGATTGCATCTGGCGAGTCTTGTTCAGGTAATGCGAAGCTTTTAAGTGTTTCACTGTGAGATAATTGTGCGATCACTGAATCAGATAAAATCGACTCCTTTTCACCTTTAGCCACTAATTCGCAATGAATAAGTAAACCTGCATGTTGAATAAAATCAGGAATATCATTAAAACGATTTAAAATAAGTACAATCGTCAGATTTTGTTGATGTAATAGTATGAGTAATTCATTTAGTGCACGACGAGAATCAATATCTAGACCATCAAAAGGCTCATCTAAGATTAATAGATCAGGTTCATTCATTAACAGTTGAATAAGCAGTATTTTGCGAGATTCACCAGTAGAAAGATATTTAAAACGTCTTGATAATAAGTATTCAACACCAAATTGTTTTGCTAATAAAAGACACTTATCATTATCTTTTACCTGCATTTGGATAACTTGAGCAACCGTTAAACCTGTGTCGTCTTCACCTTCACTAAGTAAATCTGTGTTATTGCGACGCCACTCTTCTTCGATTATTTTTTGTAATTTTTCAAAAGAGAGGCTTATCGGACGAGTAAAGGTATTAATGAACTCACCTGATAGCAAGACACTTTCTTGACATAATGCGTTTGCTAATGCGCTTTTCCCACTTCCATTACTGCCTACAAATGCCCAACTATCACCTTCATTAATTGTTAAATCATTAATTTGCAAACAGAGTGTATCGCTTAATCGAAATTGTGTTTTTTTGAGTTGCAAGTATTTCATTATTTTTATCCGTCGCTTTTTAGAGCAAGTAGAGTACTTACCAATATCGGGTTAACTAATAATTGTCAATATTTGCTGAATTATTCTTAGGCAAAAAAAGCTTAAGTGTCTTTTAAAAAATGATAACTATTTAGTCAGAAATTTTATGCAATCATATAAAAAATAACTCAAGGATGATTTTTATATGCATAAGTTTAAAAATAAAAAGATTAAACTATTATTATTTCTATTGCTAATATTAGTAAGTAAAATGAGTTTTCCCAATATTAATAATAATGGTGTTGATAAAAATAATTGTTTTTTGATTAATGAAATAAAAATAGAAAATGCTGAGTTATTAAGTGGCAAAAAGCAGAATAAACTAACATCAAAATATCTACATCGATGTTTAACAGTAAATGATATACAGAGTATTGTTAGTGTTATAACAAATGAATATATTAAAAAAGGTTATATCACTTCACAAGCATTTATTTCTCATCAAGATCTCACTAATAGTAAACTTACAATTAAAGTGATAGAGGGAAAAATAAAAGATATTTTTATTGATAATATTTCTTCTCGATTAGTCAATATTATCTTTCCATCGTACAAAGAAAAAAGACTTAATTTACGTGATTTAGAGCATGGGCTTGAACAGCTTAATCGATTAACAACGGCACAATATACATTGGATATTAAACCTAGCGATAGTGTGGGAGATTCTTCTATTTTTATTGTTCAAAACAACAAAAAATTGCCTTTTAAAAATCAATTAACCTTTGATAATTCAGGTACTAAAACAACAGGTAAAACTCTATTAGCCAATACCACAACAATAGATTCGTTATTTGGATTAGGCGAACAATGGAGTTTCTCACTGAGTACAAATACAGATTTATCTCGTTCGCACTATTCTCGCTCTTATTCTGCAAGTGTAAATATTCCTTATGGGTACTGGTTTTATCAGTATCAATTATCTCATAGTCAATCCTCTTATCCTTTCCTCAGTCATAATGTTCAACACGCTTATAAAAACAAAAATAGAGATCAGCAATTTGATATTAGTCGTTTAGTCTATCGTGATAATAAGCAGCGAATAATATTAAAGAGTTCGCTGAAAAATAAAAAAGTAAGGACACAATTAGCACAACAGAAACTACAAATAAATAGCCCCACATTAACCTCTTTATCATTTAGTCCTCAATATAGTTTAACTCTCAAACGAGGATATTTAACGATTAATCCAATGGTAGAAATGGGGCTTTCTTTTTTTGGTGCATCACCTGATTATATTGCTGAAAACTCACCTCGTAGTCATTACCGAAAACTAAGCATAAATTTAAGCTATCAACATTTATTTCTTAACAAATTTTCTTATATTACGTCATTTTATGGGCAATATACGCCAGATAATCTTTATAGTATAGAACGAGTAACAATTGATGGAATAAAAGCAGTCCGTGGATATAAAGAAACAAACCTGAATGCAAATAATGGTTTTTATTGGCGTAATGAAATAAACACACCACAGATAAATTATTTTTTAGGTGATGTTAATTTTATTTTTGCACTTGATTATGGTGTTGCTTATTCAGATAAATATGAAACAAAGAAGAATAAAATAATAGGAAGCGCAATAGGTGTTTCTTTTTATCATTCCATTTTCTTTTCTCAGATATTAATGAATAAACCGTTAATTTACCCAAAATCACTAAAACCAGAACACTGGTCATTATTTTGGTCTATTTCTTTGGCTATTTAAAATTTGGAGTTTTTATGGACGAAAAGGATATCTCTCAAAAACAGTGTTTAATTAGTTATAGCATTATTTATTTAACCGCTATTTACCCATTACATCCCGCTTGGAGTTCTATAATTACTCCATCCGATAAAATAATAAAAATAAGTCAGCAAAATACAGTTCCTATTATTAATATTGCAACACCTAATGATATTGGTGTTTCTCATAATCAATTTCATTCTTTTAATGTTGGTAAACAAGGTGTTGTACTTAATAATGCAACAATTCCTGTTAATACACAATTAGCTAAACAAGTAAATCCCAATGCTAATTTAAAAAGTAATGCAGCGCATTTAATTATTAATGAAGTAGTAGGAAATGGATATTCACAGTTATTAGGTAAATTAGAAGTTGCAGGTGAACAGGCGAAAGTGGTTATTGCAAATCCGAATGGTATTACGTGTGATGGTTGTTCGTTTATTAATACCCCTGCAATTACGCTTACGACAGGAAAACCTCAATTTAGCCCTCAAGGTGCCTATTCAGCAATAGAAGTAAAAAAAGGCAGTGTTGTTATTGGTAAACATGGTATGAATACCGAGCTGCAAAATTATGCTGATATTATTAGTCGTAGTATTGAATTAAATGGAAAAATAAACGCTAAAAATCTTTCTTTAATGCAAGGAAATAACCGTATTGATTTTGAAAAAGGAACGGTAAATAGCCTTAATGGAGAAAGTATAAAACCAACAATATCTATTGATACAAAAGCACTGGGGGGAATGTATGCCAATCAAATACGCCTAGTCAGCACAGAAAAGGGCGTTGGTGTTAATTTAAGTGATATTCAGACAACTCAAAACAGTATGAATTTAACTGTTGATGGAAAAATTACCTTTAATGGCAATATTCAATCTGAACAAGATATTAATGTTAGCAGTAAAGAACTACAAATTAACAGTAATGCAAAGTTAAAAGCAAAAAGGGATATAACTTTAGCAACTCATGCGCTAACTAATCATAGTGAAATTATCTCAGAAAAAGATATGCGTTTATTTGCAGATAAACTCACTAATAAAGGCGAAAAAGCACTTATTCAAGCAAAAGATAATTTATGGATACAAAAAAATGCACAGGGTGATCCCAGTAGTTTAATTGAAAATCAATCCGCCACGATAAAAACAGAAAAGGGTGATTTGATTATTAGAACAAAGAAGTTGGTTAATGAATCTATTACACCTTTATTTAAAGAGATAAAACAAGAGCCTGATTCTAAAAAATTTTACAGTGTTAGAAATCAATTTATTCCACCTTATCCTAGTAGCGGTTTTTTTCAGGGTAATTATGAAGCATATATTATTGCTTACATACCCGAGTTAATAGATGAAAGAAACAAGAAATGGTTTGGTATGGCAAATTTAAATGATGATTATGGTATAAATAGTGAGAGGAAAAAAATAGATTTAATTTCAAGTTATATTGCTTCTAAAATTATCTCTGGTAATAATTTATATATTCAATCCAATAGTATCTCAAATCATCAATCATATATTTTTGCAAATAATAATTCAATTTTAACTGGGAGAGATGCTTATTTTTTAGATTATTCAATAGGGCAATTAGATAAATGGGTGATATATAAAAATAGAGGCGTTTTTCCGGAAATAAATCCACTTTTTGAAATCCCCAATAATCAGGTTGAAAAATCGAAATATAGAAAAGAATATGAATATATACCATATGTTTCCACTGATATTTGTAGTTATGATTTTAAATTTGAAAATAATAATGAACATATCATGGCGAAAGGAAATTTAACTTTAGATTTTAAAAACTCTATAAATATAGAAACTAAAGTACCATTTAAATATTCTAAAATAAAAAGGCTAATAAACAAATTACACTCGGGATATAATATTTTAGCTAGTAATATACTGATTAATTCTGATTCTATTAATATATCATCAAATATAAAATCAAATAATGATCTATCTATTATCTCTAATGATGACATTACAATAAATGATGTACAACTCTCATCTAAAAATTCGTTAAGTTTAATTTCAAATAAAAATATAGAACTTAACCAAGTAGATTTAACTGCAAAAGATAGTGTTGTTCTTGCAAAAAATGGAAATATTAATTATACATTAAACCCCATTTCTGCATTTAATCAAAATAATGTTTTAACTCCTCCTGTTATTAATGTTCCTAATTCTATCTTATTTCAGTCAGGAGGGGATATTACTTTTAATAATATTGAAGTTAATAATTCTAATTCTTTCAATTTAATTTCATCTGGTAATATAAAAATTCAGAGAAATGAATCAGCACTTTTTAAGATATTACCGTATTTCCATTTATATACTCAAGAAACTGCATTATCAAAAACGGAAAGCTGGAAAGCACGAGGTGATATTACATTCACAGCTGGTAAAGATATTATTAGTCAAGGAATAAAATATCATAGTGATAAAGCCATAACCTTTAATGCCGGACAGGATATTTTTCTTTCCTCTAAATCAATAAAAGAAGCCGATCCTTTCTTTAGTGATATTCATTATCCTCAATTACAATCTAAGTTATTTTCAGATAATAACCTTATTTTAAATGCCGCTCGTGATATTGATTTAAGTTCAACAGTATTAAATTCAAAAGATAAAGTCATTGTATTAGCAGGTAGGAATATAAAGCTGGGTGCAAACGCTTATTCTGCTATTAAAGATCCCCATGAAGATGCTCAAGATATTCAGTATGCCACAGCAACGATAACCGGCAATAAATGTATTTCTATTACGTCATCAGGCACTTTAATCACAGAAGGCGGTTCACTTAAATCAGAGGGTGACATTACGATATCCAATGGTGGCAATATTCAATTGGGAGCAGTAAGAACACATTTTCGTAAAGAATCGGGTTCTGAGTTAGAAGATCTTCGTAAACAAATTAGTACTGAAATTAATAGTAGTAATAATTTAACATTATTATCTGAAGGCAGTATTTTATTTCAGGCATCAAAATTAACTGCCAATAAAGAGATTGATATCGCGGCTAAAGGTGGGTTCCTTTACGTGAAAGCGATGGAAGAAATCAGTTATTACAAAGAAGAAAAGAAAAAATGTAATAGGTGGACTTTGTGTATTACTAAAAAGAAATATACGAAAACATTTTATAACACCAATAATAAAGTCACCGAGTTTATTGCAAATAGCAATATTAATTTATTTGCTAAAGATGATATCACTTTAGAAGCTACTAAAATTGATACAGCAAAAAATGCCAAGCTAACAAGTAAAACAGGAAAAGTTAATTTTAAAGCAGTAAAAAACACTGCCTTTAAACAAGTTATTACCAATTCAAAAGATATTTATATTACTCAGCGTGATCAGGGATATACCAAAGGAACATGGGTATTACCTGAACTTTATATTGGCGGAAAGCTTACTATTGATGCCCCAAAAGGCATAACTGCAGATATTAAAGCCCAAAAAGAGCAATCATTAGAACAAGCATTAACTGTTTTAAGTAATACACCAGAATATGCTTGGCTTAAAGATCTCCAACGTCAAGAAAATATTAATTGGAATTTAGTTAAAGACACTTATTCCAATTGGGATGATAAAACTCAGCAATTAAATCCTGTTGTCGGTGCCGTTATTGCCATCGCAGTAGGGGTTGCAACTTACGGTACTGCAACGGCGGCAACCATTGGTGGAATGGCAAGTGAAGCCACCATTGCGGCAGGTGCATCAGCCAGTGTGGCTTCAACGGCATCGGTTGCGGCACAAGCGGGTTTTGCCTCTTTAGTATCTCAAGCTGCAGTCTCTTTAGCTGAGAACAAAGGCAGTATTTATAAAACTATTGAATCCCTCGGCCGTAGTGATACCGCTAAATCTATTGTTACAAGCATGGTGGTGGCAGGGGCATTGCAAGGTCTTGACCTATTTATGGGGTGGGATCAGGCAATCCAAGGAGGAACCTTACCTTCAACAGGTAAGTTACTGCTTACTGATAACGCAACATGGAATCAAGTTGCACAGCGTGTCGCCTCGCATTCAGTTGTTAGCTCAACACTGGGTACTGCCATTCAAGGCGGTAGTTTTATTGATAATTTTAAAACCGCGCTATTAAGCAATATTGGTAGTCAATTCCATGCAGAAGGTGCCAACCTAATTGGTGATAACGGTGCGGTATTAGGGCATGCAGGAAAGGTGTTAAGTCATGCAACATTATCTGGTTTATCTGCCCAAATTAGTGGAGGAAATGTTAAAGGTGCAATTGTTGGCAGTTTAGCTGCTGAAATTGCGGCTATTTCGTTGGGTGATAATACTATTAAGGCTGAGGAGTGGCAGAAAAAATCAGAATCACAAGCTCAATTTGTTAGATTATTTGGTGGCATTGCAGGTGGAATTTTTACTGGTGAGCCAGGTGGTGTATATAGTGGCGCTAGAGGGGCTGAAAATAGTTTCCGTTACAATTATCTCTCTCATCATCAGCAAAAATTAATGGAGAAAGAATTATCTGCTGAAACTAATTATTTTAAAAAGACAGCAATTTATCTTAAATGGCTATCAGCAGATATAGGACAAGATACAGGGTTTAATGCAGGCCTTGTAGCAGGTATACCAACAGGATTGTATGAAACGATTGAAGGGCTCGCTTCTCTTGCTACAAATCCATTAGAAACATACCAAGCTATCAAAGCGGTTATTCAAAGTGATAATGCTTTGGATACATTAACTCAAGCGGTTAAACAATCTTATATCGATCGTATTGAAAAGCTAGAAGCAGAATATCAAAGAGCAGGTGTATCTGGTTCATTTAATGCGGGTGTTGAAAGTGGAAAACTCATTTTTGATCTCGTAGGCTTATTTTCTGGTGGTGTTGGAGTTGCGAAAGGAAGTTCTCAGCTTATAGCTAAGACATCAGCTAAAATAATAGGAAAAACAACAAGAGTTTCATTTCCTGATGGAATAAGTTTCCAAATTGAATTACCAAAACATTTAGCTACAGTAGATAAATTTACTCAGAAAATGGGAATTTCAGGTGGTCATAATGCTAATGTATTTTATAATGTTGTAAAGGATAAAGATTTGAAAATTATAAAAGAGCTCCCAACAAATGTGCGAGGGATAACGTATATTGAATATAAAATACCTGCGAAGCATCCCCAAACCGGAGAAATAACTCATTATAAAGGTAATGGCGCTCAACCTTTTAAAAAAACAATTTATGATCCCAAAGTTTTTTCAGACCAAAAAATACTTGAATTAGGTCAAAAAGCAGCTGCAAATGGATATAAGAATGCGTTAGATAAAAATTTGCAATCTTATGATGCAATATCAGAAGGCATTACTTTTAGAGTATATTTAGATAAAGAAACAAAGATAATTACTAACTTCCATCCTAAGTAGGAGCATTATTAATGAAATTTCTATTTGAATTACCCTATGAAAAAAGTGAGCCTAGTTGGACTATAAAAAGTTATTTTGATCTTATATATAATGAAGGTTGTTTTTTAGAAGCTGTTTCTAATATTGTTCAAAAAGAGTCTTTTGTCCTTGATGGAATATATTGTTTTTTCCCAGATATGAATAGCGCTGATGCATCTGATCATTTTTTAGGTGTTGAATTTGGAGTAGGATATCCTCTAACAGATAAAGATATTGTTATTGTAAGCGAAGATACTTGTTATCAATATATTAGATTATCTTGTGAAAAGTATTTGTTAATTCATCCTGAAGATAAGATAAAAATTAAAATATTGCTATCAAAAAATAGATTAAATCACTTTAGTTTATAAATAAAATTGTAAAATACAAAAATCATTTATGTATGGATCATTGGATAGGTGAGGGAATACCCGACAGTGCAATTATTACATTGAAAACCAATTGTAGTGACGAGGTTTTAGGTGCCTCAATAAAAGAAGCTTTTACGCGTTGTATTAGTCGTAAAATTTAAATGGATACTAAGTAAAATCACCTTATGTTAATTATGGGTAAGGTGATTTTTTATTATATGAATTTATCCATGAATAATAATCAATTAATAAATAATTTACATTCTATCTATTCAGAGCTTCCTATCAATATTCATAAAATAAAGGGATATTCTGATGATGAGATAAAAAAATTGAACGTTTATATCGTATTAATGTAACAGAGCAATTATATGATTTTCTAAGTTGTATGGGGCGTTGCAGTGGTGGTTTCTTTGGTGATTCCTCGTTGTTATTTTACCGTAATAGTTTCTCTGTTAGAGATCATGTGCAGTTTCAAATAGGTAGTTGTTCTGAGCTTTGTGGCATACAAAAACACGATTTATTAGATCAAAAACCTTTCTTTTTTTCGATAGAGTCAGAAACGCAACATCTATTTTTATTAACTTATTCAGATAATCCAAATAAAGTTTATCAGTATGATGAAAATGAAGAAGTGATAAAAATACTCATTGGAATTTTAATGATTATCTAATGTATTTAATAGATAAGTCAACAAGAAATAATATAAATAATATTTTAAAATATTATTTTATTGGTGAGATGATTGAAATTTAATGATGTAAAATTATATAGTTTAAATGGGTTTTAAATAAAATTACCTTATTCTAATGATGTGTAAGGTGATTTTTTATCATATGAGTTTATTTATGAAAAATGTTCAATTAATAAATAGTTTACATTCTATCTATCCAGAACTTCTTATCAATATCCATAAAATAAAGGGGTATTCTGATGATGAGATAAAGTAGCAATAAGTGCAAAAAGCCTAGATACTCAAACGATGAGTAAACTTAATCGACCAAAACAAATTTATAATACAATTAAAGGTAATATAGATGATGTTGCAAAATTTGAAGGTTATAGATTGTCAGGAGTCAATTTACATTCAGAAATGATAGCAAAACGAGAAATTTGGCTTGCTGTACTACAATCGACAACAAAGGCTCAATGGATTGAAATTAACCGTGCGGTAGCTTATGGTAAAAGTATGAATATTGAAGTAAAGATAACGCAGGTAAAATGATGACGTTTATTAACGATAATGAGTATTGTGCTTTGATAGTAATGACAGATAAATTTTTTTGCTTAAATACTGAATCTGGTTATGGGCTAATGACAATCGATCCGAATTTTTCATCAATTATACTTTCTTTAACGTGTTCAAATAAGGAGCTTGGTGAAAGTTTAATTAAAGTTTTAGAAAATAGTCGAACTCAGCTCAAAGATGAGGAATATGACAAACTCTTTAAAAAGGAAAATATAAAAAAAACTGGAATTCATGGTTAGAATTATTACGGTATAAATATGATTATCGCTCAAAACGCCAACTTTTAGCTAATATGCTAAACTGTTCTATTTATCTTTCTAATAACAAAATATTAATTTCACCTTCTTACCATTCAAGTCTTGAAGGGTGGGAAGGAATTGGGGCATCTCATAAGGTTATTTTATCGTTAGATAGCTCATTTGATGAGATAGGTTCGGGTATTCGTCTTGCATTTAGTCGGTGTACTACTAAGAAATTTTAACTTAACGAAAGTGAGAATCCTGTATAATTGAAATGTAATATATATGTAAATTTTAGGTAATGGATACTAAAATAAATAATTAAATAATTAAATAATTAAATAATTAAATAATTAAATAATTAAATAATTTGATTTTGAATTAAAAAGATTGGAATGTTTCTTTTTGAAGCTCTTAATGAACTATATGAAAATTATCCAGTAGGCTATGAAGGTAAAACGAAAATAGCTGACTATTTTCGTTTTATTGTTCCAACTATTTATGCAACGATAAAAGATATTCCTGAAGAGTTAAGAAAATATATTGTAGTTTCTGATAGTATTGATTTTACCAAAGATAGATTGCTCGATAACAATAAAATTAGCGATTATTTTACTCGTATGTATTCAGAGTAAATAAACTAGCTACTCATTTTTAATAGAAATATTAATCAAGCCAAAACCATTGCTTAATATTATTTTAAAAATAATAATTAGGTGGTAGTTCTTATTTAAAAACACTTAAATGGATAAATATTCTGGAGAAAGAAAGAGAAGCGCTGAGATTTTACCAAGTGATGTTAAATCAAAAACTCTAGAATTAGGTGTTCCTGCAAGAACAACCAAACAACAATGAGATGCTATTAATAATTTTATTAAAAATGCATCTTCAAAAAATATTAAGGTTAATATTACAATAGTTGAGGAGTAAATAGTGTCTATATCAAAAAAAATAACTTAAGAGCAAGTATCTATTTTAATAATGATTATTATATTATAATAACTCTTTCAAAAAGCGGTATTTATTTGATGGATTTTAAAAAAGGTTATAAGGTTTTATCCAAAGATCCATTTGATGCAGATTTGGGTTTCTTTACAAGAAATGCATTAATCCAAAGCGAAATATTAGATGCTAATTCATCTGAATATCATGAAATGCGTAATAACGATGGATTATATTCTGAATGGATAAAAAAAATAATTAAAGAATGTGATTATAAAAATAAAACGACACTATTCAAAAACATGAACTTATGTAATGTGAATGTGACTGATGGTATTATATCTATTATTCCTTATGATCACTTACGATTGGATCATTGGATTGGTAAAAGTATACCTAACAATGCAATTATTACATTAAAAAGCAATTGCAGTGACGAGGTTTTAGGTGCCTCAATAAAAGAAGCTTTTACACGTTGTATTAGTCGTAAAGTTTAAATACTTTATTTCTACTGAGACTACTAAATAATTATTCTAATAAATAGAACTAATTAGTATTAACAATATATAGTGATTTTCTACCATATTAACTATAAAAAACAATCAATCAGTAAAGGAATATATATGTATAGCTTACGTTTTTTTATTATTTTATTTTTATTTCTACCTTATTTGTTATTTTCTTTTGTCTATGCAACGAATAAGCCTTCATTGATAAATAGTAAAATTAATCCATTATCTATAATTAGGATCCATGATCGTGTGAATTACATGGTGTCATTAACGGATAATAATGGAGAAACGGTTCGGCATTGGCATTCTGTTGATTGTAAGCAGAACAAAGCTCAGCTTTTATATAAGGATGTATTGAATGAAGAAGGGCTAACCAAAGCTCGCTATTACGGTAATAATTATCTTCGTTATGCACCAGCTCAAGACAATAAGCTGATGACAACAGAAGATATCCGCATGGTTTGTCAATTTCCAATAAAAGAATCGCGATGGGAAAGATTATCTGACACGTCTATCGGCGGTATGACTAACCTTGTTGATACTAATAGTATTCAGCATATTGGTGACATCTTATCAGTGCGCACAGGATATGATTTTGCAGAAACCATCTGGGAACCACCTTATGATGCACCTCTTGAGCTAAAGATTGAGCACTATTTATATAATTGTAAAACTCATCAGGGCGACGCTGTAGTTGCAATGAACCTAGATCGTGAGGGGTACATTACTGATTCGCTGATCACTGATGATATTATTCGTCGTAAAAATAGTTTCAAAATAGATCTTCAAATGAGACAACTTTTCAATCAATTATGTCAGTTACCAGAAGGAAAAACGTTCACTGCTGAGGGACACTTTGTACCTGCTATTAATAAGCCTGTATCAACATTGATGGGGCCAACAATGCCCAATTTAAGTAATAATAATCCGCAATGGCTTAATAAATATCCACTTTCTACAGGAATTAATAATCAAACTCAATCATTGATAAAACCATGGGCACTTCCTCGCTTTAAACAGATCCGTTATACCATAGTAAGCGAATACGGTAAGGTCAATGTACAGTTGGATGCCCAATCGGATGGTTATATACGTAATCTAGAAGATTATGGTATCTGGACAGTACAACGTTTAATGTTGGCTAATCAGTTACAATTAAAGTTTGTTATGTCTATCAGTCACGATATTTCACTACTCCGTAAGTTGCAGACAGATCTGCAATTTCCATTAGTCGTTGGCCAACAATATCAAGCACAGTGGGAAAGTATTGATTCTAAAAAAGAAGTAATAACTTCATCGATACGTTGTAATGTGTTAAGCGAAGGAGATGCAGGTAGTATAGCATCTGAGTTTAGTGGAAAATATCTGTTAGTTCAGTGTGATGAAACTCATGAAGGACAACAGAAAATCAGTAGCAAACAAGCTTGGTTGCAAGATTTTAACGTTTTTGTTCCAGTTACCATGCAAGTAGGTGATAGACTAGAAAGTTCAGTAAAACTGGAAAATATTAATGTAATACGTTAATCAGAAGTTTATTAGAATAAATTTGATTTATGTAAATATTATTTCCAATTAAAAACCATCACTTAATATTATTTCTAAAATAATAACTAAGTAATGGTTTTATTTTTTTATTGAAAAGCAACCATGCTAATAATTAACACAGTGTGGCGACAATCACCTGATCGGCATTAAATAAAGCCGTTACGCTGTCATTAATATGCAATTTTTGCTCTTTAACATGCTGATTAGAACAGGTGGCACACACTTCTTGCCCACCTTCTAATGTCACCACTAATTCGCTGTTTTCACTACCCGTCTCAATTTGAGTGAGTGTGCCTGAAAGGGCATTATCATATTGTTGCGCTAAGGATGAGCCTTTTTCAATATTAACCCATGGCGCTTTAATTAAGATCAGTACTTCTTTGCCTTTTTTCAGGCCCAAGCGATCTGCACTTTTTTCTGTTAAGGCAGCACGAATAGTCGTTTTTCTATCTGCAAGTTGCACATTAACATGCTGTTGAACTTGAAGATTATCACGCTCAATAATCGTGCCAAAAAACTGGTTTCTGGCACTCGTTTGTAATGAAAAGCGAGAAATCGCCGCTAAAAGGCTATCAAGAGGGAGTGAATCGTCTTTTAATACATCAAAGGCTTTTTGCTGAATTTGACCTAGCAGATCGTAAAGTTGTAGTAAGCGCTCACAATAATGAGTAAGAGTTGCACCACCACCGCCTTTGCCACCTGTTGCTCTATCAACGAGAAGTTCGTCTGCGAGTTGATTCATTTCATTAATGGCATCCCAAGCACTTTTATAGCTAATGCCTGCCATTTTTGCCCCTTGACTAATTGAACCCGTCGCTTTGATCTGTTTTAACAGCGCAACACGGCGAGGATCGGCAAAGAGCTTATCTTGAAGTTTTAGTGTTAATAATATTTCTGCTTGCATAATGATAGGCTTCTTCTTTTTTGTGTGTTTATCGCATTTTTTGTACCGACACAAAGCGATAATTCTCTAGAATATATACAACTATAGCGTTATTATTCGTTATTCGTGAAGAAATGCCAACTCTGGCTTTCCGAATATACCATGATAAAGAGGTTATCATGCTTGAATTATTGAAAAGTTTAGGGTTTGCTCTCTTGATGGTACCCGTTGTAATGGTACTCATTATGGGCATCATTTATGGTTTGGGTGAAGTGTTTAACCTGATTTCACCAAGTCAGCCAAAAGCAGACAAAAAATCATAAAATCTCCCTCCCTGATTTAGAACAGCCCTCTAATTTTTTAGAGGGCTGTTTTTTTATTCGCCATACTCGTCATACTTCAAGCCACAGCGGTGTTGACTACACTCATTCGCACTAGTCACATACTTATGTATGCTCCTAGTGACTCATTCATTTTTCGCCTAGCTGTGACTTAAATTATTTAGAGTATATAACCTTTTCTCTATTTGTTTTTTTATCCTTATTTTTATGGTTATATTTATTGATATATAACTAGTTTCTAACATCTAATTCTTTCATTTTACGCTGTATCTTGGTATATACAGCGTGGTCATCCTTTAATTTAAGTGGAATTAGAACATGAAAAAATTATCAGGTAAGTTACTTGCTGGTGCGGTTATCTCTTTTGCTTTAGTGAGTCAAAGTTTTGCATCGGAAAAAGTAACGGTATTTGCGGCCGCTTCTCTTACTAATGCTCTTAATGAAATTTCGGCACAATATAAGCAAGAAAAGCAAACTGAAGTTGTTGCATCTTATGCATCTTCTTCAACACTAGCTCGTCAAATTGAACAGGGCGCACCTGCAAATCTGTTTATTTCAGCAGATCAGCAGTGGATGGACTATGTCATTGATAAAAATTTAATGGTTGCAGATTCACGTCATACATTATTAGGTAATGATTTAGTACTCATTGCCCCTAAAGATAGTCAATTAAATGACGTTGTTATTAATAAGGAAACCAAATGGAAATCCTTACTTAATGGCGGAAAATTAGCTGTTGGCGATCCGGATCATGTGCCTGTTGGTATCTATGCTAAAGAATCATTAGAATATTTAGGTGCATGGGATACAGTAAGCCCAGAAATGGCTCGTACTAATAACGTGCGTAGCGGTATGGCGCTAGTTGAACGTGATGAAGCACCATTAGGTATCGTATACGGTTCTGATGCGGTTGCGAGTGATAAAGTGAAAGTGGTTGGCGTATTCCCAGCTGATAGCCACAAACCTGTTGAGTATCCAATGGCAGTTGTAAAGGGTCAGGACAATAAAGCAGTTCGTGATTTTTATGACTATCTGAAAACACCTCAAGCCGCAGAAATCTTTAAGAAATACGGCTTTAGCCCACTGTAGGAATTATACTTTTGGAGATGTTAAGTGAATACGAATGGCAAGCCATCATACTAAGCCTTAAGGTATCGACTGTTGCAGTTATAATCAGTCTACCTTTTGGTATTTTTATGGCTTGGCTTTTAGTTAGGGTACGTTTTCCTGGTAAATCATTGCTTGATAGCATTATTCATTTACCTTTAGTTCTGCCACCTGTTGTGGTCGGTTATCTTTTACTGATCAGTATGGGGAGACGTGGATTTATTGGTGAATGGTTGTATAACTGGTTTGGTTTTAGCTTTACCTTTAGTTGGCGAGGCGCAGCACTTGCATCCGCAGTAGTTGCATTTCCACTGATGGTAAGGGCAATTAGACTAGCATTAGAAGCTGTCGATCAACGCATGGAGCAAGCTGCAAGAACCTTAGGGGCTTCGCCGTTGCGAGTCTTTTTTACCATAACGTTACCTTTGTCTATGCCAGGGATCATCGCAGGAATTGTGTTGGCATTTGCGCGCTCATTGGGAGAATTTGGCGCAACAATCACTTTCGTTTCCAATATTCCAGGGGAAACAAGAACTATTCCTCTGGCAATGTATACCTTGATTGAAACACCAGGTGCGGAAATGGATGCCGCCCGTTTATGTGTGATTGCAATTATTTTGGCGCTCGTCTCTTTAATGGCTTCAGAGTGGCTAACTCGTTGGGGTCGTAAAAGATTGGGGGGCGTATGCTAGAGATGAATTTTAAACAGGCGCTAGGATCACTGCGTCTGGAAGTAAATACTGAACTGCCAACAGAAAGTATTACGGCAGTTTTTGGTTTATCTGGTGCGGGTAAAACTTCACTGATTAATGTGATTGGCGGGTTAACCAAACCAGATTCAGGGCGGATTGTATTAAATAATCACACACTGGTTGATACTGAAAAGAAAATTTATCTGCCACCTGAAAAACGTAAAGTGGGTTATGTATTCCAAGATGCACGGCTGTTTCCTCATTACACAGTGAGAGGAAATCTGCTTTACGGTATGTCACCGACAATGAAAGTGCAGTTTGATCGCATTATTTACTTATTAGGCATCGAACATTTACTTTCGCGTTTTCCTATCACCTTATCAGGCGGTGAAAAGCAACGTGTTGCTATTGGACGAGCGTTGCTGACAGCTCCTGATATTATGCTAATGGATGAACCTTTAGCATCGCTTGATTTACCGCGTAAACGTGAGTTACTGCCGTATTTAGAAAAGCTCTCTCAAGATGTACAAATTCCTATTTTGTATGTGAGCCATAGCCTTGATGAAATTATTCGACTTGCAGATAATGTTATTGTGATGGATGCAGGAAAAATTAAGGCGACAGGTAAGCTAGAAGATGTATGGGCAAGTAGTGCATTACGTCCTTGGTTACAAAAAGAGACGTTAAGTAGCATCGCCAATGTCATGGTGGTAGAACACCATAGCCATTACGATATGACGGCAACGGCTTTTGGTAATCAAGTGCTGTGGTTGCCTCAAATAGAGGCGAAAATCGGTCGTGATGTGCGTGTGCGTATTGATGCTTCTGATGTATCACTGACTACCACTCGTCCTTCAAATAGTAGTATTCGTAATATTTTGCATATGAAAGTGGTTGAAACCATAACGAATGATGGTCAAGTTGATGTAAAACTTGTCAATGATGGCAATTATTTATGGGCGAGGATCACACCTTGGGCAAAAGATGAATTAAATATCCAAGAAGGACAATGGCTTTATGCGCAAATAAAAAGTATTTCGCTAAGTCGCCATCTTTGATTTTTTCGTTTTATCAATACATAAAAAAACCTCATCTTAGATGAGGTTTTTGTCTTTTAAAGAGAGTGATCAAGACAAAATATATTTATGGATAGTCTCAGCAATACCTGGCTGTGAATTCACTTTAGTGACCATTTTAGCGCGCGCTTTTACTTCATCTGAAGCATTACCCATTGCAACACCTAAACCAACATGTTCTAACATACTAAGATCATTAAAATTATCACCAAAGGCAATAACATCATTCATACTCATGCCATTTGCTTCAACCCAGCGTTGTAAACGATGGCCTTTGCTGTTGCCTTTTTTGGCGATATCAACTTGATCAATCCAAGACCATTCACACTCTAAGCCTACTTGTTGCTCAATTTTCTCAACTAAAGTACGCAATTCATCGTGATCAGGCGTTGTAGTGGCTATTTTCCAAATTGCATTAACATCATGCATGGCTTTATAGAAATCATCGACTTTAACGAGATTAGGGCGTTGTGCGATAGGTAATGTTTCTGACCATTTTAAAGTGCGTTGAACAGGGGAGGATAATTGGTCATAAAGCATTGCATCGTCGGCATAAACCAAGTGATGGATATCGGTTTGTTTAACGAGATCTAATACAGCTCTGGTTTCTTGTGTAGTTAGTGGATCAGACTCTAATACTTTTTTACCAATATAATCATAAAGGTAAGTTCCATTACAGCAGATTGCAGGGGTATCAAGATCGAGCGCTTGATAGAATGGATGAATAGCAACATGATGACGACCTGTTACAATTAAAACTTTAACGCCTGCTTTTCTTGCAAGATTGAGTGCTTCTAAAGATTCTGGCAGGATACGTTTTTGGTCATCAAGCAGTGTGCCATCAAGATCCAAAGCAATAACGCGATATGACATAAATAAGCCCCTTGATAGTATTAAGATGCAATGGTGTTGATGTTACACGTTAACCAATAAAAGATAAACTAGCTTAATCGTTACAATCAAACGTTAGTTATTCTATTATTCTTTATAAATCAATGGGTAATGGGTTTTAAGGAGAAGGGATGAAACAGGTAGTCTACGTAGCAAGTCCAGAGAGTCAGCAAATTCATGTTTATGCGTTAAACACCGAAGGTGAAATGGATTTATTGCAGGTTGTTGAGGTTGCAGGGCAAGTGCAACCAATGATTGCAAGTGCTGATGGAAAATACCTTTATGTGGGTATTCGTCCTCATTTTAGTGTGGTGACATTTGCGATAGCTTCTGATGGTCAGTTAGAACAAAAGGCGACAACGTCAATTCCAAGCACGCCTGTCCATTTATGCTTAGATAAAACAGGGCGCTTTTTGTTTGTTCCTTCTTATCATCAGGGTAATTTAGCTGTTTTACCTATTAATGCGAAGGGGATCCCTCAATCACCTATTCAAATTATTGAAGGCTTAAATAAGCCTCATTCATCTAACATTGATTGGAATAATAAACAACTGATTGTGCCTTGCTTAGGTGAAGATCATATTCGTTTATTTGATTTATCAGAAGATGGTCGTTTAACAGAAGCGGGTACTGAAGAGCTGACAACAGCACAAAATGCGGGCCCCCGTCATATGGCATTCCATCCTAATGGTGATGTGTTTTATTGCCTTAATGAATTAGATGCGACAATCAATATATATCGTCGTATGGGTGATTTATATCGCTTAATGCAAACGGTCGATATTGTGCCTGAAACATTTAACAGTACCCGTTGGGCGTCAGATATTCATATTACACCAGATGGCCGTTTTCTTTATGCAAGCGAACGCTCTGAAAGTTTTATTTGTGCGATGGCAATTTCAGAGGCGGGCGACTATCTGCAACCTGTGGGTTATTACCCAACACAAACACAGCCTCGTGGTTTTAATCTTGATAACACAGGCAATTATCTTATTTCTTGTGGTCAAAAATCAGATTTTGCGTCGGTTTCTCGTATTGATAAACACACTGGCGCATTAACTGAGTTAGCGTGTTACCCAGTAGGTAAAGGCGCTATGTGGGTTACCGTTGTGACGAAGTAAAGATTACTGTACCTCTAGCAAAATATTTCCTTGCTAGAGGTTTTATTTTTTATAAAAGGTTTATGAGAGATTAACAACTTTCTCAATAGCTTGAGTGAGTTTAGTGAGGTTTTCTGGCAGCATAATAAATGGTGGCATAATATAAATCAGCTTACCAAAAGGTCTTATCCAAACGCCTTCAGCAACAAAGATTTTTTGTAATTTTGCCATATTGACAGGCTCATGCATTTCAACCACACCAATTGCGCCTAAAACACGTACATCTTTCACACTTTTTGCCTGTTTTAACGGTAATAACTCGCATTTTAGTTGTTTTTCAATTTCTGCAACTTGGTTTACCCAATCGCCTTTTGCTAATAGAGATAAACTGGCATCAGCAACTGCACAAGCCAAAGGATTTCCCATGTAGGTAGGACCATGCATAAAGCATCCTGCATCGCCTTGGCTTATGGTTTCTGCAATATGGCGCGTGGTTAAGGTTGCCGATAACGTTATATATCCACCTGTCAATGCTTTACCTACACACATTATATCTGGCGATATTTCAGCATGTTCACAGGCAAACAGCTTACCTGTTCGACCAAAACCAGTGGCTATTTCATCTGCAATTAATAACACATCAAATTCAGTACATAAGGCTCTTGCGTGTTTCAAATATTCGGGATGATAAATTCGCATTCCACCAGCACCTTGAACAATGGGTTCAAGCATAACGGCAGCAATTTCTTGATGATGTTGCTCTAGCGTTGAGCGTAATGAGTGGATATCAGCGGGATCCCATTCTTCATAAAAACCTGTTTTTGGCGCATCCACAAAGAGATGATTAGGCAGATAACCTTTGTAAAGACTGTGCATGGAGTTATCTGGATCACACACTGACATGGCACCAAATGTATCGCCATGATAGCCCTGTTTTAACGCCACAATACGTTGGCGTTTTTCACCTTTAGCCTG
The DNA here is from genome assembly GCF_040139785.1 of Proteus genomosp. 6. NCBI lineage: Bacteria > Pseudomonadati > Pseudomonadota > Gammaproteobacteria > Enterobacterales > Morganellaceae > Proteus > Proteus genomosp. 6. The sequence continues at coordinate 238,920 of NZ_JBEEVJ010000006.1, read as the reverse complement.
CCAATATTGCAAAGCCATTTTAAGCGCAACTTCAACAGCAACCGAGCCAGAATCTGCGAGAAATATGCATTCAAGAGGCTCTGGTGTTATCGCTAATAATTTTCGACAAAGTGATATTGCTGGTGGATGAGTAATGCCACCAAACATCACATGAGACATATTGCTGAGCTGTGTTGTAACGGCATTATTGAGTTCTGGATGATTATATCCATGAATTGCTGCCCACCATGAAGACATTCCATCAATCAATTTTCTACCATCGGCCAAGACTAATTCAACGCCTTTTGCACTGACGATAGGGTAAGCAGGTAACGGATTACTCATCGAAGTGTATGGATGCCAAATGTGGCGTAAATCGAAAGCGATATCTTCAGGTGTCATTATATTTTTCACTTAATCATGTAAACCAATGGTGATCAATTTTAGTTGACATGATAACCCTATTATTTAAACTGGCAATCACTTTTAAAAAGGAGATTGTATTGTGAGCGCACTAAAACGTTGGACATTAAAAGAAGCCAGAGCATTGTTTGATATGCCATTTTTAGATTTGGTTTTTCAAGCACAACAAGTTCATCGTCAACATTTTGACCCTTCACAAATTCAAGTGAGCACTTTGCTTTCTATTAAAACAGGGGCTTGTCCTGAAGATTGTAAGTATTGTGCCCAAAGCGCGCGGTATAAAACGGGATTAGAAAAAGAGCGCTTAATGGAAGTGCAGCAAGTGATTGAATCTGCGAAAAAAGCAAAAGCGGCAGGTTCAACACGTTTTTGTATGGGCGCGGCATGGAAAAATCCGCATGAGCGCGATATGCCTTACCTTGAGCAAATGGTAAAAGAAGTTAAAGCGCTGGGTATGGAAACCTGCATGACACTCGGCAAATTAGATGATTCACAAGCTAACCGATTAGCAGATGCAGGACTGGACTTTTATAACCACAACCTTGATACCTCACCTGAATTTTACGGCAGTATCGTGACAACACGTACCTATCAAGACCGTTTAGATACGCTTGATAAAGTGCGTAATGCGGGTATTAAAGTGTGTTCTGGCGGAATTTTAGGGTTAGGCGAGGAAGTTAAAGATCGCGCGGCAATGCTGGTGCAATTAGCCAATTTGCCACAGCCTCCTGAAAGTGTACCTATTAATATGCTTGCCAAAATAAAAGGGACACCACTTGCAGATAATGAGGATGTCGATCCTTTTGATTTTATTCGTACTATCGCCGTTGCTCGTATCATGATGCCGCGTTCTTATGTGCGTCTTTCTGCTGGGCGGGAGCAAATGAATGAACAGACACAAGCATTTTGCTTTATGGCTGGGGCTAACTCTATTTTCTACGGTTGCAAATTATTAACGACAACCAATCCGACTGAAGATAAAGATCACCAATTATTCCGCAAGTTAGGCCTAAATCCAGAGCGGTTAGCGGTATCAATGGGCGATAATCAGCAAGAAGAAGCGCTAATGCACGCTGTTGCCAATAAAGACACTGAACAATTTTATAACGCGGCACTGTAATGAGCTGGCAAAACTATTTAGATGAAAAACTTAATGTGCGTAGAAATACGCCATTATGGCGAAAACGCCAAGTGATAAATCATTCTAATGGGCGCTTTCTAACCACGATATCAGGCGAAAAGTATCTTAATTTTTCAGGCAATGATTATTTAGGTATTAGCCAGCATGCCGATGTGATTAACGCGTGGCAACAAGGTGCGAATGAATATGGTGTGGGGAGTGGCGGTTCAGGACATATCACTGGTTTTACACAAGCTCATGCGCAGTTAGAACAACATTTAGCGGATTGGTTAGGTTACGATAATGCGCTGTTATTTTCATCTGGTTACAGTGCCAATCAAGGCGTTATTTCGGCATTACTTGAAAAAGAAGATATCATTATTGCTGATAAACTTTGCCATGCTTCATTAATGGAAGCAGCCACATTATCACCCGCCACGTTGTGGCTCTTTTTGCATAATTCGCCAGATTCTTTATCTCAACGACTCAATAAAACGTCTGCTAATAAAATCCTAGTGGTGACAGAAGGGGTATTTAGCATGGATGGCGATCAAGCGCCATTAAGAGAAACTGCATTAATAAGCCAAAAGCACTATGCTTGGTTAATGGTCGATGATGCGCATGGTATAGGTGTTTTAGGTAAACAAGGTCGAGGCAGTTGTGATGAAGTGGCTATTAAACCTGAATTATTGGTCGTAACTTTTGGTAAAGCTTTTGGTGTGAGTGGGGCGGCTGTGCTTTGCAACAAGCCAACTGCTGAATTTTTTGAACAATATGCTCGCCATCTCATTTACAGTACCTCAATGCCACCGGCACAAGCTGTGGCTTTAAATTCCGCACTGAATGTGATTAAGCAAGCTGATAGTGAGCGGGAATATCTTCAACAATTAATTTATACCTTTCGCCAAGGTGTGGCTTCGCTCCCTATTAAATTATTGCCTTCGCAAACCGCTATTCAGCCAGTAATTATTGGTGATGAACAATTGTGCCAAACACTTTCAGATTATCTGCAATCTAAAGGGCTTTGGATAAAAGCAATCTTTCCACCTACCGTACCTCCTCAAAGTGCACGTTTACGAATAACGTTAACGACTCGCCATCACCTTTCAGATATTAAGCTGTTAATCGAGACGCTTCATGCTTTCTTCAGTCAAAACAGATAAACAACGTATAGCTCAAACATTTGGTAAAGCTGCGATTCATTATGATAATCACGCCAATATTCAGCGCTATAGCGGCAATAAATTAATGGATTTAACACGTCATGATAGTGGCAATATTGTGTTAGATGCAGGATGTGGAACGGGATATTTCAGTCAAAAATGGAAGCAACAAGGCAAGTTTGTTATTGCGCTTGATTTATCACATTCAATGTTACAAGTGGCAAAACAGCAACAGCGAGCTCATGGCTATCTACAAAGTGATATAGAGCACTGTGCGATTACGCCACAAAGTGTGGATATTGTTTTTAGCAATTTAGCGATGCAATGGTGTGATGATTTATCTGTTGCCGTTAAAACGTTAATGAACACCGTAAATGTGAAAGGAGCACTTTATTTTTCAACACTTGCCACGTCGACATTACAAGAAGTCAGAGACGCTTGGCAATCGCTTGATAATCATGAACATGTTAATCCCTTTTTATCCCCTCAAGATATCGAGAACGCCTGTGCTGGTTTCCATTGCCAATTTTCTACCGAAATTGTCACAGAACAATATGATTCATTACATGCGCTCTTTGCTTCTTTGAAGGGCGTTGGTGCCAATTTTGTGCAAGGTGATCGCCAAAAAGGCTTGATGACACGACAAAAACTCCATGCATTAGAAAATGTGTGGAAAACAGACTCAGGAAAATATTTACTCACTTATCAAATTGTTATAGGAAAAATATCACATGGCTAAAATATGGTTTTTAACAGGCACAGATACAGAAGTGGGTAAAACTGTAGTAAGCAGTGCTCTATTACAATGTGCTGCGCACCAAGGGTATCGAACCGTGGGCTATAAACCTGTAGCATCAGGAAGTGAGTGGTTGAATGAAGGTTTACGTAACTCGGATGCGTTAACATTGCAAAAATTCAGCACAGTAAAATTAAATTATCACCGCGTTAACCCTTATTGCTTTGAAACGCCGACATCGCCGCATATTGTCAGCCAAGAAATGAATCAGCCTATTGATTTTGATGTGATGTCAGAAGGCTTGTCTTACTTAAAGCAGCAAGCTGATTGGGTTTTAGTTGAAGGTGCTGGTGGTTGGTTTACTCCACTGTCAGAAAATCAATTTTTCTCTGATTGGGCTATCAATGAAAATCTACCTGTTATTTTGACTGTAGGTGTTAAATTGGGTTGCATTAATCATGCGTTATTAACGCAACAAGCAATTATTCAGTCTGGTTTAACATTGGCGGGTTGGGTTGCAAATGAAGTTGAACCTGCGGGACGATATCAGAAAGAATATTTGGCAACATTAAAACAGCATATTAAAGCACCATTCTTAGGCAAAATACCCTATTTAAATGAAGTAAAAGAGCATAATTTTACTCCTTACCTTGATCTTTCTTGTTTAAAACTAAGTTGATAGACCGTTATTAAGTAAATTATAAAAGTCTATTTTTTATACCAATAAAAAAATAAAAAAAATAAATTTCGTCAATTTTGAGGGATATTTTAAGGTGGAAAAAAAGACGTAACCTACCGAGAGATAACAACTTTGTGTAGTTATCCACTATTCCTGTGGATAACCTTGTGTATTACCATTATAAAAATACGCTAAATAGAGAGAACACAAGGCATTGCTAAAGATTGGTGTTATTCTCAACTTTTATTTTTAATTCTTATATATCAATTAATTAAATAAAATCAATAGAGAGAGTGGTGTTGGTGTGTCTCTTTGAATAATTCATAAAAAAGGGGGTTGCTTTTTGGAAAAATCCCAGTTCCAAAATTGGGGATAACTTATGCTAATTATTCAGACAAATTTTATCAGATAGAGATTGAAGCTGGATTTTTATCCAGTATTATAGGGAGGGTCAGCGAGGAGAAGAAAATATGAGCAAAGATTTCAAACTGCATTCTGAATTTAAACCAGGTGGTGATCAACCTGCCGCTATTGCCTCACTCTGTGAAGGATTAGATGATGGTCTTGCTCATCAAACTCTTTTAGGGGTAACAGGTTCAGGTAAAACTTTTACGATTGCCAATGTGATCGCCAATCTAAATCGTCCGACTATGGTGTTAGCGCCAAATAAAACATTGGCGGCACAGCTTTATAGTGAGATGAAAGAATTCTTCCCTGAAAATGCAGTGGAATACTTTGTTTCTTATTATGATTATTATCAGCCAGAAGCGTATGTTCCAAGCTCTGATACCTTTATTGAAAAAGATGCTTCTGTTAACGAACATATCGAGCAAATGCGCTTATCTGCTACTAAAGCCTTGCTAGAACGTAAAGACGTCATTGTGGTGTCATCCGTGTCAGCCATTTATGGTTTAGGTGATCCCGATAGCTATTTAAAAATGATGCTTCACCTGACTAACGGCATGATAATCGACCAGCGTGCCATTTTACGCCGTTTAGCTGACTTACAATATACTCGTAATGATCAAGCCTTTCAGCGGGGGACATTTCGTGTCCGTGGTGAAGTGATTGATATCTTCCCTGCTGAATCTGACGATTATGCATTACGTGTTGAGCTATTTGATGAAGAAGTTGAACGCCTTTCACTGTTTGACCCTTTAACGGGGCAAATTCACTACAATGTGCCTCGTTTTACTGTTTATCCTAAAACGCACTATGTCACACCTCGTGAACGTATTCTTGAAGCGATGGAAGAGATCAAAAAAGAACTCGCGGATAGACGCAAAGTACTTTTAGCTAACGATAAACTTGTTGAAGAGCAACGGGTGACACAGCGTACTCAATTTGATCTCGAAATGATGAATGAGTTGGGATATTGCTCCGGTATCGAAAACTATTCACGCTATTTATCAGGTAGAGGCCCCGGTGAGCCACCACCAACGCTATTTGATTATCTTCCTGCTAACGGTTTACTCGTAATTGATGAATCACACGTTACTATTCCTCAAATTGGTGGAATGTATAAAGGCGACCGTTCCCGTAAAGAAACCTTAGTTGAATATGGCTTCCGTTTACCTTCTGCGCTTGATAACCGTCCATTACGTTTTGAAGAGTTTGAGGCGTTAGCACCACAAACGATTTATGTTTCAGCAACACCGGGTAAATATGAACTTGAAAAATCGGGTGATGAAATTGTTGAGCAAGTTGTAAGACCAACAGGTTTACTTGATCCGATTGTTGAAGTGCGGCCTGTGGCAACACAAGTCGATGATTTACTCTCTGAAATTCGTATTCGTGCAGCGAAAAACGAACGTGTATTAGTAACAACACTGACAAAACGGATGGCAGAAGATTTAACGGAATATCTTGAAGAGCATGGTGAACGTGTTCGCTATTTGCACTCTGATATTGATACGGTTGAGCGTGTCGAAATCATTCGTGATTTGCGCTTAGGTGAGTTTGATGTATTAGTGGGTATCAACTTACTTCGAGAAGGTTTGGATATGCCAGAGGTCTCTTTGGTGGCGATCTTAGATGCTGATAAAGAAGGCTTCTTACGTTCAGAGCGTTCATTGATTCAGACAATTGGTCGTGCGGCTCGTAATCTTGAAGGTAAAGCGATTTTATATGGCGATAAAATTACCGATTCAATGGCGAGAGCGATAAGCGAAACTGAACGTCGTCGTGAGAAACAACAACAGTTTAACCTTGAGCACGGCATTGTGCCTAAAGGATTAAATAAGAAAGTTGGTGATATTCTCAAGATTGGTCAGCCTTCTCAGGGGCGTAATAAGAAAGGGCACAAAGCAACAGATATCCATGAAAATTATCCGTTGTTATCAACGGCTGAATTGGAAAAAGAGATCCAACGTTTAGAAGCCGAAATGTATCAATATGCAAAAGATCTTGAATTTGAGAAAGCGGCGAGTACTCGTGATAAGTTGCAAGCGTTACGAGCTCAATTTATTGCTAACTCTTAATTAGATAAATTAAGTTCACAAACTAATAAAGGGATATCCGTATTTTTACAGGGATTATCCCTTTTTATCTTCTATCTTCCATTTTTTGCCTTGTTTGATATTCCCTTAATGGCGTTCAACTGTTTAAATACCACCACAAACAAAGCGTCAATTATTTACAAAGATAAAAAAGACATTAAGGATAGTGAATGAGTGGTTATGTTTATGCAGGGTTTCCCAGCTCTGCTGGGGTAATTCTTGGTGTTATTCTTCTTATTATGCTTTTTAAATGGCTACGCAAATTTGCTGTACAAGATAGTGAGTTGCAAAAACCATCAACAGCGGGGCAGGAGCCCATTTTATCTGAAGCAGAAAATACGTCAGGTCAGTTGTTACCCAATGAATGGGGTTTATATGTTGCAGCACCTTATGCCGCAATGAATGAGTGGGCATATAACGAATATGATAAAGGTAAAGATGATGGTGGATTATCAGCAGGTTGGGGAATTAACGACCGTTGGGATTTAGTCTATCAACTATTTTGGTTGCTCACTCAAGGTCACACCAATGATTTTTATCAGCTACGTGACCAAATTTTGGATGGTAAAGAAGACGATGTTCAGTCATTAAAAAATGATATTTTACTTTCTGAGTTAACTGAACACGATAAAAATGAGCGTTTATGGCAAATCGATATGATGAGCACAAATCGCATGAATATCCAAAATGTGAAATACCTTATTTGGGATCTCTGTCGTTTTAACAAGCTCTGTTTAGAAGGTTGCCAACAAGGTTATATTACTCAACAAGAAGCCCAAACATGGTCATTAATGAGCGCATCAATGTTGCGTCGGATTTATGATGGTTGGGAAGATATGTGGAGAAATTTTATTGCTGCTCGTTGGTTTTGGGCAAGTGGCGATCAAGATTGGGTATCTTCTCATCAAGCTTTTACGGATGTTATACAAAATATTCTGAATGCGGAAGATACGTTGGCAACAGAAGAGAATTGGGTCATGGAGTTGCCTCCATTAGATTTAATGTCGTTTTCTCGTACTGTAGCGGGTCTTGGTTTGATGAAAAATGATGTACCAATGACGCTCGACGAAATTGAAGAAGTGATTAGTCAGCGTATTACATTAAAGCAGCTTAATAGCTAATAACACGTTGAAAACCAATAGTGATATTGTGTTTTTGTCGACAAAAAACCGCACTTGCTGTTTATTGCAAATGCGGTTTTTTTATGAAAGTAGGTAATTAAATACTATTTAACGGTCTGAGGTGATGCATTACGTTGCCCTAATTGTTGCAACGTTAACTCAATAGCTTTGCCTAATAGATGACGGTCGTGACGATAAGGAATATCTTTGGCTTCCAATTGAGCTTGCACAATTAATCGACCTTTCATCGATTCATATTGTGTTTCATGGCTAATAATCACGGCATCTATGGTTTGCAAACCAATATAATTCTCCATCATGGCGATTTTATCAGACATCGTCATACTGGCAGCCGCAGGGCTTAGTTCTTTGCCTAAATTACCAATATAAATGGTTGTTGCACTGCTACGGCGTAATGCTTGTGCAAGTTCTGGTAGTAATAATAAAGGCATTAAACTGGTAAAAAAGCTACCGGGACCAATTAAGATCAAATCTGCTTGTTCAATCGCTTCAATGGCTTCTCGTGTAGTCGGTACTTTAGGGTAGAGATCAAGCTTTTGGGGGATCTTTGGTAAAATATCAACATTGACCTCACCATAAATCTCATTTCCTTGGTCATCTATCGCCATAAGGTCAACGGCTTGTTCAGACATAGGAATAAGGTGAGCATTCACTCTTAATAATCCGCGGATAAGATTAATGGCTTCTAAAGGTCGAACACTTAAGTTATCAAGTGCTTTAAGCATTAGATTACCTAAATTATGTCCTGCCAGTTCGCCTGTACCAGAAAAACGGTATTCAAACATTGCAGAAGCAACGGAAGGCTCAGTAATTAACTGATTAATACAATTGCGCATATCACCCCACGCAATGCCACCTTCTTCTTGGCGAATACGGCCAGTAGAACCGCCATTGTCTGTTGTTGTAACAATACCAGTGAGACGAGAGCCTAAGTAGGAGAGTGCTGAAAGCACACGTCCAAGGCCATGACCACCACCAAGGGCAACAACACGATCTAAATCACTTAGCGTGCGATTTCGCATATTTGTTCTACTCATCTTTAAAAATTTGCCGCTAATTTATCACAGTTAAATTTTAAGCCTATGATCACGACGTGATTTCATCACATTCCTAGTTTAATTTTACTTTTGATAGCCTAATATTTAATCAATGAAAGTGTTTTTACTTATGTTATTAAAGTGATTAAAGTGTCGTAAGTCGTTGTATTATAAATTATATAGCGAAAACATTATTCGCTTTTTGAAAGATTAGCAGGTAGAATCCACAATAAATATATAGGTATTAGAAACCTGTGAAAAACAGGTAAAGATTAACTCCTAGCCTTAACGTCTAAGTCATGTGTTTACAAGATATGATGTTCTGGCCGTGACGAAACAAGTCACCAGGGTGCAAGGTAGAAATGCCCGCATCTCCCGATTTGGAAAGGTGTTACTATGCAACAACTCGTTGATGCGTTTTCCCGCAAATTTTTCTATTTACGTCTTTCAATTACAGACGTGTGTAATTTTCGTTGTACTTATTGCCTACCTAATGGTTATAAGCCTAACGGTCATAAATCATTTCTTTCGTTAGATGAAATCAGCAGACTGACACAATCTTTTGCCGCGTTAGGGACAGAAAAAATTCGCCTAACTGGTGGTGAGCCTACAATGCGTCGTGATTTTACTGATATTATCGCAACCATTAAAGACAATGCGGCTATCAAAAAAATTGCAGTTACAACAAATGGTTATCGATTATCTCGTGATGTCGCTCAATGGCGTGATGCCGGTTTAAGTGCAATTAATGTGAGTGTTGATAGCCTCGATCCTCGTCAATTCCATGCTATTACAGGGCAAGATAAATTTAGCCAAGTGATGGAAGGTATTGATGCAGCATTTACCGCAGGTTTCGAAAAAGTCAAAGTCAACGTTGTGTTGATGCGCAATGTAAATGATAAAAACCTCCCTGATTTTCTAAATTGGATCAAAGACAGACCCATTCAGCTGCGCTTTATTGAATTAATGGAAACTGGTGACGGTAGTGATATATTCAACCGCTTTCATTTATCTGGTGAAGTTATTCGCCAGCGTTTACTCAATGAAGGTTGGTTACAAATTCCTCGCGCTCGTAGTGACGGGCCTGCTCAAGTATTTACCCATCCTGATTATCAAGGTGAAATCGGTCTTATTATGCCTTATGAAAAAGACTTTTGCCTAACCTGTAACCGTTTACGTGTTTCGGCCATTGGTAATCTCCATCTTTGCTTATTTGGTGAAAATGGTATTCCTTTACGCGATCTGCTTGCTGATGATAGTCAACAAGAAGCATTACAACAGCGTATCCAGGGTGGTCTTCTTCATAAACGAGAAACCCATTTTCTTCATCAAGGCGATAGCGGTATTACACCGAACTTATCTGTGATTGGTGGATAGTTTTTCGCTCTGTTATTTCGTTAATTTCAGGAGTTGTGCATGTCTCAACTAACTCATATTAATGCTGCCGGTGAAGCTCACATGGTGGATGTTAGCGCTAAAGCTGAAACAGTGCGAGAAGCGCGTGCTGAAGCCTTTGTTGAAATGTCAGCAGAAACATTAAGCATGATCACCGAAGGCAAACATCATAAAGGTGATGTATTTGCGACCGCAAGAATTGCAGGTATTCAAGCAGCAAAAAGAACATGGGAGTTAATCCCATTATGTCATCCGCTGTTATTAACTAAAGTTGAAGTGCGTTTAGAAGCACTCACAGGATCCAACCGCGTACGTATTGAATCTGTTTGCCGTTTAACGGGTAAAACAGGGGTTGAGATGGAAGCATTAACTGCGGCATCGGTAGCTGCGTTGACGATTTATGATATGTGCAAAGCTGTTCAAAAAGATATGGTGATAGGACCTGTACATTTATTAGAAAAAACAGGTGGTAAATCAGGTCACTTTAAGGTGGAAGCATGATTAAGGTTCTCTTCTTTGCTCAAGTCCGTGAATTAGTGGGTGTTGATTCGCTTGAATTAGATTGTAAATACCACACAGTAGATGATTTACGTAAGGCATTAATTACTAAAGGTGAACGTTGGTCACTCGCATTAGAAGATGGCAAGTTACTCTCTGCGGTAAACCAATCCTTTGTTCAAGGTTCTCACGTTATTAATGATGGTGATGAAATCGCTTTTTTCCCACCTGTTACAGGAGGATAAGATGAGCGCATCAACTCGTATTTCAGTACAAACCGAAAATTTTAGTGTTGGTGATGAATACCAATGGCTTTCAGAGTGTGACAGCGATGGTGCTGTTGTGACATTTACGGGTAAAGTTCGTAATCATAATCTCGGTGATGAAGTAAGTACGCTCACGCTTGAACACTATCCAGGAATGACTGAAAAAGCACTAACAGATATTGTGAATGAAGCTCGCTCTCGTTGGCCTTTACAGCGTGTAAGTGTTATTCACCGCGTTGGAACTTTGCATATTGGTGAAGAGATAGTGTTTGTCGGTGTCACCAGTTCTCATCGCAATAGTGCATTTGAATCTGCTGAATTTATTATGGATTTCTTAAAAACACGCGCACCATTTTGGAAAAAAGAAGGGCTTTCTGAAAACAACGACAGATGGGTTGATGCACGCCAAAGTGATTATGACTCGGCTGAGCGCTGGGAATAAATCATCACACTGAATTAAACGCTACATTACTTTACTTAAATTTATTTTATGGTGACATTTCATACAGTTTAATTCGTGGAAATGTAAAATCAGTGTGATAAAATTAAATTCTAATGAGTCCATAATGGACTTTTTACTGAAATAAACGTTATTGTTAAACCTAACGTTATCACTATGATTAAAGGGTAATCATCATGGATCGATTTTCACGTTCAAATGATTCAATCGTACAGCGCACAGGTTCTGGCCTACAAACCTTTATGGCTCAGGTTTATGGTTGGATGACTGTAGGTCTGTTACTCACTGCGTTTGTTGCACTCTACGTTGCATCAAGCGAAGCATTATTATCAATGATTTTTTCTAGCAAGGTCGTCTTTTTTGGTCTGATCATTGCTCAATTAGGGTTAGTTTTCGTGTTATCTGGTATGGTTCATAAAATGAGTGGCGCAATGGCAACCTCATTGTTTATGCTCTATTCCGTGCTAACTGGTGTGACTATCTCAAGCGTATTACTGGTTTATACCGCATCTTCAATTGCTAGCACTTTCTTTATTTGTGCTGCGATGTTTGGTGCATTAAGTGTTTACGGTTACACGACTAAGCGTAGCTTAACGGGTATGGGTAGCTTCCTGTTTATGGGGCTTATCGGTATCATTATTGCTTCTATCGTGAATATCTTTATGCAAAGCTCAATGATGAGCATGGTTATCTCTTATGCTGGTGTGTTGATTTTCGCAGGTTTAACTGCTTACGACACACAAAAATTAAAAGATATGGGGAATGAAATTAACCAAGAAGATAAAGAAAATATGCGCCGTTACTCAATTATGGGTGCATTAACGCTTTATTTAGATTTCATCAACTTGTTCTTAATGTTACTGCGTATTTTAGGCGACCGTCGTTAATTTTAACGGTATCTACGGATAAACGTAATTTAAAAACAGCATAAAAAATAAATCCCATAACTTTTATAAGTTGTGGGATTTTTTTGTGCATTTATTAAGAGAATTTTTCTGTCGCACATAATTGAAATAGAATGAAGTTTAATTATCTCGTAACCAAGGCGTAATAGTTAAACCTACTAAAGCTCCTTCAGGGCTTAATAACCGTGTGACAGTTTGTCCCCAAGGTTCAATTCGATTATCAACAAGCAGTTGATAGCCTTTTTGTTTTAAAGTTTGAGTGGCGGTATTAATATCTTCTACTTCAAATTCAACCCAATATTGTGGTATCGGCAGATCATTTGGCCAAACATCATTACCAAAGCAAGACATAGCGGCTTGCTCTAAAGGTCACAGTGCAAAATGTTTAACACCTTTTAATTCACCTTCTGATGTTGATAAATAATCACTATTATCTTCCATTGGTTTTAAAGGCAAATTAAGCGCATCTTTATAAAAAAGCTGGCTTTGTGCATTATTACGAGTAATAGAACCAAAACCGGCAACAAAGAGAATGTTTATACCAGAAATAGCAGGAGTCATAATATTCCCCTTATTGTTAAGTTAACCACTGTTTTAATATATTAATAATAATAGGTGAAAAGCTTTCTAATTTTCCATCATCATTAGGTTTTGCTAGTTCTATGATTAAATCATTAAGTAAATCATCATCTTCTAGTCCTTCACTAGGATCAATTCCATTAATAAATAAGATTTGTTCAATAGCGTGTTTTCTTTTACTGATTAATAAGTTATTGGGAAAAGTGCTAGAGCCTAAATTCAATATTTCAATTGCCTTTTCAGCACGGGATGTTAAACCATTAACTCTACCACTAATTGAAAACTGTAATTCAGTCTCACACTCATCCATAAGTGGAGTAAGGGGAAGTGCGTGATGTTGATGAGAATCGCCGCATTGTTTCTTAGCATTGCAACTGGCGATAAGATTAGAGAACTCAAGCGTTTTATTTTGTGCTAATTGTTGAGGTTCGATATGTTCATTGTGGCAGTCATGAATTGATTTTATTTGCTGACAACAATGACCACATAAATAGAACTGCTCTTCTAGCAATACTTCTCTTATTTCTGTTCGAATTTCTGGGGTTAAATCAGCGTATTTTTTATATTTATTTTGCCTTTTCCATTGAGTTAAACTTGTGGGTTCATAATCATTTCTTTTGCTGATTTTTCTCAAGTTGAACTTCCTTTTTCTTTAGCAATAATCGTGCTTTAACTAGCTCAATATTATTTGTTGAAACATCTTGTTCTAATTCAGCTAATAAATCTTTTGCTGTTGCAATATCGGCATTTTGAATCGCATCAAGAATATCGCCGATTTGGCTTTGCACTTTTTGATTGATAAAGTCAGTATCCATAATTTCTGACAGTACGCTATTGATATCTTGCCCATAAAGTGAAGAGACTTTTTCAACCTGACCTTTTTCAATGCTGTAAACAAGAATATCTTTGTGATCGCTGATCAATAATGGTGAGTGTGTCGTTAATACAAATTGGCAGTTAGGAAAGGTTTTATCCAATAAAGCGATTAATCGTCGTTGCCATTGAGGGTGTAAGTGGATGTCAGGCTCATCAATTAAAATAATGCCTTTGCCCTTTAAGGGATTATCCAAAGTTGGATTTAAAATTGTTAAACGGCGTGCGATATCACCAACCATAGCAAGTAATGATTTTTCGCCATAAGAGAGTTGTTCAATAGAAAAGTGAGTACCGTCTTTCACTACTTTCATGGAAAGATCAGGTGTGCGCTCAATATAGATATTTTCAATCGTAGAACTGTCATCAGATAAGAAAATTTTAATGGCTTCACGTACAGCAGTTAATGCTTTATCTTGCAATTTCTTTTGCTCAGCTAACATACTTTGGTAAATTTCACTATTTACATCAGTATGTTTTTCTAACAATTTCATAATGCTTGTGTGAGGAGCCGTTTCATTTTCGATATCTTCACGGTAACGAAACCAAGCAAAGAAATCGGCATAATCTGTTTTAACTTCTAGAGCATCTTTATACGCGGATAAAATATCAAATTGACGGTTATTATTGGGCTGAATTGCGTTGTTGATTGTTGTGTCATAAGTATGGCGAGTTGCGCCATAATAAGCTGTGATGGGAAAATTTAATTCAATTTTTTCTTTTGATCGTAATGCATGGCGATATGAAGCAGAAAAATGATCTAATTGATTATCGCTAGCATAAGAAGAAAGTTTATTATTATCTGTTAAATAGCGCGCTGTTGTTAAATCAAAATCTAAAGTATTTGTATCTATATTTGAAGAGTGATTAATCAAAGTAATATTTGTTTTTTCTTTTTTATTAAAAGAAATTGTGGCGACTTCAGATAAAAGATTAATTTTAGCTTTAGTAATTAATTTCCCTTCCGCATTTTTATCTTCCAGCTTCGCTACAAACCAACTTAAACCTGTTGCAATCGCATCTAAAATACTGGTTTTCCCTGAACCATTATTACCAATAAATACAGTAATATTTGAGCCATTTTCGTTGCCATCTTTTGTGGCTAACGTGATGTCAGCATCAGTAAAAACACCATAATTTTCAAGTCGTAGTTTGCTGATTTGCATATTGCACGCCTATTGATTTTTTCTTTGGTATCAGTCTATTAGAGTTAGTTATCAAAGTACAGATTTTAAGCTATCTTCCTTTGGAAAAGATAATAGGCAATGCTACCTGTTCCTACAGCAATCACCAATAAAGGCCATAAACTGTGCCATATAACAGTGATATCGGCATTTTTAAGGTAAATCTGTTTTGTGATATCGGTGAAATGGCGAATTGGGTTTATCCATGTGGCATGTTGTAGCCAAACGGGCATGTTTTCTACGGGGGAAATATAGCCAGATAATAAAACAGCGGGCATCATAAACACAAAGACACCAATAAAAGCCTGTTGCTGTGTCGAGCTTAATGCGGATATTAGCAAACCAAAACCCACCAGCGATAAGCCATAAATCAGCATGGTAAAGTAAAACAGCAATAATGAGCCAGAAAAGGGAATTTGATAACCAAATATACCAATAATTAACACGATAGTACCTTGAATGGCAGCAACGACCATTGCTGGAACGGCTTTACCGACAAAGATTTGCCATGTTGAGAGAGGCGAAACTAACAGTTGATCTAACGTGCCTTGTTCGCGCTCTCTAGCAACAGAAAGTGAAGTCACAATCATGACGCCAATGGTAATAATTAATGCGACTAAAGAGGGCACAATAAACCATTTGTAATTTAAATTCGGGTTATACCAATTACGAACAACAAGTTCTGTTTTATTCAGTAAAGAAGGTGTATTGCCTGCTAATTCAGTTTGATAGTTTTGTACGATTTGCTGTACATAATTAGCGGCAATTTGCGCACTATTAGAATTTCGACCATCTAGGATTATTTGTAATTTAACAGGAACATGGCTTTCTAAATCGGCGCTAAAATTCTGTGGAAAACGAACTAATAAAAGCGCTTTACGATTATCAATAGCCTCTTTTATTTCATGTTCATTTTTAAGCAAAAGAGTTTGAGAGAATGCACTTGCTTTGGCGATACGCTGGGTTAACTCAATAGATTGTTTACCATTATCTTCATCAAAAATGGCAATAGAGGCATTGGTAACATCTAATGTTGCGGCAAATGGAAATAAGATCATTTGAAAGATAACTGGCATTATTAAGATAATGCGAGTTTGAGGCTCTTGTAATAATGACTGTAACTCTTTCATTATCAGGGTGAGAAGACGATAAAACATAAATACTCTCCCTTTAATCTAATCGACGTCGTGTTGCTAACGCCGTTAAGCCAATAAAGAATATGGCAGAAACGATCAACAACCACATATCTAACATTAATATCAATGGAATATCGCCAGCTAAAAATAGTGTTTGCAAACTACTCACAAAATAACGCGCAGGAATAAAATAGGTCACTACTTGAATAAAAAATGGCATGCTATCAATTTCAAAAACAAAGCCTGATAACATAATTGCAGGCAAAAATGCAGCATTTAACGAAATCATCGCGGCATTAAATTGATTACGCGTTAGTGTGGAAATAAGTAATCCCATACCTAAAGCAGTAGCTAAAAAGAGCGACGTAATGCCACCTAAAATCCACAATGATCCCCGATAGGGCACACCAAGCACAAATACAGTGACTACCATACATAGCACCATGACAAAACTCCCTAACACTTGGTAAGGAATAAGTTTTGAGAGAAGAAGCTCAGTACGTGTAATTTGAGTGGAAAGTAAGGCTTCCATAGTGCCTCTTTCCCATTCACGAGCAATTACCAACGAGGTAAGAATAGCCCCAACTACCGTAATAATAATGGTGACGGCACCTGGAATAATATAGTGCTGACTAATTGCCGCAGGGTTAAACCAATAGCGAGGTTCGATTTCAATTAATGGCGTCGTATCAATACCTTTACTGATAGCTTGTTGTTGTAACCAAATTTGCCAAACCCCTTTTGTGTAAGCTTGTACAAAGTTTGCCGTATTAGGTTCACTGCCATCGGTGATCACTTGAATGGGGGCTTTAGTATCTTGGCGAGCAAGTAATTCAGCAAAATTAACAGGAATAACCACAATGCCGCGGATTTGCCCCGCCTGCATTTTATCAATTAATAATTGTCGATTATCGCTAATAGTTGCATTGATATAGGGTGAATTTGTGAAGGTGTAAACAAGTTCTTGTGCTGGTTGGCTTTGTTGATTAGTTAAAATGCCAATATTTAATTTGCTTGAGTCTAGATTAATGCCATATCCAAAAATAAACAGCAAAGTAAGTGGGATAACAATAGCAATTAGGGCACTGCTGGGATCACGAGTAATTTGCTTTGTTTCTTTTAAACACAGTGCGTATAAACGTCGCCAAGAAAAGCGGGCATGAGATGATTGAGCTGAATTATGCATGTTTTTCGCTCCCTTTATCATTTTCACTTTCAAGTTTTTTATCGTAATCCAGCACTAAACCAATAAAGGCATCTTCCATTGAAGGGGTTGGATTATCTTTGCTGGCAACCATTTTTTTCAGAGAATCAGGCTCGCCAGCTGCAATGATTTTGCCTCGATAAACCAAACCAATGCGATCGCAATACTCTGCTTCATCCATAAAGTGAGTGGTAACCATCACGGTCACTCCTTTATCCACCATGCCATTAATATGTAGCCAAAACTCTCTTCGCGTTAATGGGTCAACACCTGATGTAGGCTCATCTAAAAAGAGAATATCAGGCTCGTGCATTAATGAGCACGCAAGGGCAAGGCGTTGTTTATAACCTAAAGGTAAGGTTTCAGTGATTTGATTCACCATCGGCTGTAAACCAAAGGCAGTTATCATATCGTTGATTTTATCGCGTTGTTGTTTGCCATGTAAGCCATAAACACCTGAGAAGAATTTCAAGTTTTGTCCCACTTTAAGGTTGCCATAAAGTGAGAATTTTTGTGCCATATAACCTAAATGTTGACGCGCTTTTCCAGAGCTCTCTTTCAAGTCCATACCTAGCACAAGGGCTTTACCGCTGGTGGGGACTAATAAACCACACATCATTTTAAAGGTTGTCGATTTACCTGCACCGTTAGGGCCTAATAAACCGAAAATTTCACCACGTTTAACTTGGAAATCGACATGATCAGTCGCTGCAAATTGACCAAACATTTTGGTTAACTGTTGCGCTTCAATCACAGTTTCATTAGGTGCGGGAGGGATCTGAGGCATAATTTCAGCTAATTCAGATTTATGAGAAGGACCGCCTCCTAATAAATCTATAAAAGCATCTTCAAAGCGAGGTGTAGCAGGAATAAGCTTCGTATCAGATTTACCCAAAGCGCTTAGTAATTCAGTTTGATTATTCTGTTTTTTCAGGATCAAACGAACGGATTGCCCTTGAATAACGCCATCCGTAACTTGAGGTTGAATAATGGCCTGTTGTAACACTTTTCTACGCTGATGACCTTCAACATTAAGTAGAAAAGAGCGACCTGCCATTTTTGCTGTTAAATCTTGAGGAATACCACTATAAAGTAGCTCTCCTTTGTTAAGTAAGAGAATGTTTTTACATTGCTCTGCTTCATCAAGATAAGAGGTGCTCCATAGTATCAACATGCCATCGCTGGCCAAAGCATGCACCATTTGCCAAAGCTCACGGCGTGCAATGGGATCGACACCCACGCCTGGCTCGTCAAGAAGCAGAACTTTAGGACTACCTAATAAAGTACAAGCCAGCCCAAGCTTTTGTTTCATGCCTCCAGACAGATTACCTGCAAGGCGAGATGTAAAGCGAGTGAGATCAGTAAATGTCAGTAGTTGTTGATAAACTTTTTTACGCTCTTCACCCACGACATTTTTTAAATCGGCATAAAGATTGAGGTTTTCTAATACTGTTAAATCTTCATACAGACCAAATTTTTGTGGCATATAGCCAAGAATAGCTCTGACATCGACACTCTGTTTTTGCGGATCCATTCCTAAAATACGAATATCACCAGCATCAGGCTTTAATAAGCCTGCAAGCATACGAATTAAGGTTGTTTTGCCTGCGCCATCAGGGCCAACTAAACCCGTCACAGAGCCACCTGTAATGGTGGCTGTTAATGACGAAACAGCGGGGCTTTCCAGTCCTGTAAAGTGTTTTTCAACACCGAGAAGTTCGATAGTGTAATCAGCGAGTCCCATTTTTCCCCCACACTTAATGAGAGGAAGCAAATTTTAAGGTGACAGGCATACCTTGGCGTAATGCGTCATCAGCATCCGTCACAACTACTCTGAGGCGATACACTAAATCGGTTCTTAACTCCGGTGTTTCAACACTTTTTGGGGTAAATTCGGCTGTTGGTGAAACAAATCCAATCGTACCGTGATAAGGTTTATCTTTACGTCCATCGGTGTATAGATAAACTTCTCGATTAGGAACAGCTTCGCTTAAGTGAGTTTCACTGATATAAGCTCTGACCCAAACAGGGTTAGTTAATGACACCGTAAATACAGGGCTTCCAGCCGATAATATTGTACCGGGTTCCACCGCTCGAGTTAGCACAGTACCTTGTGATGGAGAGATTAGTTGCGTGTCTTGGAGGTTTAATTCAGCTTGTGCAACAGCGGCTTTAGCTTGCATAACTTGTCCTTTCGCCGCATCAATGTCTTCTTTTCGATAACCATTTTGATACTGATTGAGCTTATCTTGTGCCGCTTTTAAGGCAGCCGCCGCTTGATTGCGATTATTTCTTGCGCTATCTAAATCATTGGCTGAGATGACTTTTCGGTTAGCAAGATCTTGCTGACGTTTATAAAAGTTTTCTGCGTATTGCCAAGCGGCTTGCTTTAATGACACATCAGATTGAGCTTGCGCGATTTCTTCAGTGCGATATCCCGCTTCCATTAAGGCTAATGCGGCGATAGCACTATCTCGTTCGCCATATGCTTTGTTAAGCGCATTACGATAAGGTGCATCGTCGAGCTGACCTAATAATTGTCCTTTTTCAACGGGCGCACCCTCATCAACATGCAATGTATCTAATTTTCCAGCAACACGAAAACTAAGATTGACTGTACGGATATCGACATTGCCATAGAGTACTAATTCAGACTCTTTGTTTTCTTCGTAATAATAGATACCTGCAACAATACTGATAATAATCATTAAGATGATAAAGAAACTGATTTTTTTAGTTTTCATAATAACTCTATTTATGCGTGATGAGTGTTAGTGTAAATCTCTCTTAATCCATTGAGTAATAAAGTAATATGAGTTTTTAACGTGTTGGAGATAATCTGATACTCATTCTTACCAATTCTATCCCATCCCGTTTGTCTTAGAATGGTTTCCCTTACTAAGCGAAATGATAACACTTCTCCTAATATAGCGTGAGTATGTAGCATTGTTGCAGGAAGTGTTTCATCTAAACCGATATAAATAGCTAATAACTTGTTTACTCGCCTTAAAAGTGGCGATAACGCTTGCTGGTGGATAAGAGAATACGCTTCGGTAGGGACAAGCTGTTCCCTTGCCATAATGCGACTAAGATGAATATTTTCTTTATCAAGCACAAGACGAGCATATTGTAAAAAACTATCTGTAATAAGCGTTTGCAGTAATGGGAGGTGTTCTACTGGGTTAGGCCGTTCAAGAAATTCGTCAAGAATGACCACGGTCGGTTCAAAATCAAGGCGAATAAGATCAGCAATATGTTGTGCAACGGCGAGATATAGCCCTTCTTTGGAACCAAAATAATAAGCGATAGCGGCAATATTTTGTTGAGCAGCTTGTGCAATTTGGCGTGTTGTGGCGGCATCTGGCCCATTTTTACCAAAGATCTCACATGCCGCTTCCAATAATTGTCGTTTTGCTAGTTCACCGCGCGTTGTCTTCTGGTGGATGTCTGACATGATAGAAGATACCTTACTTAAGTAAAATGTAACAAAACCAATGATATTAAAAACAGCGATAACAAGGCGTATTATATTAGATGATATTGAACAATAGGGAAAATTTGTGATAAATAATCGAATAAAGCTGATGTGTAATAAAAAAAGTGTAATCTATTATTGAAAATTATTTTTGTATTCTGAATATAGCAAAAACTGTTAGAATAGGTGTTATTAGGTTAACCTAACAAGATTCATTCTCTTTCATCACTGTCTATACCTAGAAATGATAGTACCTATAGAGTAATAATGCCTATAGATTGACAGTATGAAAGCCCGTCATTTTTAATTTCAATCACCGTGTTATACGTTCTGGTTGTAGGAGACTACTGTTTTGACCGATTTTACATCGCTTGGTTTAAGTGAGGCGCTTCTCCGCGCTATTGATGAACAAGGGTATAAAACCCCAACCCCTATTCAACAGCAGGCGATTGAGCCGATTTTGGCGGGTAAAGACGTATTAGCGAGTGCGCAAACAGGCACAGGTAAAACAGCAGCTTTTACATTACCAATACTGGAAAAGTTATCTCAATCAGCAGTAAAAACAAAAGGTCGTCAACCAGTTAAAGCGCTGATTTTGACACCAACGCGCGAGCTTGCGGCTCAAATTGCTGAAAACGTAAAAGCGTATAGCCGTTATATTCCTATTCGCTCGTTAGTCGTTTTTGGTGGTGTGAGCATTAATCCACAAATGATGAAGTTACGTGGTGGTGTTGATGTACTGATTGCAACTCCTGGACGTTTACTCGATCTTGAACATCAAAATGCGGTTGACCTTTCTCGCGTTGAAGTTTTAGTGCTTGATGAAGCTGATCGTATGTTAGACATGGGTTTTATCCACGATATTCGCCGTGTGATCAATAAATTACCGAAAAAACGTCAAAACTTACTGTTTTCAGCGACGTTCTCTAAAGAGATCACGGGGCTTGCTAATTCACTATTAAATAACCCTGTGAGTATTTCAGTTGCGCCAAAAAACTCGGCTGCTGAATCTGTTGATCAATATGTTCATTTAGTGGATAAAAAACGTAAAACAGAGTTGTTATCACACTTAATTGGCTTAGAAAATTGGCCACAAGTGCTTATTTTTACACGTACTAAACACGGGGCGAATAAGCTTGCTGAACATTTAAATGCCGATGGTATTAAATCAGCTGCTATTCATGGCAATAAAAGCCAAGGTGCGAGAACGCGTGCTTTAGCTGACTTTAAAGACGGCAAATTAAAAGCGTTAGTAGCAACAGATATTGCGGCTCGAGGTCTTGATATCGACCAACTGCCTTATGTGGTCAATTTTGAATTACCGCAAGTGGCAGAAGATTATGTTCACCGTATTGGTAGAACGGGTCGTGCTGCTGCAACGGGTAAGGCTATTTCGCTTGTTTGTGTTGATGAACATGGTTTATTAGCTGATATTGAACGTCTATTAAAACGCGAAATTCCACGTTTAGCATTAGAAGGTTACGATCCTGATCCTTCAATTAAAGCGGCTCCTTTACATAAAAAACCAAAGAATAATGCACCGCGTAGAAGTGGTGGTCGTGCAGATATTCGCGGTAAAGATAATCGCAACAATAGTCGTAAAGAGGGCGATAGCGAAGGTAAAGAGTCTGGACGTAATAAAAGCAAAGAAAACTACCGTAATAAAGATGGCTCTCGTACCGGAAAATTAGGGCCTCGCCGTTCACGTAAAAGTGATGAAGGTAGTGATAATCAAAGCCCTTGGTCAAAAGCTAGAAAAGAGTTTTGAGGTTAAAAAGTGCGAGTTCTATTAGCGCCAATGGAGGGGGTTTTAGACCCCCTTGTGAGAGAATTACTCACTTCGATTAACGATTACGATCTCTGTATTACAGAGTTTGTACGAGTTGTAGACTCATTACTGCCAACGAAAGCGTTTTATCGCTTATGCCCTGAATTGCAGACAGAAAGCCGTACTAAAAGTGGAACTCTGGTGCGAGTGCAATTATTAGGACAACATCCACAGTGGTTGGCTGAAAATGCTTTTAGAGCTGTTTCTTTAGGCTCTTGGGGCGTTGATTTAAACTGCGGTTGCCCTTCAAAAACGGTTAATGGCAGTGGTGGTGGAGCTTCACTTTTAAAACAGCCAGAAACGATTTATCAAGCCACAAAAGCGATGCGTGATGCTGTACCTTTAGAATTGCCAGTATCAGTTAAAGTGAGACTAGGCTGGGATTCTTCAGCGTATAGCCATGAAATTGCAGATGCCGTGGCACAAGGTGGTGCAACAGAAATCACTGTTCATGGCAGAACAAAAGAAGATGGTTATAGCGCGGAAAAAATCAATTGGCAGGCCATTGGTGAGATCCGCCAAAGACTCTCTATTCCTGTGATTGCTAATGGTGAAATTTGGAACCGTGAAGACGCATTAGCCTGCTTAGCCACAACAGGTTGCGATGCGATAATGATTGGTCGTGGTGCAATGAATACCCCTAACTTAAGCCGAGTTGTAAAAGGCATAGAAGCTAGAATGCCATGGTCAGAGGTTATCCAACTATTAAAGCGCTATGTTCGTTTAGAAAAGCGCGGTGATACGACGATTTATCATGCATCACGTATTAAGCAGTGGTTTAGCTATTTACGCAAAGAGTATCCAGAAGCCGATGAGTTATTTAGGCAAATTCGAACACTAAAAACCTCGCCAGAAATCGCTGTAGCAATAGAAGCGTTGTAATTTAAAAATCATCTCATTTGATAAAAAAATAGTGCTAATTAATAAGCGCTATTTTTTTGTTTGTTAAGTCATAATCTTTCTGTTTATCTTAAATATAATGTTACTTATCTCCAATAATTGGAAAAAATAACTATTTCGACTTACACTCAATAAGTGACATTTTTAGGTATGTTGTTTATATCATGACTATTTTTAGGGGGAAATATGGGAATTATTGCTTGGATTATCTTTGGTTTGATCGCGGGTATTTTAGCGAAATTCTTAATGCCTGGCTCTTATGATATTGGTCTGATATGGACTTGTATTCTGGGTATTGTCGGTGCCGTTGTGGGTGGTGCAATTAGTAGCTTCTTTGGTAAAGGTAAAGTAGACGGATTTAATTTTGGCAGCTTTGTAGTTGCGGTTATTGGTGCCATTGTTGTGCTCTATCTTGCAAAGATATTTGCAAGTTAATACTTTCACGCCAAACAGAGAGTGATAATAAACCCGCGTAATGCGGGTTTACTTTTTTAAGGCAAAAGCTGATTAAATTAGCATTCACAAGGGAGGGCACTTTCAGCGCCCCATTGCGCCCAAGAGCCGTCATAAAGTGCAATAGATTGGCAACCGAGTACCGTTAACGCTAAAAATAAAATAGCTGCTGTCATGCCTGAGCCACAAGTAACAATGATTGGCTGTGATAAATCCACGCCTGTTTGCTCAAATATTTGCTTCAGTTCCGCATTATCTTTTAATTGCCCATCAGTCACTAATTCATTCCAAGGTACATTTTTACTGCTGGGAATATGTCCACTGCGCAAACCAGGGCGAGGTTCTGGTGCTCTACCATAAAATCTGTCTGCCGAACGAGCATCTATCATCTGTTTTTGCTTGGTATTGAGATTATCAAGAAGCTGTTGTTTATTGGCATAACGTTGAGTATGACGCTCAACCACAAAAGGCGAAGTTGCTGGCGTAGCAATGACTTCACCTTGTTGGATTTCAAATCCAGCATCAATCCAAGCTTGTAATCCACCCGCTAAAATACGCACATTGCGACAACCTAATGTCGTGAATGTCCACCAGCCTCGTGGCGCTGAAAATAAATTACCTTGATCATAAATAATGACAGTAGTGGTATTAGAAATACCTAATTGCGTCAACGTTTCTGAAAATAGTGCATCAGAAGGTAACATATGGGGGAGTGACGTGGTTTTATCGGCGACTTCATCAAGATCAAAAAAATGCGCATGTGGAATATGACGTTCAAGATAAAGTGCTGAATAGTCAATGTCTTGTGTTGGCATCGGCGCACTGACATCAAGGATCACAAGGTCGCTATTATTTTGATGTTCAAATAGCCATTGGGGCGTGACAAAGTAATCATATTCCATAGTGCAACCTCATTTATTTTGTGGAAGGTGAGCTGTCGGGTATTGCTGGAAATTGTTGTGTTGGCGATGTTTCAGGTTGAGCTTGTTTGTTTTCTATTGGTGTAGTTGAACGGGTATAAATATTTAATCCCGCAAGGAAAACGCCACCGATAGAGCCAAAAGCAAGTAGTGCGATAACAACGATAATTATTTTTTTCATAATGTTCATTTGCAGATGAATGTTGCGCAAAAGTATATCGAGATATGAGGTTGAAACAAGCGCTAAGTCTCCAGATTGAGGAAAAACACAGAATAAAGGAGAGGCTTCTATCGCGTTAAATAGGGTGAATAGAGATGTAAAAAAGGCTATTTACCTTTTATAAATAGCCTTAATTACAGTACAAGTTGTGTTAATGATTTCAATCAAAGGTTACAGTCAATGATAAGAAAAACCCCTTAAACTCAGGAGTAAATGAGTTTAAGGGAAAGGGGTAACGCAACTTAAGACTTCATTTAAAATACAACTTAATTTTTACGAGTAAAGGAACCAGAATGTCATTGCTAAGTTCACAATGGCTGCCACAGCCATAGGAATAGCGGTTCGTTTAACTATTTGGAATGGTGAAACATTCGCAATACCTGCAATGGCGACGATGGCTGCGGTAATCGGTGAAACAGTACGACCAAAGCTTGTCATAATTTGCATAGGTAGAATTAAGGTAATGACATCCACTTTTAAGAAAGCCGCAATTTTCGGTGTTAAGGCTGCAAATGAGAAGAATGCAGCATTACCAGAGCCCATTAAGAATGCCGCTAAGGCAAGAATGGCACTCATCACAAGGATCATGGCGACAACACCGAAACCTGCATCTTGAGCAGAGCTAATAAGTGTATCGACTGCACCACTTTTTAATAAACCATTAGCAAAAAACTCACCCGATACAATTAACGATACCACTAAGACAAATTGCTTACCCATTCCTTCAAAAAACAGCATAAAGCTATTCATTACGGCCTTTGCATCACGTAAACGAACATATTCAAAGAGAAGTGCAATCACTGTACTGATAACCATCGCTGTGGTGACTTCTAATTTAATATAAGGGTGTAATAAAGGACTAAAGCCAATAATGAGTACCAAAGGGATCACGGGTAATAAGGCATAAGACAGTGGAATTTTGTTTCCTTCTTCTTTAACTGCATCAATTGTTGTTGGGTCAAAAACAAATCCTTCACGTTTATCCCACCAGCGTTGAATAAAGAAATGGGTAATCGCAACAGCAATAATAATAGGAATAGTAATAGGCAACTGGTGCTGAACAAAATAAACGGCAGGTTCAATATCCGCAGTTTTTGCTGCCATAATGACGTTACCAGAGCCGGGACCATGGTCGATAAACTGGCAGCATCCAATAACCGCTAAAGCAGAAAGTGGGCTAATGCCAGAACGAATTAATATCGGATACATGGTGACCATTAATAGCATTCCCAAACCAGCATGACTTGGAATAAAAATAACCAAGATTTGGGTAACTAAAAATGAAATAACCAAAAGTAAATAAGGCGATTTAATTGCTTTTAAAGGTTTTTCAAAAATGGCAAATAAAGCACGGCTTGCGCCAACGTGTTCCATATAACGAGAGAAACCCGCAATAGCCATTAATGTTAAGCCCAGTCCCGCTAAGCGAGAACTCATAATATCCGTAAAGATTTGGAAAATATCAAAATACTTAAATTGCGTTGATTTATTTTCTGGTAGTAACGGATTAAGATCGAGAGAAGCAGTTAGGAGCAGTAGCAATAAGCCCCCGAGTAATAATACTGGCTGAGGTTTATAACCTCTAGCCAGTAGATAAACCACCAACGCGGTTACCAGCGCGGCAATGATTAAACCTGTCATAGTAAATTCCCTAGTAGTGACGCAATAATATTGTTGTTATTTATTTAATGCTGAGAACGCTTGTGTAATGTCTGCAATTAAATCCTCAGTTGCTTCAAGCCCGATATGTAAACGAACAAAAGGACCGTGGCCTTCATGCCAATCAGAAGCACTTCTTGCTCCCGCAACATTGGCAGGTAAAGCAAGGCTTTCGAATCCACCCCAAGATGCACCAATACCAAAAAGTGTAAGAGCATCAATAAATTGTTCTGATTGTTTGGCGGTATAACCTTGTTTAAATTCAATGGTTAATAAACCGTTGCTGCCTTTACAATCACGTTTCCATAAATCATGACGAGGGTGATTAGGTAATTCAGGGAACCACACTTTTTCAACTTCAGGACGTGTTTCTAGCCATTGCGCAATAGCAAGAGCAGATTTGCCATGAGCTGCAATACGCTGTCCCAGTGTTCTCATACCACGAAGCACTAATGCCGCATCATCAGGGCTGCTGGCTTGACCTAATGCTTCAGGCAATGCACCAATTTTTTCCCATGCTTTTTCATTCGCAACCATAATTCCCATCATCACATCAGAGTGGCCGCATAAATATTTAGTCGCTGCAATAACTGAGACATCAGCACCTAATTCCAGCGGGTTATAAAGCCATGCAGAGCCCCAAGTATTATCAACACCAACAGGAATATTTCTTTCATGCGCAATACGGCAGATTTCAGGTAAGTCGAGCATTTCATAAAGTAATGAACCCGGTGATTCGACAAAAATAAGCTGTGTATTGTCTTGAATTTTTTGCTCAAAATCTGAACCATCTGTTTTAAAGAAGCTATAAGCAATGTTATTGGGTTCAAGAAAAGCAGAGGCAATTTTACGCACGGGTTCATAAACAGAATCTGCAAATAAAACATGACCACCACTGCGAGCATATCCCATAATGGTCACAGCGATAGCTGCCAATCCAGTAGGGAACAGTTGAGCGCGATGGCCACCTTCTAGCTCAGTTACTAAAGCTTCCAGTGCAAAAGCGGTTTCAGTACCACGAGCGCCGTAACTCAATACGCGCTCTGTTGCACGACGATCACGGACATCACGCCAGCTTTTAATAGAATCAAAAACAATGGTGCTGGCTCTCATAACGGGTGGATTAACTGGACCTGAGGTTTTAATTTCTTGGCGTCCACTGTGTATCAGTTTTGTTTGTTTATTTTGTTTCATTATTAATATCTCCAAATATAGAAATAGAGTTCCCCGGTAATTAAATAAAACCTTTAATTACTTTTTTCTCTGCGCTTATTCTGTTTCTATTATTTATAACAAACTTATTTATTTTTAAAATAGCTCTTTTTAAAAAAAGATGATCTTCATCTAATTTTTTAGCATTAATTATTCTAATTAAATCTTAAATAACATTTAAGATTCAAAAGTTATAACTAATAAATAAAGAGTTATTTATAACATATTGAATTAATGTTATTTTTTGATTGATTAGAAATTTTTTAATTTAGATTAAAATTATCAAAGTGTTTTTTTAGAGATTATATTGCATAAATAAAATAACAATCTAACAAGTCGTTTGATTAAAAAAACGATTTTTTTATTATTCTTTTAACAGGGGAAATAATTATGGGAACCAGCGTTTTTGATTCGGTTTTATTAAAGAATTTATGGTCAACAGAAGAAATGAGAACTATTTTTTCTGATAAAACGAGAATGCAAAATTGGCTTGATTATGAAGCGGCATTAGCCATAGAACAAGCAGAATTAGGGTTGATCCCAAAAGAGGCGGCAAACGTTATTGCAGACACCGCAAAGCTTGAAAAGCTCGATATGGATTATGTATTAGAACAAGTGCGTTTGACTCGCCATCCATTAGTGCCAACTATTCGTGGTTTAGAACATGCTTGCCCTGAACATTATGGTGAATATGTTCACTTTGGGCCAACCACACAAGATGTGATTGATACAGGTCTTGTACTGCAACTTAAAGATGCTCATCATACTTTCCTTCGTGATATCAAAATATTAGGTCGTTCATTATTATCATTAAGTGAAAAACACCGAAATACCCCAATGGTAGGGCGCACATTAGCATTACAAGCACTGCCAATCACTTTTGGTCATAAAACTGCAATTTGGTTAACAGAATTAGCCCGTCATTATCAACGTCTTAAAGAAATTGAACCACGTTTATTTGTGGGAAGTGTCGTCGGAGCGGTGGGCACAAAAGCCTCTTTAAGTGATAAGGCTGATGAATTAGAAGCGCGTGTATTAAAACGTTTAGGTTTAGGTGTGCCTGAAATTTCATGGCAACCTGCACGTGATAGATTTAGCGAATACGGCATGTTGATTGGCTTAATTAGCGGTACATTAGGTAAAATTGCCAATGAAATTTTGATATTAGCACATAACGAAATTGATGAATTATCAGAGCCTTTCAGCAAAGGACAAGTCGGTTCTTCAACGATGCCTCATAAACGCAATCCAGCTATTGTTGAAAATGCCGCTTGTGTTAGCAATACCTTAAAAGCAAACCTTTCTGTTTTAACCGATATGATGAAACATCAACACGAGCGTGATGGTGCAATCTGGAAAATGGAATGGAAAATCATGCCAGAACTGTGTCTGATGCTGTCTGTTATTTTTGATAATATGAAAACAGTATTAGGCGGGTTAAATGTTCATGTTGAAAAAATGCGCAAAAATATGGATATTTTGGGTGGCTTTATGCTGGCTGAACGCGTGATGTTTGCATTATCTGATAAAGCAGGTAAACAAACGGCACATGAAATTGTGTATGAAGCATCAATGTCAGGGCAAGAAGAGGGCATTACCTTCGTAGAAGCAATTAATCGTGATACACGTATTCGTGATCATATTACGCAAGAAGAACTTGATGCTTTGTTAGATCCAACGACTTATGTGGGTAATGCACCAGCTCAGGTTGATCGCGTTGTCGCACAAACCAAAGCCTCTGGCTGGTTAAATGACTAAGTGAATTAATTACCTCCAACCTTCTTATTATCTAAAAGCCGGTGATATTGCTGGCTTTTTCTTATCAATTTCGAGGTGTTTATGACATTGAGTCAGCAGTTAGCCCAATTTATTACCACAACCACATTTTCTGATTTACCTGCTCAAGTTGTTAGCCGAGCTAAAATTCATTTATTAGATACATTAGGTGTCGCTTTGGCTGGCAGTGTGCAGCAAAGTGCAATTCAAGGACGACAAGGCGTTGCTTTTTTACCTGATAGCCAAGGTGATATCCCTATTTGGGGAAGTTCACAAACGGCAAGTACAACCGTGGCAGCTCTTGCCAATGGAATTGCAGCACATGCTTTAGATTTTGATGATACACATACCGATTCCATTACACATGGTAGTGCAGTATTAACACCGATTGCTTTTTCATTGGGTGAATCTATCGGTGCATCATCACAAGATATTTTAACGGCGTGGGTGATTGGCTGGGAAGTCGCGGCAAGAGTAGGCTTAGCAAGCCATAGTGGATTTCATCAGCGTGGTTTTCATGCCACCGCAATTGCTGGTATTTTTGGCGCAACGGCTTGTGCCGCTTCGCTATTAAAATTGACGCCTGAACAAACTGTGAATGCATTAGGGTTAACAGGAAGCCAAGCAGCAGGAGTAGCTGAATATCTTACTAATAGCTCATCTTCTAAATGCTTTCATGCGGGATGGGCTGCGCAATCAGGTATTATCGCCGCATCATTAGCAAAAGGTGGAATGACAGGCCCTGAAACAATATTTGAAGGTCGGTATAGCCTTTATCAAACCCATGGTATTCGAGAGCAAGCGCAACCAGAACAAGTAGCATTGGGATTAGGTGAAGTATGGGAATTTTTAAATGTTTCTATTAAGCCTTATCCGGTGTGCCATTTTGCTCATGCAACGGTTGATTGTGGGCGTAATTTGCTGAAAAAAGGGATCACCGCTGATGATATCGAGAGTGTCGAGTGCGTTGTCGATCCAGTAGCTGCTGCTTTGATTTGTGAGCCACCTGAAACAAAATGGGCACCTCAAACAGCTTATGGCGCTAAATTTAGTTTACCGTGGTTATTTGCTGCGGGTTTTTTAGATAATGCATTAACACTATCTTCATTATTACCTGAAAACCTCCAACGGGAAGATATTCAATCGTTAGCGAAGCGTGTAAGTTATCGTTATCCCGAAAAAGGAGAAATTCCATTTCCTACTTATTTTCCCGGGTTAATTTTCGTGACATTAAAAAATGGCGAAAAGATCACGGAGAGATTAGATATTCAGTATGGTAACCCGAAGAATCCAATGACAGATAAAGATGTGATCAGTAAGTTTTACGATAATGCATCTTTGGTGATAGAAGCTGAACAATCGGCACAATTAGTTGAGAAAATACTGCATTTCGACAATGTAACTATTTCAGAAATAACACAATTATTACGTGTTAAAAAATAGAAGGTTAAGCTGAAATAGTATAAACAAGATTATTGTGTGAAGGATTGGTTTTATTTGCCAATCCTTTATCTATTGCCTTGCACACATAAATTCAGATGTACAAACTATCTTTTCCCCAATTTTCACCGTACCTGAAAAGCTAACAATAGTGCGTCGCTGTCGGCGAAATTGGATCTCAATAACTAGCTGATCGCCTGCTTTTACCGCATCATAAAACCGAGCATTCTTTATGCTGGCAAAATAACATTGCTGATCCTCACTCATAGGTGAAAGGTAGTAATGTGCAAGAATGCCCGAAGCTTGAGCCATGCTTTCAAGAAGTAATAAAGGTGGGTAGAACTCGCCAAAAACAACGGTATCATTGGTTGTGACATTTTTGATGGCGGTTAATTTGCCACTGGCAAGCTCAGTTGGCTCAGAAATAACGCGATCAATTAATAAGAATGGATAACGATGAGGCAATATTTCCATTATTTCACTGATGGAAATGGGCATATATTTTCTCCTCGTTATGATGATAGAACAAATAGGCTTTTTACAATAAAGGTGGCTATTATTCCATTCTTATTCAATATGGTACAGTATTGAGCTATGTTTTAGCTAAGAAATTTGGGTTAAGTGGATAACAAAGACCAGAATAGGAAAAATCCAGTCTTTGTTACTTCTCATTTTTTGATGAGTTATCGAAATAATTTATTTTTTTGGTTATTCTTGTTGTAGCGTGATATCTGCATGATTAATCACTTCATTTTGTTCATTTTTCAATGAATCAAACAGAATTTGTGCCGCTTTCCCTGGGCTATTAGAATTAAAATAAAGGTTATAACGGATCGCAGGTAAAGCAGGTAAACCTTCTTTTTCGCCTAAAATACGCAAATCATCACCAGAAAGCTCAATCGAACGCGCCATAATCCCTAAACCAGCTCGTACTGCCGCTCTTGCACCAGAAAGTGTGGTTGCAATATAAGCAATTCGCCAACGAATACCTTGCTGATCAAGATGATTTATCATCATATCGCGGTAAGTGCTTGGCTCATCAAGCACCACGAGAGGTAACGGCTCATCAAGATCAAATCTAAAATGTTTTCCGCAATACCATAATGAAGGTGAAACGCGTAATACGATTTTAGGATAACCCACATGCTCTTCAGTAGAGATGGCTAAATCTAGCTCATTGTTTTCTAACATAGACATTAAAAACGGACTACGTTTAACAATAATTTCCATAATTAAGCGAGGATAAGCGCCTGAAAAACGAGCGAGAAGTTCAGGTAAAATCGTGTTTGCGGTGTCATCGGGAGAACCAATTTTTAAAATGCCGTCAATCTCTTCATGCATTAGTGAAAGGCATGCTTCATCGTTAAGGCGTAAAATACGGCGAGCGTAATTAAGCAGTTGTGTACCCGCTTCTGTCAGTGTTTTATTTCGACCTTGGCGAGCAAATAGCTCTTTTCCAAGTAGAGACTCAAGTCGTTGCATCTGTTGGCTAACGGCGGATTGTGTTCGGCAAACGGATTCCGCCGCTGCAGCAAAGGTATTTCCATCGACAACGGCGACAAAGGTTCGAAGTAAATCAAGTTCTAAGTTAAAAATAGGGCGTTTTGCGGAAGTCATTATAGATATCTCTTAACTGGTGTTGTTGTGCTTAATAAAACAAAAGAAAAATATTTTTATAAGACTATTTTGGATGTTACTCATACTATGAAGAGTTGAATGAATAATCCATAACAAAGAGCAATAATTTCGAGAAGTTATCCATTCTTTGATGAAAAAGAGAGTAAATAAAGGTAACTACTGATTTTTATACAGTGTTATGAGACAATGACGCCTTTCTTAAAATCAGTTACAGAGTGGTTATGTCCCTTTCTCAATCCGTTAAAAATCAAATAAGTCAGTGGTATAAAGCCCTACCAGAGCATATCGAAGGGTTTATTCCGCGTGCCCCACAGCGTGAAATGATTGCTGAGGTAGCTAAGACTTTTTCTGATGAAATGGGGCGCCATCTTGTTATTGAAGCCCCTACTGGGGTGGGTAAAACACTCTCTTATCTTATTCCCGGGATTGCAATTAGCCGTGATGAGAAAAAACCATTGATAATCAGTACGGCGAATGTGGCACTGCAAGATCAAATTTATAGCAAAGATCTGCCATTACTTAAAAAAATCATTCCTGATCTTACGTTCACAGGCGCTTTTGGTCGTGGCCGCTATTTATGCCCTCGCAATTTAGATGCGATTTGTACCACTGAAGGCGAGCAAATCGACTTAATGTTTTTGCTTGAAGATAAAGTGGATGTGGCGACCAGTGCAGAAAGAGAAATTTGCCAAGAGCTCAAAAATGATTTCACTAGTTTCGGCTGGGACGGATTACGCGATCACCATAAACGAGCATTAACCGATAGTTTATGGCGTAAAATCAGTACGGATAAAATGAATTGTTTAGGGCGTAATTGCCAATATTATCATCGTTGTCCTTTTTTTATTGCGCGCCGTGAAATTGATGAAGTCGATGTGGTTATTACCAATCACGCTTTAGTCATGGCAGCAATGGAAAGTGAATCCGTGTTACCTGATGCTAAAAATCTGCTTTTGGTACTTGATGAAGGGCATCATATTCCTGATGTTGCGCGAGATGCACTTGAAGTCGAAGGAGAAATAACCTTAGTTTCCCTTAATAATCAGCTTGATAATATCACTCGTCATGTTAGTCAGTATTTAGCGCAATTTATTCCTGTAAGACCGCCTAAATTGGCTGATCCTATTCGTTTTGATGCTCATATTGCTAAGTTACGTGAAGCCTATCAAGAGGTTGATACATACACGCGAGCACTATTACCAGAACGTAGTGAACAAGATGAATATCTCTTCCCGTTAGGTGAATTACCTGAACAACTTCTGTTAAGTTGCCAGACCTTATTTAAGCTAACGGATGGTTTAAAAATGCTGGGCGAAGCTATTTTAAACGATTTAACAGAACGGACAGCGAAAGAAGATGTTGTGCGTTTACATCGTGCCATTTTAACTACCAGTAGGATGGTGGGTTATTTAGAAAATATGGCGAAACTTTGGCGCTTAGCCACATTAGAGCAAACCTCAAAAGCACCAGTATCCAAATGGTTAACTCGTCGTTACGATAAAAAACAGTCGCATCTCTATTTTCATTGTGCTGGCATTCGGGTTAGTGAGCAATTGACGCAATTATTATGGAAAAATATTCCTCATGTGGTTATTACGTCTGCAACATTACGTTCATTAAATAGCTATTCTCGTATTCAAGAATTGACGGGATTAAGCGAGCAATTTGATGATCGCTTTATTACGTTGTCTTCGCCTTTTGAGCATCAAAAGCAAGGCAAACTCGTGATCCCCAAAATGCACTATGAGCCAACTATGCACCATGAACGTGAGCATTTAAAAGAGATGGCTCGTTATTTTCGCCAAGAAATGAAAGAGAATAATCATCGAGGGCAATTGGTTTTATTTAGCAGCCAACGTGCAATGGATGGTTTTTTAGAAGAAGTGAAAGATTTGCGTTTATGCTTATTAGTACAAGGGGATCAGCCACGCTATCGATTAGTTGAAACACATTGCAAGCGTATTGATGCGGGTGATAATAGTGTATTAATTGGCTTACAATCTTTTGCTGAAGGTCTAGATTTAAAAGGTGATTACTTAACGCAGGTACATATCCATAAAATTGCCTTTCCTCCGGTGACTGATCCGGTGATTGTAACTGAGGGAGAGTGGTTAAAATCACTCAAACGCTATCCTTTCGAAGTGCAAAGCTTACCCAGTGCATCGTTTAATTTAATTCAGCAAGTTGGGCGCCTTATTCGTAGTCATCACTGTCATGGTGAAATTGTCATTTATGACAGACGTTTATTAACAAAAAACTACGGTTCACGCTTATTAACTGCACTGCCAGTTTTTCCAATTTATCAACCAGATATGCCTAAAGAGAAGTGATTTTATATTATATTATAGAGATTTTACTTTTGTTAGTGATTTATGCTTCTCTAACTTACTTTGATATATTTATTAATGTGTTATTAATAAATATAGGCTATTTACTATAATTTTTTATTCTTAATAAAAGAAAAATTGTTTTTTTTGTTTAAAATAATACAAGTCATCTTATGGTTAAATATATTTAATAATTTCGTTTTATTTTTATTTAAGGTTCCATCTGGTATTATTAACTTGTATTTTTTATGAATCTTATTAATGATTAAAAAATAAAAATATCTTATATTTAAAATTAAATAATTATTTTACATAAATTAATGTAATTATAACAAAATAAACAATTATATTGTAATGCTCTTATTTTTATTAATTTAGAAAAAGTGAATACTTTATTTAGAAATTATCAGCCTGATGTTTTTTTAAATTATTTATTTTATATTAAATAGTATGCGATAATCTTTTTTTATTTAGTTAAGATAAATGCTCAATAAATTT
This sequence comes from Proteus genomosp. 6, assembly GCF_040139785.1. Lineage (NCBI taxonomy): Bacteria > Pseudomonadati > Pseudomonadota > Gammaproteobacteria > Enterobacterales > Morganellaceae > Proteus > Proteus genomosp. 6. Next base: position 203,297 of record NZ_JBEEVJ010000006.1, on the reverse strand, counting down.
ATAAAAAATAACATCCGTTTTAACTATATGATTTGTTTTAATTTTTTGTATTGATTTTCTCGTTTTTTTATAGAGTTATTTTTATTGTTTTATTTCTATTTTGATATGTATCAATAAAATTAAATATATTTAATTAATAAGGTTGTAAGCTGTTTTTTTTTAATTTCTCTTCAGTACAATATATCTCATAAACACCCTATCACTTATTGAATTAAAAAATCTCTCCTGATTTTCTTAAATGAAACGATGATTGCTGATAGGGTGTTTTTTCTCAAATAAACTAGGTTCTTTAAGGTTAATACTTATTTTAAGTATTGATCTTTTTATTAATAAAATCATATAAATATATTTAACAAAAATAAGTTTTAATCCTTTATATATTACTACTTTTAAACGGTAGTTTTATTTATATATTAAAGCAGGAGCATTGTAAAAAATGAAATCTATTCTCCCTACAAAAGAAGAGAGTGACGAGAAATTATTATCTCGACGTTCTTTCTTTTCATTTGCTGGAAAGATGAGTCTTGCGGCAGGGGTAACCGCTGTAACGGCGGGATGTGATGGTAATATTTCTGGAGGTACTGGCTGGGTTCCCGAGCAATACAATGCAAAAGGTACTTTTCCTGTACAAGTCCGAGGCCGAATTCCTATTGATCCTAATAATGTGGCAATTTGTCGTGATGATAAAAAATGCATTTTATGTGGTCAATGTGTTGAGGTGTGTGAAAAAGTACAAACGGTGATGGGAAATTACGATTTACCGTTAATTGATAGCGTTCCTTGTATTGATTGTGGGCAATGTACGCTTTGGTGTCCAACAGGTGCGATAACAGAAGTTGATGATACGGATAAGGTGATTAGGGCGTTATTAGATCCAACACTGCATGTTGTTGTTCAAACTGCGCCCGCTACGCGCGTTGCTTTGGGTGAAGAGTTTGGTATGCAACCGGGTAAGGATATTGAGTTACTGCAAGTTGCTGCACTGAGAAAACTGGGTTTTGATAAAGTTTTTGATACGAACTTTTCTGCTGATCTGACCATTATGGAAGAAGCGACAGAATTACTGCAACGAATTCAAAATAATGGCGTATTACCACAATTTACATCGTGCTCGCCGGGTTGGGTTAAATTCTGTGAAATGTTTTATCCTGAATTAATACCTAATTTATCTTCAGCAAAATCACCCATGACAATGTTGGGAACGATGATAAAAACCTATTATGCCAAAGAGCAAAATATCGATCCTACCAAAATTGTCTCTGTTGCCATTATGCCATGTACCGCTAAAAAATCAGAAGCGGCACGCCCTGAAATGAATGGCGCTAGCGTGTTATGGGAAAAACCTGATCTTCGTGATGTTGATATCGTGCTAACAACAAGAGAGCTCGCCAGATTAATTAAAAGTCACAATATCGATTTAACGTCTCTTCAACCCGCAAATTATGATCGCTTAATGTCTGAATACAGTGGTGCTGGTGCTATTTTCGGCGTGACAGGGGGCGTGATGGAAGCGGCGGTCAGAACCAGTTACTACTTTATTACAGGTGAAAGACCACCAGAGCCTTTATTTAATTTGCAACCTGTACGTGGATTAGAAGGTATTAAAGAAGCCGCTCTGGATATTCCGGGAGTGGGGGAAATTCGCGTGGCAGTTTGCTCTGGTATGGGAAATGCGCGTCCTGTCTTAGAAGCAATTCAAAAAGGGGAAAAACAGTGGCACTTCGTTGAATTTATGGGATGTCCTGGTGGGTGTATTGCGGGAGGAGGACAGCCTCGTTCGGCATTACCGCCTTCTGATGAAATACGTGCTTTACGCATGAAAGCGCTTTATAGCAAAGATGAACGCGCCACAATCCGCTTGAGTTATGAAAACAGTGAAATTCAAAGTATCTATAAACAATTTTTAGGTGAACCTTGTGGTGAACGTGCTCATCAATTGCTTCATACGCATTACCAAGATCGCAGTATTCATTTTAACAAAAAGAAAGCTTAAAGATTGAGGAAACACATTATGTCTAAAGGTGTATTAGTCGATCTTACAAAGTGTATCGGCTGCGGTAGTTGTACAGTTGCATGCAAAATGTACAACGAAAATAAATGGATAGAAGACAGACAACCCACAAGTGGTGAGAATGCCAAACTCGCGGATGAAAACTGGACAGTTATCAAAACAGTCACGGTTGAGAAAGAAGATAAAGCGGTTTGGCGTTATGTTAAAGAGCAATGTTTTCACTGTATTGATCCCGCTTGTGCTTCAGCATGTTTTGCAAAAGCCTTCCAAAAAACACCCGCAGGGCCAGTGGTTTATTATCCTGATCTCTGTGTGGGTTGCCGATATTGCATGGTGGCATGCCCGTTTGATATTCCTAAATATGAGTGGGAAAAGTCACTTCCTTATGTCACTAAATGCATGATGTGCTCATCTCGTGTGGAAGAAGGGCAATCTCCCGCATGTGTTGCAGTATGTCCTACTCAAGCCTTGGTATTTGGTGAGCGACAAACCTTATTAGAAAAAGCCAGAGAAACCATCACGAATAATCCAGAATATGTTCAACATATTTATGGTGAGAAAGAAGTAGGGGGGACTGAATGGCTCTATATTTCTGATGTGCCATTTGAACAGCTTGGCTTTAAAACGGGATTAACGGAAAAACCACTCTCTTCTTATACCTCTGATTTTATGAAATATACGCCGATAGCAGGCGCTACTTGGGCTGTGATTTTGGGTGGTATTGCCATGTTTAATCACAGAAAAGATAAAGTGAGCCGCGATGAGCAATCCCATCAGCATCTAGATCATAACCAGAATAGTACTGATGAAGAAACAAGGAGATCAGAATGAGTGTTATCGATAATTCTACCCACTTTGGTAAGTGGCGTTTTCCTATGACACCAGTGCGCTGGGTGCTTGTTGCTATCAGTTTGATTGCCGTAGGGCTTATCTTATTTCGCTTAGTCACAGGATTGGGATTAGTGACCAATCTTAATGATGAATGGCCTTGGGGGCTTTGGATCTCTTTTGACGTGATGTGCGGTGTGGCGTTAGCTGGGGGCGGGTATGGTACTGCGTTAATTGTTTACGTATTTAAACAAGAACAATTTTCAAGTATTGCTCGAAGTGCAGCATTAACGTCATTAATTGGTTATTTATTGGTGATGGTCGGGCTTTTCCTTGATATCGGGCAGTGGTGGAATTTCTGGCGTCCATTAGTTTCTCAAGGGCATAGCTCAGTGCTTTTTGAAGTCTTTATTTGCGTCTCTGTTTATACCAGTGTGCAATTAATTGAATTTGGAGAAGTGGCAACTGAACGAGTTGGACGAAAATACCATAATTTTTTCCGTAAAATATTACCAGTATTGTTAGTCATTGGTATTGCAATTCCATCAATGCATCAATCATCACTTGGGGCGCTTTATTTATTAATGGTCGATAAACTGCATCCATTATGGTGGTCGCCAATTATTTTCTTCCAATTTTTAATTTCGTCGTTTTTTGTTGGCCCTGCAATGATCGCAGTTGAAACTGCATTAGCAGGCCGAGCGTTTAATCACAAAGTGCCAATGTCGGTATTAAGCGGATTAGTTCGAATTTCAGGTTATGCAATGCTGGTTTATTTAGCGTTGAAATTCGGCAGTATTATTGCAGAAGGTAAAGTGCATTACCTTTTCGAAGGCAGCTTTGAATCTTTATTCTTTTGGATTGAAGTTGGTTTTGGCGTTATTGTGCCGTTAATTATCTGCTTCTCACCATTAATAAAACGTCGTGGCTGGCTGGTAACCTTTGGTGCGCTAGTCGCTTCGGGGGTTATTTTAAACCGTTATAACGTTGTGGTGACAGGTATGGTGACATCAACGGGTGTCTCTTATTGGCCATCGCTACCAGAATTAACTATCACTCTTGGTCTAGTTTCAATGGGAGCGCTCGCTTATTTATTTATCTGTGAAAACTTCCGTATTATTGAACATGAAGACGACAAACATTAATTAACTTAATGCCCAATTTAATTGGGCATTTTTTATAAATAAAAACAAGAAAATACTCTTTTTTATTCTTTTATTAATGATAAATAGAACGATAAATATGCCTATTTTAAAAAAATCCTTGTGGTTTATTTCATCCTCTTTGCTTTCGATTACACCAATATTGAGTTATTCCCAAGCGAATGAAAATAAATCAGAACATATTATTGTCAGTGGACAAAAAGAAGGTCATTCGTCAAATCGTATTTATAACATTGAAGCTGAAAAAATAAGCAATATAGCAGGGGGAACTAATTTAATTACGGTTGATCATGAAAATCGCTTATTAACGTTGAATGATGCCTTAAAGGATCAACCTGGTATCGTGATACAAAGTTTATTTGGTGGATTAGATCAACCTCGTTTAAGTATTCGAGGCTCAGGTGTTCAAAGTGCGCCACTTTCTAGAGGGGTATTATTACTCCAAGACGGACTACCTCTTAATGAAGCCGATGGTAGCTTTCACTCAAGTATGATTGATGTACGAGATGCACAATTTATTAGCATTCGCCGCGGTGCAAATAGTACACAATTGCAAAGCAATAACTTAGGGGGAGAGCTTGATTTTATCACCTATACAGGACGAAATAATCAAAATCAATTGCGCTATGAGCAAGGTTCTTTTGGACGTCAAGGTCTACAAATGGCGTTAGGCGGTTATAGTGATGATCATCCTATTGATGCCAGAATAAGTCTAAGTTATGACCATTATGATGGGTATCGAGAGCACTCAGCTTCTCAACGTAAAACAATGCGCTCAACACTCGGGTATACTTCAGACAACTTTGAAAATAGAACATGGATTAATTGGACTGATCTGCGTTTTGATGTTCCTGGCCCAGCAACCTTACAAATGGTTGAGAATGATCCTAAAGCGGTATTACCTGCAATTAAGAAAAAAGATCCCCATAGAAATGTCGAACAATTACGTATAGCCAATAAATCGACATGGAATAGTGGTGCTCACGATATTCAATTTGGATGGTGGTATTCACAAACACATGATAATTTCAAAACACCCAGTCATTACCAATTTGTGAATTACTATACTAAAGGTGCTCAATTTAATTATAAATTAGAAACTCAGCATATTAGTTATCGTGCCGCGTTAGCTTGGGATCACTCGATAATGAAAGATGATATCGAGAAAAATCCCAAAGGCTGGCTAGGACGATATGATGGACGAGCTGAAAATATCTATGCGTCTTTAGGGGCGGGTATACATATTAGTAACAGTGTGTTGTTTAATCTGGATGTAAAAGGAACTCATGCGAAAAGAGATGTATTTTCGAGCCATAATTCTCTTGAACAGTCCTTTAATTTCTTAACACCTAAAGTTGGGCTGATTTGGTATCCTAATTACAATGCACGCTTATTTGCTAATGTCAGTATGAGCCAAGAGCCGGCTTCCTTTAATGATATTATTAATCCTAAAGCGCCGTTAAATAAGGTTAATCTGTTAAAACTTTCACCTCAAAAAGCAACCAGTTTTGAAATTGGTAGTGATATTGAATTAACAGATAATATCAGTTTAAGTACGGTGCTTTATCGCAGTTTTATTAAAGATGAATATATTACATCCCACGATCAAAATGGGAATATTGTTGATATTTATAATTATCCTGCAAAAACTCGCCATCAAGGTGTTGAATTCAGTATCAATGCGATTCAACCGCTTCGTGTTGGTGATTTTCTCTATCGCGCAACATGGACGTATAATGATTTTCGTTTTATGGGCGGGGAATATAATCGAAAATATATTGCAGGTATTCCTAGAAACCTTATTTCGGGTGAAATTAACTATCAATTAAATGGATTGAGATTTGGTCCTACACTGTATTGGTCACCCACAAATGTTGCTGTTGATCATGGTAACCATCTTAATATTCAAAAGAGTAAACCTTATGCATTATTAGGATTTAATGCACATTATCAATATGATAATCAGTGGTCTACTTATTTGAATTTAGACAATATTACGAATAAACGCTATGCAGCAAGCACTTTGGCCAATCCAACAGTGAAAAAGAATGATGCCTTACTTTTCCCTGGGAATGGTTTTAGTGTTAATGCGGGTGTGGTGTATACATTTTAATTCAATCAGAAAATAGACAAAGGCTACCTTACATGGCAGCCTTTTTTATATTAATCACGTCTCTTTACACGTAGATTAATTTTCAATATTGGCTTCAATAAACCATAGGAATTTATCAAGATCACGCGATGCAGCAGTAAACATATCGGCGGTATCTTCGTCTTCAACTTCGTCAATGGCTTTACGAATATCATTAGCAACAACAGCATAACGATCAGCCAGTGCTTTTAGGTGATCTTGCACATCATGAATATCCAGTGGATAAGCTTTCAGTGGTGTTTTTTTACCGACAACTTGCGCGGTGCCTAATACTGTGCCACCTAACTGAACAATACGCTCTGCGAACTCATCAGTGTGCTGATTAATGGTATCGCGGAAGCCATCAACCATCTCATGAACAGAAATAAAGTTTCTGCCACGCATATTCCAGTGCGCTTGTTTTGTGATGAGAGATAGGTCGATAAACTGCGTCACCATCTGTTGCAATAATTCAATAGCGTGCAGTTTTACGCTGTCATCGAGGTTATTACGGGTATAAAGCAGAGTTGAAGGTGTGGATTTGACTAATTTAGCAGTACTCATAATCGTTCTCCCTAAATAATTAATAACTCAATATCTTAATTTCTGTTAATGATGATAGTGAATTATTAATGGTTAGTCTTATCGATTGATACTATTAAATTGATAGGTCATCTATTAAAAAAATCTAATCTATCGAAATAGTCTATTTAGGGTAAGACAATGAGCGCAAAATAGCAATGATAGGTCAGTAAAGTTATTATTGAATAAGAAAAAAGGATCATAAGATCCTTTTTAAATAAATATTTATTTCTTATAAGAAAATACGGTTAAGTAATTATTTAACCTCTTCAATTTTGGTTTTATTTTTCATGGTTGCTGTTGAACCTATAGAGGCTAATACAATAAAGGCAAGGGCAATCCATTGAATTAGTGTCAAATGTTCGTGTAAGAAAATAATACCAATAAAGGCACCCATACAAGGCTCTAAGCTCATTAGAGTACCGAACGTTTTAGCGGGTAAACGTGTAAGCGCAATCATTTCTAAGGTGTAAGGAAATGCAGTTGATAAAATTGCAATGGCTAATGCAACTGGTAAAATTGACCAGCTAAACATAATGTCAGGGCTACTTTGTAACATACCAATAGGAACGAAAATAAAGGCAGCCACTAATGAGCCAATTGAAACTGTTGCCGCACCGTAGCCTTTACCTGCACGTTGTCCGAATACAATATATAGCGCCCAACCTACACCAGCACCCAGTGCATAAAGAATACCTAGAGGATCTAATCCATGAATATTATCGCCAATAGGTAGCAATAATCCTAAGCCTGCAATGACTAAAATTATCCATAAAAAGTCGATGGCTCTGCGTGATGAAAACATAGCAACAGCTAAAGGGCCTGTAAATTCAAGGGCAACAGCAATTCCTAAAGGAATAGTTTCAAGAGCAAGGTAGAAAAGGTAATTCATTGCTCCTAAAGATAAACCATATAGAAACAGTGGCATAATTGATTTTCGAGTAAATTTGAGTCGCCACGGTTTAAAAATAAAAAAGAGGATCAAAGTACCCAATAATAGACGTAACGCCGTTACAGCTGGGGCACCAATAACAGGAAATAGGCTTTTAGCAAGGGATGCGCCGCTTTGAATTGAAAGCATGGAGAGAAGCAAAAGAAGCACAGGGTAAAACACCTGTAATTTAGCTGAGTGTCTGGCTGACAACATCCTATAAAACCTCGTCAATAATCAATCGTTATGTGTTCTCTGTTAGCAGATAACAAAGGATCGCATAATATAAAATAAAATCACCGACTTTAATATAGCTACTCATTAATAAATATTTTTTATTTTAATTTAGTTGAGTGCGATTAGCTAAAATATAACTTAATTTATTTTTAATAAAATAAAAAATGACGTCTCATAAATATAAGCATTAATAATGATTAAATATATATGTGAAATAAAAAGCGTAAAAACACTTTTTTTAACCTTTTTTATTAAAAATACCTTCAGTATAATTCCAAGCTCGATTTAACTAGCTAAAAGAGAATAAAGAAATGAGTAAAATAAAATCTATCGCAGTGTATTGTGGTTCTAGTTTAGGCGCTTCACCTATTTATAAAGAACAAGCAATTATTTTTGCCAAAGAGCTAGTTAAACGTAATATTACCTTAGTTTATGGTGGTGCCAGTGTCGGTATTATGGGCACTCTCGCTGATACTGTATTAGCTGAAGGCGGAAAGGTGATAGGGGTTATTCCTACACTATTAGAAGGGCGTGAAATATCGCATAAAAATCTGACCGAACTGCATGTTGTTGAAACAATGCATCAACGTAAAAATAAAATGATAGAACTGGCTGGTGGTTTTGTCGCTTTACCCGGTGGTTTCGGTACATTAGAGGAGTTTAGTGAAGTCTTTACATGGAGCCAAATTGGTTTGCACCAAAAACCATTGGGCATACTTAATATTAATCAATTTTACGATCCGCTTTTGATGATGATTGATAAAATGGTGGATGAACAATTCCTACATGAAAAATATCGCCATATGGCGATTGTGGAACAATGCCCTATTCAATTATTAGATAAATTTGAAACATATATTGCACCTCCAGTAAAAACCTATAACAAATAAAGGTAAAAAATGGTAATCATAAGAAAAGCAATATTGTCTGATGTAGAAGAAATTAATACTCTTTATATCCATTTATTTGATGAAATGGCAACATTACAGCCAGAAAGATTAAAGCCGGGTAAGCAAGATGAAGCATTTATTATTAATGGAATAAAAAATAATAAGTTTCATCTTTTGGTTGCAGATTTAGATGGCAAAGTGGTTGGATTTAGCATAGCGCAAATTCAAGAAACACCTATGTTTAACTGCTTGGTTCAACGTAAATATGCTTATATTTACGATATTGTTACTGATCCTACGGTACGTAGCCAAGGCGTAGGCCGTTTATTGTTGACCGCAATGAAAGAGTGGGCAAAATCAGAAAAAATGACGCATCTCGAATTGTCTGTATTAGCTGAAAATGGTGCCGCTAAACGTTTTTATGAGCGAGAAGGATTAAAAGAAGTCAGCACAATGATGGGAATTGCTTTATAATTTTATTAAATCTATCTTATTTTTCATAAGATTAAGTGCGATGATAAAAATAAACCCGCTTTTTAAGCGGGTTTATTAATTATATTATTCAGCTAAATTGTGGGTTTCCCCGCAATGATCGTACACAATACCCTGACATTTTCAACATCTTCTGCCGATATTTCAAACAGGTTTCTATCTAATACGATTAAATCGGCAAATTTTCCGACTTCTAATGATCCAATTTGTTTATCCATATCTAATGCTTGAGCGGCATTAATGGTAGCAGCACGTAGGACTTCAATTAACGTAAGGTTACGATCATTATCAAGGCGTGGGCTTGCTGCATCTTTTTGGCGAGTCATCGCAACTTTAAAATCGTACCATTCATTAAGTGGGTCAATTGGCCAATCGCTACCAAAAGCAACAGTAACGCCAGCATCAATAAACTTGCCAGCAGTCTCTAAATAGTCACAGCGAGATTTACCTAGCATTTCAATATCTTTTTCGATATTGCTCTGTTCTGCTGCTGCCCATTGGAAGGAGAGGAAAGGGAAGGCTTTTAGTTGTGTAAAACGGGCATAATCTTTTTCACACATCAATTCATTATGTGCAAGCCCCGGTCTTATGTCTTTTTCAGGTAAGGCTTTGCGCATTGCACTAATAGCATCAAGTGCCGTACTAATTGCACCTTCAGCAACAGTATGAATATGAGGGTGATAACCCGCACGGGCAATTTCTGTGACTAACGGTGTTAAAATTTCAGGTGAGAAATAGAGATCGCCAATATGTTCAGAGTCTTGCCAGTGTGGCGTATCATCAGTGCCAACGTTAATACGATAAGGTGAGTGCAAGCGCGCTGTCATAATCGGCGCTTGTAATACACCATCAAGGAAAAGTTTGATATGGCGGATCGCAACACTGGGTTGAGCACCTTCGCTGATTTGATGCCATTGCGAAAAGCGAGTGACAGCATGGCATACAGCGTTTGGAATATCCTCAATACAAGGTACATCATCTGGCGTGATTTCAACGGCATTCTCTATGCGCAGGGTTAATTCACCTGCTTGTCTTAACGTGTTGAAGGCGCGTAATTGAGGCTCACCCACACGAGCATCCATAATCGTGGTTACGCCTTGTTCATTTAATAATCTTTGAACATGGCGAGCTATTTGTAAATTTTGATCTTCAGTTAATGGGGGCAAGCTATCAATGGCTTGCATTGCTGGCGCATCTTCAAGAATGCCAATCGGTGTTCTATCACCATCACGTTCAATATTTCCATCAGGTGGATCGGGCGTTTCAGTGGTGATATTTAACAGTTCTAAAGCGCGAGAATTAGCAAGAACACTATGACAATCGCTAGAAAAGAGCAAAATAGGGCGAGTCGTATTTAAGGTATCAAGGTGATAACGTGTCATTTGCACACCTTCAGGTTGCATACCTTCACGATACCATGCGGAAACTTTTAACCATTCGGTATCACTATCAATAAAGTTTTCATCAAGGTATTTCTGAATACGTAATAAAATGTCATCGATAGAGAGTGATTGATAATCAAGATGGCAACCCGCTAGTGTTGCGCCTCCCCAGAATGGGTGCATATGTGCATCAATAATGCCCGGCATGACCATTCTTCCCTGTAAATCAATCTGCTCAGTATTTTCATTACAGTAAGAAAGTAACCCCTCTTTTTTACCTGAAGCAATAATCACACCTTGGCTGATCGCGATAGCATCAACAATAGTGTCATTATGATCAGCGGTATAAATAAGTCCGTTGTAATAGAGAGTGTCTGCAATTTGAAATGTCATTCTTCTACCTTGTATTGCTTTTTTAGCACGTAGAATGCGTGCTTAAATGATTATTTTGTTTATAGGGCATCCTGTTGCGTTTTGACGCGGGCGGTCATAGTAGAATTAAATCAGAGTGAATACTACAAGCTTGTTACATCGACTTAATGATGAATATGAATACAACTTAGAGATTGAGTGAAATAAGGTAAGCTTAAAGAATATAGACTTACCTTATTCAAGCATCAGCGTGGTTAATTGTCTGGTAAATTGGTTGAGCACACTTCGCAATGTGGATTTTTAGGTAATTTGAATTCACGAAATTGCATTCGCATTGCGTCAAACATCAACACCTTGCCATGTAAATGTTCACCATACCTTGTAAGCAGTTTGATAGCTTCAACGGCTTGTAAAGTACCAATAGTGCCTACAACAGGCGCCATTACGCCAGCTTCAACACAACTTAAAGCGTTATCACCAAAAAGATGACTTAAACAGCGATAGCAAGGCTCATCATCTCGATAGGTGAATACGCTGATTTGACCTTCCATCCGAATAGCCGCACCAGAAACGAGCGGTTTTTTCTGATGAAAACAGAGGCGATTAAGTTGCTCACGCACTGTCACATTATCAGTGCAATCCATAACAAGGTTATGGTGGCTAATAAGCTCCGCTAAAGCTTCATCTTCAAGTAATGCATCAACGGTTTCTATTGTGACATGAGGATTAATTGCTTCTAATGTTGCTTTCGCAGATAGTACTTTGGGTTGACCAATCGTGGCGTCGCGATGAAGAATTTGTCGCTGAAGATTAGAAAGGGAAACCGTATCAAAATCTAATAAAGTGAGTTTTCCTACACCTGCTGCTGTAAGATATTGTGAGGCACTACATCCTAAGCCACCTGCACCAACTATCAGTACAGAGGCACTTTTCAGCGCCTCTTGACCATCAAAATCAAAGCCCCTTAATACAATCTGGCGATTGTAACGTAGTGTTTCTTCATCCGTTAATTCAATACTCATAAAGGCTATTCGCTTTTTAATAGAGAATTAAATAGCTCGATAGTAACAGTTTCGCCAGCTGCAACTTTACCGCGTTCACGCTCTAAAACGATAAAGCAATTAGCGGCACTAAAAGAGCTATAAACATGGGAACCTTGATGCCCAGATGTTTCGACTTGCCATACGCCCTCGGCATTAATACTGGCAATACCACGTTGGAAATCAAGACGACCCGCTGATTTTTTCAATGGAGATTGTGCAATAGCTTGGAAACGTTGCGGTGCTTTCCAATGGCTAAAACCAGATAGGCGTGCAATTAACGGTTGAACCAATTGATAGAATGTCACTGTGGCTGACACGGGATTACCCGGCAAACCGCAGAACCATGCATTGTGTAAGCGACCGAAAGCAAAAGGTTTTCCCGGTTTAATGGCTAATTTCCAAAAACCAATTTCGCCAATTTCATCAAGAATTTGTTTCGTATAATCGGCTTCGCCTACAGAAACACCGCCACTGCTGATGACTAAATCTGCTTCTTGATCAGCCTTTTTAAAGGTTTCACGCAGTTTTTCTGGTGAATCAGGAATAACGCCTAAATCTAAAACTTCACATCCTAGTTTTTCAAGCATTAAACGTACCGCAAAGCGGTTGGTATCATAAATTTGTCCCGCTTTTAATGGCTGACCGATAGTTTGTAATTCATCACCCGTTGAGAAAACAGCGACTTTTAAACGACGATAAACTTGTACTGTTGCTACACCTAAAGAGGCAATTAAAGGTAATTGCGCTGTTGAAAGCTTCGTGCCAGCAGGTAATACAATATCGTTTTCTTTAATATCTTCACCAATACGGCGAATATTCTGGCCTTTTTTAGCAAGCTGTGAAAAACGGACACCATGTTCGGTCACTTCGGCTTCTTCTTGCATAATAACAGTATCAACACCAGCAGGAACCATAGCTCCTGTCATAATGCGTACACATTGCCCAGCTGGGAGTTCTCCCTCAAAAGGAATACCCGCGAACGATTTACCAGCAACAGGAAGTGGAGTTTGAGCTTCTAAGTCAGCGTAACGAAGTCCATAACCATCCATTGCCGAATTATCAAACGGTGGCACATTCAGTGGAGAGGTAATATCTTCACTTAGAATATAATCTGCGGCGTTATTTAATGGAATGTTAAGGGTATTGGTAATTGCCAGCGGTTTTTCAAGTAGTTTTTCTAGCGCTTCATCAAGAGATAATAAACCGCTAACGTGACATTGACTCATCATATACTCCAAGATCTATCGAAATGTTCTGTTTTATTTCATGATACTAATCTATCACGATGAACATCATCATGTCAGAGATCATCTTGTGAATAGAAAGAAATGAAACTTTTTATTGCAAAAATGTTAACTGATTGGAGTTAATATGTTGCTTGTTCTGTTATTAATGAGTAGCACATTTAAAATGATAAAACAAAATAATGGATATCCATGAATACTTCAAATCACCAAAGTCATTCAGCGCAAGCTTTTCATATCGCGTTTAGCGGGTTTCTTGCTTTAGTGGTTGCAATGGGAATAGGGCGCTTTACCTTTACACCGCAAGTGCCGTTGATGATTGCAGAATATCAATTGACGTTAACAAGTGCGGGAATTGTCGCTGCATTTAATTATCTTGGTTATCTTGCAGGCTCCTATGATGCGATGAAAGCTGTTAAAGGTGTGGGGTATCGCTTGTGGGCGGGTCTTTGGGGGGCGGTGATAATCACGCTGTTGTCTGCTTTTTTAAATGATGCTTTTACACATAGTATTGCACGTTTTTTTATTGGTTGGGCAAGTGGTTGGACATTAGTGCTGGTGGCTTCATGGGCTAACGAGTTACTGGCTCGCCTTAATCGACCTGCATTAAGTGTGGCTGTTTATGCAGGAACGGGTGCTGGTATATTTATCAGCGGTATTCTTGCTGTGTTAATTATGAAATGGCAAATGAGTGCAGCGGTAGGGTGGTTAATTTATGGTTCTCTTGCTTTTATTTGTGCCATATATGTGAGCTACCATCTTCCAAAGCCTTGGACAATGAGCAGAGAGGAAGTAAAAGTCACCTCTTTAACGCTTACGCCAGCGATAAAAAGGCTGATTTGGGGTTATACCTTTGCTGGGTTTGGCTATATTTTACCCGCAACTTTTCTTTCTCAAATGGCAGCAGAACGCTTTCCAGGGAGCTTAATTGCGCAATTTGTTTGGCCTGTTTTTGGTGCTTCTGCGGCATTATGTATTGGGATCGCTATTTTCACGCGTAATGTATTAAACACGCAGTTACGTTTAGCCATTACGCTTTGGTTACAAGCGTTAGGCATACTGATTGCGCTGTGGGTTCCTACCATTACTGGGTTGGCGATAGGGGCATTTTTAATTGGTGGCGGCTTAATGTGTGCAGTACAACTGGCGTTTTTACGAGGTCGTGAATTAGCGCCTCAACATGGGCGTTATATGGCGGGTTTACTCACCACTTTTTATGCCATCGGGCAATTAGTTGGCCCCGTAATTTCTTCACTTTCAACAGCATTGACGGGAAAATTAGAACCTGCTCTTTATGTCGCTTTTATTGTATTGATAATCGGTGGTTTTCTGGTGTGTTTAAAAGAAAAAAATCAGGCTTAAACTAAAAATAGCTCATACAAAAATGCAATAATTTCATAACGGAAAATGCGGTATTGCTGGATAATGTGATTGAGGTCATCTAAAGTGTAGGCTGTTGTTGCTAATAGCGATAACGGCTACTTAATTAATGTGTTTATCGGAGAGTCCAATGTCATCATTAAGTAAAGAGGCGCAATGGGTGCACGCTGCGTTAGTTGAACGCGGTTTGGAAACGCCTCTTCGTGAACCGAAACTCTCTCCAAGTGAGAGCAAACAGCAAATTGAACATCATATGACAGAAGTGATGAAGCTGTTAAATCTAGATTTAAGCGACGATAGTTTAGCTGAAACTCCTCGTCGTATCGCTAAAATGTATGTTGATGAAATTTTCTCAGGGCTGGATTACCACAATTTCCCCAAAATCACACTAATCGAAAATAAAATGCAAGTTGATGAAATGGTGACGGTACGAGATATCACATTAACAAGTACTTGCGAACACCACTTTGTCACCATTGATGGTAAAGCTATTGTGGCTTATATCCCGAAAGATAAAGTGATTGGGTTATCTAAAATTAATCGAATTGTGCAATTCTTTGCTCAGCGTCCTCAAGTTCAAGAGCGCTTAACACAGCAAATCCTTATCGCATTACAAACGTTACTAGGCACAAAAAATGTAGCTGTTTCTATTGATGCGGTTCACTATTGTGTTAAAGCTCGTGGTATTCGTGATGCAACTAGTGCAACAACAACAACTTCATTAGGCGGGTTATTTAAATCTAGTCAAAATACGCGTCAGGAGTTTTTGCGCGCTGTTCGTCATCTTTGAGATTTAAATAAAAATGAATGAATCGTCTCATCAACGTATTGAAGCCCTCGATGCGTTGAGAGGAATGGCGATCCTTGGCATTTTATTGCTCAATATTTCAGGTTTTGCATTATTAAGAGTGGCTTCATTTAATCCATTACATTCGGGAGAAGCCTCTTTTGGTGATCGTATAACATGGATGGCATTAAATCTGTTTGCTCAAGGAAAATTCCTCTTTATTTTTGCGTTGCTATTTGGTGGTACGCTTTATCTCCTTTTGTATAAAGGAACTCGTTTTAATTTATCGCGATTAGTTGTACTGGCATTAATTGGTGTTATTCACACATTATTTATTTGGGAAGGGGATATTTTATTTCCATATAGTATATGTGGTTTATTTGTTTTTGCGTTTATCAAATCAATCGCAACAAAGCACCAATTTATATTGGGAGTGATACTCTATTTTTGTGGCGCACTGATTTTAGGTGCGCTGTTTTACTATTATCGTGATTTTATTGATACCGTTTGGTATAGCACGCCATATTCTCAATTGTCTGAATCAGATTGGAAAACAGGGCCTTATTTAAATAGTGTTTATTATCGTTTGAATGAACTAAGTCTTTTTGTTTTTAATCTAGTACGTCAATACAGTTGGTTTTTGTTTGGTGCGATGTTGATGGGTTCTGCATTAATGGCATCAGGTTGGTTGCAGCAGAAATTTAGTCGCGCTCATTATGGTCATGTGGCACTTTATTTCCTCACAATTAGTTTAAGCTTACAAACGGTTATTGTGCTGGTGGATTATTATCTTGATTGGGATTACCGCTGGGCGGCTATTTGGGCACAACCTTTAACCATGTTGATCCAAGTGATGCAAAGTTTGGGGTATATTGCGCTGTTTTATTGGAGTTGGAATATTATTCAACACTCTTATTTTGCCTATGCTTTACGTTGTGTTGGCAAAATGGCGTTAACAACTTATTTAATGCAAAGTGTTATCGGTATTTATTTATTTCAGCGTATGGGGCTATTTAATCAATTTACTCTACCTGAACTGATGCCTTTTGTTGCCGTCATTTGGGCAATCAATATTGCTTTTGCTGTGATTTGGTTACGTTATTTTCCACAAGGGCCAATAGAGTGGATTTGGCGTAAATCAGCCTCGAAATTAGCGCAATTCTTTTAGCTTTTTTCATGATTATTTTCATTTAGAGGAAGTGATTCGACTTCCTCTGGTGAAACCGCAGGATAACCTTTAATGCCTTCAGGAATAGATTGTATTGCGGGAATAGTTTCTGGCGGCCCTAAAAAGCGTGGTTCGCGGTTTAGAATATAAACATCAATTATGGCACCTGCTCTGGCAAATACTTCACGTACACGTACTTTAAACATGCTTTTAGGCGATGCAACCGCAAAGCATTGTGCATCAATTCCTTTTTCTAATGCGATAAAAACAGCTCGTTCACAGTGAAAACGCTGAGTAATAATGGTAAATCCATCTGTACCAAATACCTCTTTTGTTCGTACTACTGAATCAAGTGTTCTGAAGCCTGCAAAATCCATCACAATACGAGAGGCAGGAATGCCCGCTTTAATGAGATCCTTACGCATCGTATTTGGTTCATTATAACTATGTTTTGCATTATCGCCGCTGAGCAATAAATACTGAATTTTGCCACTATTATAAGCATTTACAGCGCCTTGGATGCGGTATTGATAAAACTGATTTATATAACCGCTGGTATAGTACTTTGATGTGCCTAACACCATGCCCACTTTTTTAGCAGGTAATGTATCCACGTCTTCAAATATATAGGGATTGGTTTTCCACCCGATCCAGCGATCGCAGGCAATCAAGGTGACTGCAAGTAGAATAAAAATTGTGAGAAAAAGATAAATGAGGCGTTTTAGCATGTCCTTGCCTTAATGACGCAAATAACGAATGACTTTCATAATAGTTAAGGCTACTTGAGCGGCGATAGGGAAGCAAGAAAAAAGCGCCTCATATTAAGTAATGACGCGCTTTTCGGAATGGTACTTAGTGTTTCAAACTACTTAGAACGAGGTTCTTTTGTAAATACGGTACTCTGGTGACCAATAGTTACGTTCAATTGCTTCTTCTAATGCTGAATCAGAAGTAACAGTAGCAACACCTTGTACTTGTGCTTCTTTTGCAACTTGTTTTGCGATATAGCGCGAAACTTTTTGAATATCAGCCAGTAAAGGTAACAGAGAACCATCACCGTCTTTTGCCATTGGTGAGCAATCTGCTAATGCGCGACTTGCCACCATCAACATGGCATCAGTAACACGTTTTGCACCACATGCGATAACACCTAATCCAATACCTGGGAAGATATAAGAGTTGTTGCACTGTGCAATTGGATATTCTTTATCTTTGTATTTAACTGGTGCAAATGGACTACCTGTTGCCACTAAAGCTTGTCCATCAGTCCAGTTGATAATATCTTCAGGACGCGCCTCTACACGAGACGTCGGGTTAGATAATGGCATTACGATAGGGCGTTCACAGTGTTTGTGCATTTCACGAATAATTTCTTCAGTGAATAAGCCTGCTTGTCCTGAAACACCAATCAAAATAGTTGGTTTTGCATTCTTAACCACTTCTAGTAGTGAAATAGCATCGCTTTCGGTTTGCCAATCAGCAATAGTTTCGCTTTTTTGGATAAGTTTGCTTTGGAAATCAAGTAAATTTGGCAGTTTGTCTGTTAATAAGCCGAAACGGTCAACCATAAAGATACGTTCACGCGCTTGCTCATCACTTAAACCTTCAGATTTCATTTGGGCGATGATTTGCTCGGCAATACCACAACCCGCAGAACCTGCGCCTAAGAAAGTGACAGTTTGATCTTTTAATTGGCGACCCGCAGCACGACTTGCTGCAATTAGGCTACCTAAAGTGACCGACGCTGTACCTTGAATATCGTCATTAAAGCAACATAATTCATCACGATAACGATTTAATAAAGGCATCGCATTTTTTTGTGCGAAATCTTCAAATTGTAGTAAAACATTTGGCCAGCGACGTTTAACAGCTTGGATAAACTCATCGACAAACTCGTTATATTCATCACCTGTAATACGAGGATGACGCCATCCCATATACAGTGGATCGTTTAAGCGTTGTGGATTATTCGTTCCCACATCTAGCACAACAGGCAGGGTGTAAGCTGGGCTAATACCACCACACGCGGTATATAAAGAGAGTTTACCGATAGGAATGCCCATACCACCGATACCTTGATCACCTAAACCAAGAATACGTTCGCCATCAGTCACAACAATCACTTTTACGTTTTGTTTAGTGGCATTTTGTAGCATATCGTCGATATTGGCGCGGTTAGGGTAAGAGATAAATAAACCGCGAGCGCGACGATAAATATCGGAGAAATGTTCACAGGCTTCACCCACTGTTGGTGTGTAAATGATTGGCATCATTTCAGTGAGGTGAGATTCTAATAAACGGTAAAATAGAGTTTCGTTAGTGTCTTGAATATTTCTTAGGTAAATATGTTTATCGTTATCGTTTTTGAAATCAAGATATTGGCGATAAGCGCGTTCAACCTGTTCTTCAATGGTTTCTACTGCTTCAGGCAGTAAACCATGTAAGTTAAAGGTGCTGCGTTCTTCATCGCTAAAAGCACTACCTTTATTTAACAGGGGAAATTCAAGCAGGATTGGGCCTGCATACGGGATGTAGAGAGGGCGTTTACTTTCGTGTTCCAGTTCCATGAAAAATACTCTTGTAAGGCAGTTAGTCACATGACAATTGTAGATCCTACAAAATAATAAAAATATGTACAGCTTATGTTATTTTTTTATGATTTTTATGCTTGGAAATGAGAGATAGATACGGTTGTTACAACTTTTTCTGGTAAGCATCAGCAAAATTTACATGCTGATGCTTTTTTTAGGAGAGATTTTTAGAGGAATAAGTTAAAACTTTTTACAAAGTGATGCGTTGCATTTGGCGGCAACCTAAAGCAGTTAATGTTGCTTGTGTTGCATCCCATTGCGTTAAAATTGTCTCTGCTTTTTCAATTAAGACAGCAGATTCAATATCCATCACACACTCACCTGCCATATTTAATAAAATTAATGCCGCTTGTAATGGCGGTAAACTTGGATTAAATGCGGCATTTTCAGCGTAGCTACCTTGGAAAATTTTGCCATTTTTCATTTGAACAGCAATACCACTGTGCGATCCACTATAAGGAGCATGGCTACGATTGGCAGCTTGTAGTGCCTGTTGTGCTAATTCACTAGGGTTATCAATTTTGTAACCGTGATTAACTTTGTCCATTAATAAAGAGGTGATATTGAGATCTTTCGGGCCAAAGCTATCAGGTAAATAATCGCCTAATGTTGCCATTTTTCTACCCGGCAACTGAATTTGAATATGGGTGCCACTGTTCAATTCGTTCATAAACTGGCGGCAATGACCACAAGGTGTATAGTTAACGGTGACTGAGATTAAGCGAGATTCACCACGTAACCATGCATGAGTCACGGCGCTTTGTTCAGCATGAACCGTTTGTTGTAGCGGTGCGCCAGCAAATTCCATATTGGCACCGAAATAGAGATTACCACTTTCGCCACGAGCAATCGCACCCACTTTGAAATTAGAGATTGGCGCGACAGCACAAGCTGCGGCAACTGGTAGAAGTGCTAGGGCTAAGGCATCATCATTACATTGTAACTGTGTTTTTATGGCATTGACCTGTTCTGCCGTAAACATTGCAGGGAATTCATCCTGCTCAAGATAAGGAGCAAGTGCTTGTTGTAACTGAGGGGATAAATCTGACCAAATTGCCTGAAAACGAGTATGCATACATGAGTCTCCCATTAATCTTTCTGTATTATAAGATTCTAGGCATCTTTACCCATTCTTATATGTGATGAAAATCATATTTTCAATGAAACAATTGCAACAAATTCATTAATTGAGAGATGTATCTCAAATTTATAGTAAAAATCCCCGAAATAAATTTAATTAAATCGAGGATTTAAGAATGGAGAATTAGAAAGGTATCAACTATAAAGATGCAAAATAATAGGGAAGATAAATGGCGCTGTAAGGGAAGTAATAATCCCACAGGTCATTAATGCCAGTGAGCTATAAGCACCTTCAATATAATCGACTTCAGCCGCTCTTGCTGTTCCCACTGCGTGAGAAACGGTTCCCATTGCTAAACCACGAGATGCGTGAGTAGGAATACGCAGTATTTTAAAGAGTGTGTGACCAAAAATGGCACCTAAAATACCTACTGCAATAACACATGCAGCACTGATTGCAGGAATACCACCTATGGAATCTGCGACAGCCATTGCGATAGGCGTTGTCACTGATTTAGGTAAAATTGATGCAGCAATTTCGGGTGTTGCTCCTGCCCATAAGGCAATTGCAGTACCACTGACCATTGCGGCAATACTACCAATAAAGCAAATACTGATCAGCGATTTCCACTGTGCGCGAATTTGGTGTAATTGCTGGTAAAGCGGTATCGCTAAAGCGACAACAGCAGGTTGCAGTAAGTCATTTAAAATACGACTACCTGCAAAATAATGCTCATAAGGTGTGTGCGTGATTAATAGAATGGGAATAATAACTGCAATACCAATAAGCAACGGGTTTAATATTGGTAATTTATAACGAGCCGCAAGTTTACGTGATAAATAAAAGACGATTATGGTGAGAGGAAGTGACCACCAGATATTCATTAACATTAACATTTTTTCTTCTCACTTAACGTTTTATCGTCGTCTTTTTCTTTTGCTACAACAACATCTTCAACTTGGTCTGGTTTTGCACCAACAATAATGCGTTCACGATGAACGTAGTGTGAACAATAAGCAACCAATGCCATTACACCAAAGGTACTGACTATACAGGCTAAAACAATCGGGAAGAGTTGCTGACTTAATAAATCATAATAGTTCATGACGGCTACCCCGATAGGAATAAAGAGTAATGTCATATTTTTTAATAGAATATTGGCACCCGGTTTTACCCAGCGTAATGGAATAAGCTGGAAAGCAAGTAAACCAAAAAGGATCAGTAAGCCAACAATACTGCCTGGAACCGCAAAGGGCAAAAGGGCTGAAATAAGATTACCTGCAAAAAGACAAAGATAAAGTACCAAAAAAGATCGTAGATAGTGCCAAAGTGTAATCTGCACTCGTGCCCGTTTAGATTTCATAAGTAAGTGTCCCAAATCAACTAACAGATTTATCATACACCGATTTTGAAAGTGTGCTACGGATCACAATAAAAAAAGAGCGGGGCTCTTATAGAACCCCGCCATTTATTTATTTGGCAAATGAATCTTGGTTGTTATTTCACTTGCTGACCCGGTTTTGCACCAGAATCTGGGCTGAGTAAGAAGATATCTTTATCACCAGGGCCTGCTGCCATTACCATGCCTTCCGAAATACCAAAACGCATTTTACGAGGTGCTAAGTTTGCTACCATAACGGTTAGACGACCTTCCAACACTTTTGGATCTGGGTATGCTGTACGAATGCCAGAGAATACTTGGCGAGTTTCACCGCCTAAGTCCAAAATTAGTTTCAGTAACTTGTCTGATCCTTCAACAAAATCAGCTTGTTTAATTTCAGCAATACGCATATCGATTTTCGCAAAATCATCAAAGTTGATGGTTTCTTGAATTGGGTCATCTGCTAATGGACCAGTCACTTCTTTTACTGGTGCAATGGTGCTTTTAGATGCTTCAACCATTGCATTAGCTTTATCCATTTCAATGCGGTTAAACAGCGCTTTGAATTTTGTAATATCTTGATTTAGCAGTGGTTGCTCAAGCGCATCCCATGTTAATTCAGTTTGCAAGAAGGCTTCTGTACGTTCTGTTAATGAAGGTAAAACAGGTTTCAGATATGTCATCAGTACACGGAATAAGTTAATACCCATTGTACAAATAGCTTGTAGCTGTGCATCTTGACCTTCTTGTTTTGCTACAACCCACGGCGCTTTTTCATCAATATAGCGGTTGGCTTCATCCGCTAATGCCATGATTTCACGAACTGCTTTACCAAATTCACGATTTTCAAATGATTGTGCGATAGTTTCTTTCATATCAACAAAGTGTTGATAAAGCTTAGCATCATCTAAAGAATCAGCTAATTTGCCATCAAAACGCTTGCTGATAAAACCCGCTGTACGTGATGCAAGGTTAACGACTTTATTAACAATATCGCTGTTAACACGTTGAACAAAGTCTTCTAAGTTTAGGTCAATATCGTCAATGCGTGAGGAAAGTTTTGCCGCATAGTAATAACGCAGGCAATCTGCATCAAAATGATCAAGGTAAGCACGAGCTGTAATAAAGGTGCCACGAGATTTTGACATCTTCGCGCCATTGACAGTGACATAACCGTGAACAAACAGGTTGGTTGGCTTGCGGTATTCGCTGCCTTCTAACATGGCAGGCCAGAATAAGCTGTGGAAATAGACGATATCTTTACCAATAAAGTGATAAAGGTCTGCTTTGCTGTCTTTATTCCAGAACTCATCAAAACTTAAATCACCACGCTTTTCACATAAGTTTAAGAAAGAGCTCATGTAGCCGATTGGTGCATCTAGCCATACATAGAAATATTTACCCGGTGCATCTGGGATTTCAAATCCAAAATAAGGTGCGTCACGAGTGATATCCCACTGTTGTAAACCGCTGTCGAACCACTCTTGCATTTTATTCGCAACTTGCTCTTGCAGAGCACCAGAGCGGATCCACTCTTGTAACATGTTGCTAAATGCAGGTAAGTCGAAGAAATAGTGTTCAGTTTCACGCATAACAGGTGTTGAACCTGATACAACAGAGCGTGGATTAATTAATTCTGTTGGGCTGTAAGTTGAGCCACAAACTTCACAGTTATCACCATATTGGTCTTGCGCTTTACATTTAGGGCAAGTGCCTTTTACAAAGCGGTCAGGCAAAAACATGCCTTTTTCTTCATCATAAAGCTGAGAAATAGTTTTGCTTTTGATGTGACCATTTTTTTTCAGTGCAAGATAAATTTTAGTCGATAATTGGCGACTCTCTTCACTGTGTGTAGAGTGATAATTGTCGTAACTGATATTAAAACCAGCAAAATCCTGTTGATGCTCTTTGCTCATTTCTTCAATCATGGCTTCTGGCGTAATACCCAGTTGTTGAGCTTTCAGCATAATTGGAGTGCCGTGAGCGTCATCAGCGCAGATGAAATGAACTTCTTTGCCGCGCATTCGTTGATAACGGACCCAGATATCTGCCTGAATGTGCTC
The DNA here is from genome assembly GCF_040139785.1 of Proteus genomosp. 6. NCBI lineage: Bacteria > Pseudomonadati > Pseudomonadota > Gammaproteobacteria > Enterobacterales > Morganellaceae > Proteus > Proteus genomosp. 6. Next base: position 179,540 of record NZ_JBEEVJ010000006.1, on the reverse strand, counting down.
AAGGATATGACCGAGATGAATTGAACCGTTAGCATAAGGTAACGCGCAGGTTACCAATAATTTATTCGCGACGTGAGACATAGTAAGGATCTTACTTCCATAAAATTAATAAAAGGGACTTTGATGTTAACCGATCCGTCATGATGTCGCTAGGGCAATAATCGAGTTTTTGCAAGAGAAATTTCAGTTGGCAAATTGAGGTAAGGCATTAACGTAGTCATCTACTATCTGATATGATAGATGCACTCATATATTTAATAAATAATGAAAACGAGAGGAGCCGGGATGAGTGATAAATCCCCCGAGCAGACCACCCCTGAGATTCTGAACGAAAAAGTTTCAGGTGTCTTGTCTACTTTTGAACACCCGACATTGAAGCGTAATCTGCTTTCTCTAAAAGCATTACATCAATGTGCGATGATTGACGATGTTCTTCATATCGAGTTAGTGATGCCATTTGTTTGGAAAAAACCTTTCCAAGTCCTAATCGAAGAAAAAACAGCTGAACTTCGCAACATCACTGGTGCAAAAGCCATTGAATGGAAACTCAAGCACAATATTTCAACCTTACGCCGTGCAAATGATCTACCAGGCGTTAATGGTGTGCGTAATATTCTTGCTGTGAGCTCTGGTAAAGGTGGCGTTGGTAAATCAAGTACAGCAGTTAACCTTGCATTAGCTCTTGCACAAGAAGGTGCTAAAGTAGGTATTCTTGATGCTGATATTTATGGACCGTCTATTCCGAATATGTTGGGTACCACAATGGAGCGTCCAACGTCTCCTGATGGACAACATATGGCACCGATTATGGCTTATGGTTTAGCATCTAACTCTATCGGTTATTTAGTTACAGATGATAATGCAATGGTATGGCGTGGTCCTATGGCGAGCAAAGCATTAATGCAAATGCTCCAAGATACGCTATGGCCTGATTTGGATTATCTCGTTATCGATATGCCGCCGGGAACAGGTGATATCCAATTAACCTTATCTCAAAATATCCCTGTAACCGCTGCGGTTGTGGTAACAACACCACAAGATATCGCGCTGGTGGATGCAATGAAAGGGATCGTCATGTTTAAGAAAGTCAATGTACCTGTATTAGGTATTATTGAAAACATGAGCGCGCATATTTGTAGTAACTGTGGTCACCTTGAACCTATCTTTGGTACTGGTGGTGCGGCGAAATTGGCAGAGAAATATCATTGCCAATTATTAGGTCAAGTTCCTCTTCATATCTCTTTACGTGAAGACTTAGACCGCGGGCAACCAACAGTGATGCGTGATCCTGAAGGCGAATTTGCTGATATTTATCGCGAAATCGCATCAACAGTGTCTGCTCAAATGTATTGGGATGGCGATGCAATCCCAACGGAAATTTCTTTCCGCGCAGTGTAATGACAGTAAAATAATACGTTGAGTTATTTGCTGATTTAAATGGAGAGCTATTTGGCTTTCCATTTTTTACATGCGATTTCCGACTGTTTTTGATAAAAAACGAATAGATTTCTGGTTTTACGCTGGAACCAGAGTGATTTCAAAACTATAATCTGCGCTAGCGTAATATTTACATATTATTACGTTATCCCTCTTTTTATTTCAAACCAGGTTTTTGATTATGGCTGACACAGCACATCAGTGCACAATTGTAGGTATCGCTGGAGCTTCTGCTTCGGGTAAAAGTCTTATTGCAAGTACACTTTACCGCGAATTAAGAGCGCAAGTAGGTGATCATAATATCGGGGTGATACCAGAAGATTGTTATTATCGTGACCAAAGTGATTTAACGATGGAAGAACGATATAAGGTCAATTATGACCACCCAAATTCGATGGATCACGCACTTTTATATCAGCATTTGTGTGAACTAAAAGCAGGAAAAACCATCGAACTCCCTCAATACGACTACGTTGCTCACACTCGCAAAACAGAATCCATTCCTTTTCAACCTAAAAAAGTTATTATCATTGAAGGCATCTTGTTATTAACAGATAAACGCCTGCGTGAAGAGATGGATTTCTCTATCTTTGTTGATACGCCATTAGATATTTGCTTAATGCGTAGAATTAAACGTGATGTGAATGAACGTGGACGTAGCTTAGACTCAGTCATTGAACAATATAATAAAACCGTTCGTCCTATGTTCTTCCAGTTTATTGAACCTTCTAAACAATATGCCGATATTATTGTACCTAGAGGGGGTAAAAACCGCGTTGCGATTGATATTCTGAAAGCAAAAATTGGGCAGTTCTGCGAATAATAGGTTCATTTGTGGGCAGCTTTCATGCATGATGAAACTGCCTGTTTAACTTGAAGAAGGAAATAAAATGCGATTATGCGACCGTGATATTATTCAGTGGCTGGATGAAGGTAAATTAGTCATTGAACCCCGCCCGCCCGTCGAGCGAATTAACGGCGCAACAGCAGATGTTTGCTTAGGAAATCAATTTCGTGTTTTCCAAGGTCATACTGCTGCTTATATTGATTTGAGTGGCCCTAAGGCTGAAGTGAACGCTGCGCTAGAACGTGTAATGAGTGATGAAATTGTGTTACCTGAAGGTGAAGCATTTTTCTTACATCCGGGTGAATTAGCGTTAGCGGTGACACTTGAGTCAGTCACTTTGCCTGATAATGTTGTTGGATGGTTAGATGGACGCTCATCATTAGCCCGTTTAGGTTTAATGGTACATGTTACCGCACATCGTATTGATCCCGGCTGGCATGGACAAATCGTATTAGAATTTTTTAATTCAGGTAAACTTCCTCTCGCATTAAGACCAGGTATGGTTATTGGTGCATTAAGCTTTGAACCTATGTCTGGTTCTGCTGATAGACCTTATAATCGTCGTCAAGATGCAAAATATAAAAATCAACAAGGTGCTGTTGGTAGTCGGATTAGTGAAGATTAACTATCTTTATAATCATCATTATCATGTTCACTAAGCGGGTAATTATATGAAAAGGTTTTTGACAACACTGGCTATCTTGCTTGTGGTTATTTTGGCAGGCTTAACAGCGTTAGTTTTACTCATTAACCCGAATGATTTCCGTGGATACCTTGTTGAAAGGGTCGAAAAACAAAGCGGTTATAAACTCACATTACAAGATGATATGCGTTGGCATGTGTGGCCAAAGTTAAGCATTATCAGTGGTAAAATGTCATTGACAGCACCAGGTGCTGAAATGCCTTTTATTACTGCCGATAATATGCGTCTTGATGTTGAGTTATTACCGCTACTTTCTCATCAACTTGAAGTAAAAGAAGTCATGCTTAAAGGTGCCGTAGTTCGCCAAACACCTGAAAGTAAAGCTATTCCTAAAATATCACCACCTTCTACTCCTCGAGATATTTCTCACCCAGTTGTCGAACCTAGAGCCAATAATTGGCAGTTGAATATCGCCAAAGTAAAAATTTCAGACAGCTTAATTATTTGGCAAATGAAAGACGGTGAGCAACTTAATTTACGTGATATTGATTTATCGTTGAAAACAGACGAGAAAAAACAAGTTAGTCTTGAAATGAGCACGAAAGTGAATCGTGACCGTCGTGAGATCACGCTAAATGTTGCTGCTGATGTGGATATGAACAGCTATCCTTACCAAGTTACGGGTAAGATCACACAGTTAGATTACGCTTTATCAGGAGTCGAGATCCCTGAAAATGGAATTGTAGGAAGTTTAACTTCAGATTTTACGATCCAAAATGAGGGCATAAGAAAAGTTTCACTTGAGAACTTAAATCTCACAGCTAATGATAGTCAATTGCAAGGTAATATCAGTGCAGAATTTGCAGATGCTACTCGCTATCAAGTTGATTTAAAGAGTGAAATGCTAAATTTAAATACTTTATTGCCAGAATTAGCAACAGCTAACGTATCAGAAAATGCGTTATTAGTGCCAACGACTGATAATCATATACCTCCTTCATTTTCATTATTTAGTACAGCCCATGCGGCACCCGCACCGAATGCCACCATTATGGCAAAACCGGTTATTACTTCAGTTACCATTGAAAATAAAGAATATGATCTAACGAGTTGGGGGGATATTGAATTTACACTGAAATTAGCCCTGAATAAGCTTCTCTATAAAGATTTAGAGATTAATAATTTTAAACTTGATGCATTAAATAACCCTAATTCACTGAATATTCAAACCTTAACAGGGCAAATCCTTCAAGGTGATTTTTCACTGCCAACGGTTATCTCAACAAGCATTGTGCCAGCGCATATCAGCATGGATATCACAATGAACAATATTCCATTAGAGCCACTATTGCGTGTCTTTAATCAACCTGAAAATTTCAGTGGATTAATTTCAGCAAAAGGGAATTTAGAAGGAACGGGATATAACCGAAAAGCTTTTTATCGTTATTGGCAAGGTACACTTAATACCTCTGTTACCCAATTTAAAATGCAGGGATTTAATGTACCACAGGTTATTCAGCAATCAGTCGCTCAAGCGACGGATAAAGTGATTTACCCTGAAGATATTGAAAGTTATACCCAAGCAGATAATGTGATTGCCCAATTTAAGTTAGCGCCAAAAGGAAAAGTAACCGTTAATTCACTTGATGCTCAAGCAGAGGCTTATCAAATTAAAGGGCAGGGCAAAGTGGATCTTCAACGCCATGATCTTGATGTGATGTTACTTGTTAATATCAAAAAAGGTTGGGGTAAAGAAAATGAATTTATCCGTCAATTGGCTAAAATTGAAATTCCATTAAGACTCTATGGTGATTGGAATGCTATTCAATATGAACTTAATATTGAAAAATTATTGCGCGATCAATTACAGCAAAAAGCCAAGCAAGCTATCGATAATTGGCTAAATAAACAAGATGCCGAAAGCCCTGAAGTAAAAGCACTTAATCAGCTATTGAAGAAAATCTAGTTTCACGATTTTTAACTTCATCACATTCTTAATAAAAGCACACTATTTTGATAATTGTGTGCTTTTTGCTTTATATCTATCATTTAATTTATGTTTTGAATAAAAAGTAAGCATTCGTGCTATGTATATGTAAAAAAATAGTCGTTTTTTTTGATATATGTCATACACTGCAACGTTGCCTTTGGGCAGAGTGTGTCAATCGCACTAAACGCAAAAATGATGATAAAAATAAAAAACTTCATTTTATAAATGACTATTTTAGACAGGATAAATAAATGATCGAAATTCTTATCGGCGCCTTCGTTGCCGTAGGTGTTGGACGTTATATCGTAAAAGGCTATTCAGCAACAGGTGTCTTAATGACGGGTGGTCTGTTATTACTGATCATCAGCGTAATTATGGGAAGGGCTGTTTTACCTGCGAGTGCGACTGCAACAGGCTATGGCTTAATTGATATTGTCGAGTATGTGAAAAATCTACTAATGAGCCGTGGTGGCGATTTAGGTATGATGATCATGATACTTTGTGGTTTCGCTGCTTATATGACGCACATTGGCGCTAATGATGTTGTTGTAAAATTAGCATCACGCCCACTGAAAATGATTAACTCACCTTATCTGCTGATGGTTGCGGCTTACATTGTTGCATGTTTGATGTCACTGGCTGTTTCATCAGCAACAGGTTTAGGTGTGTTATTAATGGCAACGCTGTTCCCTGTTATGGTGAATATGGGAATTAGCCGCGGAGCTGCTGCTGCAATCTGTGCGTCTCCAGCTTCTATTATCTTAGCACCAACATCAGGTGATGTTATTTTAGCTGCTGAAGCATCTCAAATGCCGCTGATTGATTTCGCATTTAAAACCACATTGCCTATTTCTATTGCTGCAATTATGGGTATGTGTATCGCTCACTTCTTCTGGCAGCGTTATCTTGACCGTAAAGAGCATATCGAAACAGAAATGTTAGACGTGAATGAGATCAAAACTCACGCACCAAGTTTCTATGCAATTTTGCCTTTCACGCCAATTATCGGTGTTCTCGTTTTTGATGGTAAATGGTTACCAGAACTTCATATTGTTGCCATTATTATTATCTGTATGATTTTAGCGGCTGTTATCGAATTTATTCGTAGTTTCAGTGCAAAACAAGTTTTTGAAGGCTTAGAAGTGGCTTACCGTGGTATGGCAGATGCATTTGCACAAGTTGTGATGTTATTAGTCGCTGCTGGGGTATTCGCTCAAGGTTTAACAACCGTTGGCTTTATCAATGCGCTAATTGAAGGTGCTCAGTCATTAGGCTCAGGTGCCATTGTGATGATGATTGCACTGGTATTAATTACCATGTTAGCGGCAATGACCACAGGCTCTGGTAATGCGCCATTCTATGCATTCGTTGAGTTAATTCCTCGTTTAGCAAGCAATATGGGTGTTAACCCAGCTTATTTAACCATCCCAATGTTACAAGCTTCAAACCTAGGTCGTACATTATCACCAGTTTCTGGTGTTGTCGTTGCCGTATCGGGTATGGCAAAAATTTCACCTTTTGAAGTGATGAAGCGTGTTTCTGTACCCGTATTAGTAGGGCTGGTTATTGTTATTGTTGCAACTGAAATTCTTGTACCAAGTACATTAGGTTAATTATTAACTCATTGAATTAATAATAAATTATTATTTTAAATTTTATTGGCGGGCTTTGTGTGAAAACAAAGCTCGTTTTTTATGGTACATAAAATGCAGATAAAAAATATCCGCCTTAAAGGCGGATATTTTGCTATTTTGACAGGGATTACGCTTCGTCAACGTTTTCTTCGTCTTCTGGTGTAGGTTCAACAATTCGAACTTTATTAATTCGATGGTTGTTCACTTCTAACGGCTCAAATTCAATGCCATCAATAAGGATCTTCTCACCAACAGTTGGAACACGTTGTAAATGCTCCATTAATAAGCCTGCTAAGGTTTCATACTCACGTTTTTCATCCAGTTTGATTGGAATATAAAGCACTAAGTCTTCAAGTGGTGTAAAACCGTTTACAGTCCATGAACCGTCTTCGTTTTGAACCAAATCATGACGTGAATCGTTTTCTTCAGAACTGACAGGTAAGTTACCTGCAATAGTTTCCATAACGTCAGTCAGCGTCACGATCCCTTCTACTGAACCAAATTCATCTACAACAAAAGCGAAGTGAGTGTGAGCACTGCGGAACTGTTCTAACGCTTGCAGTAAAGATAAACCTTCAGGGAAAATCAAAGGTTGAGTGACCAATAAACGTAAGTTTAGAGGTTCATTACGCAACTGTTGATTCAGTAGTTGAATAACATTAACAACACCGACCGGTTCATCACCAGATTGTTCATCTGTGATCACTAGGCGAGAGTGAGGATCCTTTTCCAATAATTGGCGAATATCATCTTGTGTTGCATTTAAGTCTACGTATTCAACATCATGGCGAGACGTCATGATACTGTTAACATTACGTTGGCTTAAACCAAGCACACGTACAATCATTTGGCGTTCTTGAGGATCAAACACTTCTTCTGAACTGGAGACTAAATCAGATGTGTGAGGATCTAATTCAGAAGATTCAGGTTTACCATTAATAATACGTAGAACCGCTTCTGCTGTACGTTCACGCAAAGAGCGAGAAGCCGATAAGAAACGGCGACGGTTAAATTGTGCAAGCTGATTAAAGACTTCTATCATGATAGAGAAGCCAATCGCTGCATATAGGTAACCTTTTGGAATGGCGTAGCCAAAGCCTTCGGCAACTAATGCAAAACCAATCATCAGCAAGAAGCTTAAACACAAGATAACAATAGTTGGGTGGTTATTGACGAAATTTGTTAGAGGCTTACTTGCAAGGATCATCAAGAACATTGCAATAGTAACAGCCGCAATCATAACACCTAAATGATCAACCATACCCACAGCGGTTATCACTGAGTCAAGCGAGAATACCGCATCCAGCACGATAATTTGTGCAACGACAGACCAAAAGCTGGTCGTTTTGCGTTGTTTCCCTTCGTTGTGATCTTTACCTTCTAGCCGTTCATTAAGCTCCATTGTGGCTTTGAACAGCAAGAATATCCCTCCGAGAAGCATGATCAAGTCTCTTGCACTGAAAGGATGATCAAACAGTGTAATAAGAGGTTTTGTCAGAGTGATAAGCCAAGAGAGACTAAATAACAACACAATTCGCATAACAAGGGCACACAATAAGCCTGTTATACGTGCTTTATCTCTTAGTTTTGCTGGGAGTTTATCTGCCAGAATAGCAATGAAAACAAGGTTATCAATACCAAGTACGATTTCGAGAACAATTAAGGTGGAGAGTCCTACCCAGATTGTCGGATCTAAGATCCATTCCATACAGTTTGTTTTACCTTCTATAAAGACGGCATATGCCGACTTGAGAATAATGAGCAATTTGAAGGAATTTTTCAATAAATTATTATCAGTAACAGGGGAATAATTTCATTTTGTCTAAAAGATTGTGATACCAATTACATCAATAACTACCACCAAGTGAGAGAGTGAGTTACTATGTGATCAGGTTAACAAATTGTCAGTACATTGATACTGGCAGGTTTATTTTCAGACGGGAGTTATTTTCATGTCCAAACAGCAAATCGGCGTGGTTGGTATGGCAGTTATGGGACGTAACCTTGCGCTAAATATTGAAAGCCGTGGTTATTCTGTATCTATTTACAACCGCTCAAGCGATAAAACCAACGAAGTTATCGCTGAAAATCCAGGTAAAAAACTGGTTCCGAATTATTCTATTGAAGAGTTTGTTGATTCGTTAGAAAAACCGCGCCGTATTTTATTAATGGTAAAAGCGGGTGAAGCAACGGATAAAACAATTGCTGCATTGACACCGCATTTAGATAAAGGCGATATCCTTATCGATGGCGGAAATACTTTCTTTAAAGATACTATTCGTCGTAACCGTGAATTATCAGCGCAAGGCTTTAACTTCATCGGTACAGGTGTTTCTGGTGGTGAAGAAGGTGCATTAAAAGGCCCTTCAATCATGCCTGGCGGACAAAAAGAAGCTTACGAATTAGTTGCTCCTATCCTTGAAAAAATTGCGGCTGTTGCTGAAGGTGAACCTTGTGTAACTTATATCGGTGCTGATGGTGCGGGTCACTATGTGAAAATGGTTCATAACGGTATCGAATATGGCGATATGCAGCTGATTGCAGAGGCGTATTCAGTATTAAAACACTCACTAGGCCTAACTAATGAAGAATTAGCAGAAACCTTCACCGAGTGGAATAAAGGTGAATTAAGCAGCTATCTAATTGAAATTACAGCTGATATCTTCCGTAAAAAAGATGACGAAGGTAAATATCTTGTAGATGTTATTCTTGATGAAGCGGCAAATAAAGGTACAGGTAAATGGACTAGCCAAAGTTCTTTAGACTTAGGTGTGCCAGTTACTCTTATCACTGAGTCTGTGTTTGCTCGTTATATCTCTTCATTAAAAGATCAACGCGTTGCTGCATCTAAAGTATTATCAGGCCCAACACCTAAAGCATTCTCAGGTGATAAAAAAGCCTTTATTGAAAATGTTCGCCGTGCACTGTATTTAGGTAAAATTGTCTCTTATGCTCAAGGCTTCCAGCAACTGAAAGCAGCATCAGACGAATATAACTGGGATTTAAACTACGGTGAAATAGCGAAGATTTTCCGTGCGGGTTGTATCATCCGTGCTCAATTCCTGCAAAAAATTACAGATGCCTATAACGAAGATGCAAGTATTGCAAATCTGCTGTTAGCACCATACTTTAAACAAATCGCTGACGATTACCAACAAGCTCTGCGTGATGTTGTTTGTTATGGTGTACAAGCAGGTATTCCTACTCCAACATTCTCTGCGGCTATTTCTTACTACGATAGCTATCGTGCAGAAGTGTTACCAGCAAACTTAATCCAAGCTCAACGTGACTACTTTGGTGCGCATACTTATAAACGTACTGATAAAGATGGCGTATTCCATACCGAGTGGATGGAATAAATAAGATTAAATATTCGGTTATTTTAATCGAAATATAACAAATAAAAGGTGCTCAAATAGAGCACCTTTTTTATAGAAGTGACCCACCCTAAATAAGGTCGAGATTTTTCCAATCTATTGCTCAGAGCCTTTCACATAATGAGGTTCTTCATTTACATTATCAGAGACTAAATTATCATTAGCAAAGTCTTCTCTGGATATTTTGCCACTAAAAATATCATTCATTCTCTCTTTGTCTAATGCATTTTCCCAACGAGCGACAACAATGCAAGCACAAGCATTACCGACAATATTGGTCAATGCACGGCATTCTGACATAAAGCGATCTATACCTAAGATAAGCGCCATACCTGCGACTGGAACACTAGGTACAACCGATAGCGTTGCTGCTAAGGTAATAAAGCCCGCGCCAGTGACACCCGCTGCACCTTTTGAGCTGATCATGGCAACAAACAGTAACGTAATTTGTTCTGTTAACGACAAATCAACGCCTGTTGCTTGAGCGATAAATAAAGCTGCCATAGTCATATAGATATTGGTGCCATCTAAATTAAAGGAATAACCTGTAGGAATAACTAAACCCACGACAGATTTTTTACAGCCCAGTTGCTCCATTTTACTCATTAATGTGGGGAGTGCAGCTTCAGATGAAGAGGTACCTAATACTAACCATAACTCGTCTTTAATGTATTTAATTAAAGAGAGAATGGAGAAGCCGTTATATTTGGCAACAGCACCTAATACCACGAGAACAAAAAGTAATGCAGTAAGATAAAAAGTAATCACTAACAACATTAAATTGCCAATAGAAGAAATACCATATTTACCTATGGTAAAAGCCATGGCACCAAAGGCACCAATAGGTGCTAACTTCATTAGCATACCAACCATCTTAAAGATGGGGTCGCAAAGATGCTGTAAGAATTTTAATACAGGTTCACCCTGTGAGCCTATTGATGCTAATGCTAGACCAAAAATCACAGAAACAAACAATACTTGCAAGATATTGCCGTTAACTAATGGGCTAACGATAGTATCTGGGATGATATTCATTAGAAAACTAACAAGAGAAGAGCTGTGTGCTTGTGTGACATACATTTCTACTCGACTACTATCTAATGATTCAGGAGAGATATTTAAGCCATCACCAGGGCGAATAATATTAGCGGTTATTAATCCAATAACCAGCGCAATAGTTGAAAAGGTTAAGAAGTAAATCATTGATTTACCCGCTACTTTTCCTACTGTTTTCATATTGTTCATGCCAGCAATACCGGTGACGACGGTTAAGAAAATCACAGGTGCAATAATCATTTTGACGATTTTGATAAAACCATCACCTAGCGGTTTGAAGGATTCACCCACATCAGGATAAAAATGACCAAGCAAAATACCTAGAATGATAGCGATAATCACTTGGACATATAACACACGATAAAAGGGGAGCTTGCGGGATGAAATCTGCATAAAATTTCCCTGTAACTGAAAGATATTGACTAAATAAAAAAGAAATTATGATGTAAATTATTATTTACATTTATTTTGTTGTGACAGGTAACTTAAAGGTATGAGTAAATCAGGTCAATAAAATAAAGTTGATTTTATCAAATATTGTGCTCTTCATCTAAAAAATTAGATTTAATTTCAATTTATTACTATTTATGGAATTTATTTTTCTTAAATCAATAAGTTAATGAAATTATGGTTTGTTTTAATTTATTGTATTTATTTAATGATATGTATATTTGGCTTTATTTTTTGGTGAATAAAATAGTTTAAATGTAAAACAACATGAAAGGGAAGTGGTGAGAAAAGAAATGTGAGGCAATGGTTTGTTTTTATTGAATTATTTTGAAAATAAAAGAGCGCATAAGCGCTCTTTTATGGATTGTAGAAAATGATTTTTATTTTACTGGGATCTTAATTGAGTTATCAGACTCAATGTTAATAGGAGCTAATGGAGCATCTTCAACAAATTCGCTTGATGCTCTACCACTAAAGACATCATTCATTCTTTCTTTATCTAAGGCATTTTCCCAGCGAGCAACAACAATACAGGCACAAGCATTACCAACAAGATTGGTCAATGCGCGACACTCTGACATAAAGCGGTCAATCCCTAGAATTAATGCCATACCTGCAACGGGAACACTAGGTACAACGGATAAGGTTGCCGCTAAAGTAATAAAGCCAGCGCCAGTAACACCCGCAGCACCTTTTGAACTTATCATTGCGACTAAGAGTAGAGTGATTTGTTCTGTTAATGAAAGCTCAATACCTGTGGCTTGTGCAATAAATAGAGCAGCCATGGTCATATAGATGTTAGTACCATCTAAGTTAAAGGAGTAACCCGTTGGAATAACTAAGCCGACGACTGATTTTTTACAGCCTACATTTTCCATTTTACGCATTAAGCTAGGTAAAGCTGCTTCTGAAGAAGAAGTACCTAATACTAACCAAAGTTCATCTTTAATATATTTAATTAAAGAGAGAATAGAGAAGCCATTATATTTTGCAACAGCGCCTAACACGACAAGAACAAACAATAATGAAGTAATGTAGAAAGTCAGAACAAGCAATACTAAGTTACTGATTGATGAAATACCGTACTTTCCGATGGTAAAGGCCATGGCACCAAAAGCGCCGATAGGTGCTAATTTCATTAGCATACCGACCATTTTGAATACTGGCTCTGAGAAGTTTTGTAAGAACTTAAGAACTGGCTCGCCACGAGCCCCTATAGAGGCTAATGCGATACCAAAGACCACAGAAACAAACAGTACTTGCAGAATATTGCCGTTAACTAATGGGCTGACAACAGTATCAGGGATGATATTCATTAAGAAACCAACAATAGAAGAATCATGGGCTTTTGCGACATAACTTTCTACTTTGCTCGCATCTAATGAAGCAGGAGAGATATTTAAACCATCACCTGGGCGAATAACATTTGCAACGATTAACCCAATAATTAATGCAATCGTAGAGAAAGTCAGGAAGTAAGCCATGGATTTACCCGCAACTGTACCTACCGCTTTCATATTATTCATACCTGCAATACCCGTTACTACTGTTAAGAAGATAACAGGTGCGATGATCATTTTTACAATTTTGATAAATCCATCACCAAGTGGTTTAAAGGATTCACCCAAATCAGGGTAAAAATGCCCGAGCAAGATACCAAGTAAGATGGCAACGATAACTTGCACATAAAGCACTTTATAAAGCGGTTGTTTTTTAGTTGAAGTTTGCATGAAGATTTCCCTGCACCTATTGGTACATTGTTTATATATTTATTTGTATGTTAGAAAATAACTGAGTTGTAAATAGAATTTTACATTATTGTATTTTTATTGATGCTAACTTAAATGTACTACTAAATCAGGTCAATAAAATAAAATCTATTTAGTTAATTATTGAGTGCTGAATCGAAAAAAATAATTTAAATTTTCTGCTTGGTACATTTTATAGTGTTATAGCTAAGGTAATGTGGAATTTATGGGGGTTATTCTGACTTTTTGATTATTTTTGGTGTTAAGTGCTACTTGCGCTTTGGATTAGATTATCTAATATTACTTTTAAGTGTGTAAATATATACATACAGCAAGAATTGTTATCATACTAACAATTACCCTTGGCTAAATTTATCTCTAGGGTAATTGTTAAATATAAGTTAGCTATTTTTATTATTCGTTTTCTTCATCACGAATAAAAGAGATTAATTCAGGTTGTGCAATGCGTTTGTAATCTTGCGTATTCAGAATAATAGAACGCTCTAATGTGCCCGCATTAAAAGCTAGCTCATCAAAGCGTTCAAAAAGCAAAGGGTCAGCGACAAGCTTCAACGCAGGATGAAAACTAAAAGGGGGAATTGCACCAAATACGCATTGAGTAAGATCATCCACTTCTTTAGGGCTTGCCAGCGATGCTCTTGTTCCACCAATTTGGTGAGCGAGTTTTGACAGATCAGCCTGTTTATCGGCGGGTAATATTGCAAGAACATGTTGTTTAACGCCGTTACCTTTTATATGGCAAACAAGTCCTTTTGCTCCCTGTCCTAATTGTGTTCCTCTGATTTTTGCAACTTCTTCAGAACGACCTGCGGTAGGGTGTTCCATAACACGGTAAGTAGCGTGGTTTTTATCTAATAAAGCAGTAAGTTGCTCAAAAATAGTCAAAGACATCAATGACTCCTGAATTTAATAAGTTATTTCTTTGATGTCATTATACGACTTTAAAAAAAATATTCTGCTGTGATGTTCACGGCTGGTTTTGATTATTTTGATAAGCTTTTCAAATTATTTTGTTACAAATGATAATATGTTAATAGTATTATCCTATTGAATTAATAGGGTAATTGGGCTTCTTTATTTAATTACCTGTAATAAAATGATAAACAAATTGATATTTATTCATTATTTTGATGATGATCAATTTAAGAACAAAAAGAATAGAACATATTAAAACGTAGATTTAATTACTAAAAAGGAAGTCAATAATGGCAGTTTCAACATTCTATATCCCTTCTGTAAATAAAATTGGTGCTGGTTGCCTTGCTGATGCTGTAAATTCAATGAAAGACTTCGGTTTTCATAAAGCGTTGATCGTCACTGATAGCATTTTAAATCAACTAGGTGTTGTTGATAAAGTAAGTAAGTTACTGACAGAGGCTGGTATTTCTAGCGTTACTTATGATGGTACTGCACCGAACCCTACTGTTGAAAACGTAGAAGCGGGTTTAGCTCTGCTGAAAGAACATCAATGTGACTGTGTGATTTCTTTAGGTGGTGGTTCACCACATGATTGTGCTAAAGGTATCGCGTTAGTGGCTTCTAATGGTGGAAAAATTGCAGATTATGAAGGTGTTGACCGTTCAGCTAAACCGCAATTACCACTGATTTCAATTAATACCACAGCAGGTACAGCATCAGAAATGACACGTTTTTGTATCATCACAGATACTGCGCGTCATATCAAAATGGCTATCGTTGATAAAAACGTGACACCAATCTTATCTGTAAATGATTCAGAGTTAATGATTGGTATGCCAAAAGGTTTGACCGCTGCAACAGGTATGGATGCATTAACTCATGCTGTTGAAGCGTATGTTTCAATTGCTGCAAATCCAATCACTGATGCGTGTGCATTAAAAGCAGTTGCTATGATCAGCGAATCTTTACGTAAAGTTGTTGATAATGGTGGTGATGCAACAGCGCGTGAAAACATGGCTTATGCTCAATTCTTAGCAGGTATGGCATTTAATAACGCTTCTTTAGGTTATGTACATGCTATGGCTCACCAATTAGGTGGTTTCTATAACTTACCTCATGGTGTGTGTAATGCGGTTTTATTACCACATGTTCAAGCTTATAACATTCAAGCAGCAGCAGGTCGTTTAAAAGATATCGCACAAGCTATGGGTGTTGATGTTTCTGCAATGAGCGATGAGCAAGGCGCGAAAGCGTGTATCGAAGAAATTCGTAAAATGGCTAAAGATGTTGGTATTCCAGCTGGTCTGAAAGAATTAGGCGTGAAAGAAGAAGATTTCAAAACATTAGCTGAAAATGCGCTGAAAGACGCTTGTGCAATCACTAACCCAGTTCAGGGTTCTGAAAGTGATGTTATCGAGTTATTCCGCCAAGCAATGTAATGCTTAGAAAATAAAAAGCTAATTAAGCTATTACTTTTTATTTTTCTTAAAAATGAAGCCGATACTTTATTTTGTATCGGCTTTTTTCATCTTTATTAAGGTGATATCAATTACTCTGCTTTTTTATGGCGTTCTTGTAGGCAACCGATAACATCAGTGAGTGATAATGATTGGTCTTGCAGTAATACCATTAAGTGATAGAGCAAGTCTGAGGCTTCATTTTTTAGCTCTTCTCTGTCATTAACAGTTGCGGCCAGCGCTGTTTCTACACCTTCTTCGCCCACTTTTTGCGCTATTCGTTTTGTACCACTGGCATAAAGGCGGGCAGTATAAGAGCTATCTGGTGAGGCATTTTTACGTTCACGTAATAAATTTTCAAGCTCGTAGAGGAATCCCCACTGGCTTTGTGCAGGCGCAAAGCAACTCTCAGTGCCATTATGGCAAGTTGGGCCAATCGGATTGGCTAAAATAAGTAAAGTATCGTTATCACAGTCAGGATAAATATTGACTAATTTGAGAAAGTTGCCTGAGGTTTCACCTTTTGTCCATAAACGCTGTTTAGTGCGTGAATAGAAGGTAACATTCCCACTTTCTAGAGTGACATTTAATGCTTCTTTGTTCATGTAACCTAGCATTAATACATCACCTGAAATGGCATTTTGGATAACCACAGGCATGAGATTATCGACTTTTTTCCAATCTAGTTGCGCTAATGTTTCACTA
Organism: Proteus genomosp. 6; assembly: GCF_040139785.1. Lineage (NCBI taxonomy): Bacteria > Pseudomonadati > Pseudomonadota > Gammaproteobacteria > Enterobacterales > Morganellaceae > Proteus > Proteus genomosp. 6. Next base: position 163,257 of record NZ_JBEEVJ010000006.1, on the reverse strand, counting down.
TTCATTATATTCTTACCTTAACGTCATTCTTTGCAAGATACTGTTTTAATTCGTTGATATTAATTATTTGTTTATGAAAAACAGAGGCTGCAAGAGCGCCATCAACATTGGCTAATTTAAATGCATCAAGAAAGTGTGACATTTCACCCGCACCGCCAGAGGCAATAAGAGGAACATCTGCAACTTGGCGTACTTGAGCTAATTGTTTCAAGTCATAACCTTGTCTGACACCATCTTGATTCATCATATTTAAAACAATTTCACCTGCACCTAATCGCTGAACTTCACGTACCCAATCAAGGGTTTTCCAGTGTGTTTGCTGAGTACGTTTTTCATCACCTGTGAATTGATAAACTAAATATTCACCTGTTTTTTCATCAAACCAAGTGTCAATACCCACAACAACACATTGCACACCATAACGTTCAGCAAGACGCGAAATAAGAGAGGGATCTGAAAGTGCAGGTGAATTAATTGATATTTTATCTGCACCAAAAGAGAGAATTTTCCCAGCATCTTCAATAGAGCGAATACCACCAGCAACACAAAATGGAATATCAATCACTTCAGCAACGCGCGACACCCAGCTTTTATCAACCACACGGCCATCAGAAGAGGCGGTAATATCGTAAAATACCAGTTCATCAGCGCCTTCTTTGGCATAGCGTTCAGCAAGAGGGACAATATCACCAATGATTTCATGATTACGAAATTGAACACCTTTAACGACTTGCCCATCACGAACATCAAGACAAGGAATTATGCGTTTTGCCAACATGATATCGCCTCTTTTAATGTAAATTTGCCTTCTAATAATGCTCTACCAACAATAATACCGGCAACACCAGATGCTGGAAGATCTGCGATATCTTGTAAATCACCAATACCGCCCGAAGCTTGGAATAAAATATCAGGGAAACGCTGGCTAATTTCTTTATACAGTTCAACGTTAGAACCTGCTAATGTGCCATCACGAGAAATGTCGGTACACAACACATGCTTTAAACCCACACTTTGATAAAGCTTGATGATATCTTCAAGAGTATAGGGAGAGTTCTCTTGCCACCCACTGACAGCTACCCACTTTTTGCCTTGTTTATCAATGCGAACATCGAGAGCTAATACAATGGCATCTGCACCATAGCGCTCAAACCATGTTTTCACCATTTCAGGCTGACTGACTGCGGTAGAGCCAATAACAACACGGCTTGCACCTGCTTCTAATAGTGATTTCACATCATCTTCAGTGCGAATACCTCCACCCACTTGTACAGGCACATTGACACAAGCAACAAGCTTTTTTAACAGTGGAATTTGGCGAGCAGACGGATCTTTTGCACCCGTTAAATCCACTAGGTGAAGTAGCTTTGCGCCATCTTTTTCATATTGTTGGTAGCGTGTCAGCGGATTATCATCATAATCACGCTGTTTTGCATAATCACCCTGATGAAGACGAACCACTTTCCCATCAATTAAATCTAATGCTGGAATAATCATAACGGGTTACATCTCCAAAAAATTCTTGATAAGTTGAGCACCCGCTTTCCCTGAACGTTCTGGGTGAAATTGCACTCCATAAAAATTATCTTTTTGAATTGCGCTACTAAAGCGAGAGCCGTATTCAGTTTCCGCAATCGTCGATTCATTGAGCGCTAGAGCGTAGCTATGAACAAAATAGAACCAAGCATTGTCATCAAGTGAACGAAAAAGAGGATGTCCTGGTTTTGCTAATACTTGGTTCCAACCCATATGGGGTAATGGTAAACCCGCTGTATCAAGCTTATCTATGGTGCCATCAACTAAACCTAATAAAGGAATATCTTTACCTTCTTCGCTTAGTGAAGCCAATATTTGCATACCTAAACAAATCCCTAAAACAGGTTGTGTTAAGGCTTTAATTAAAGGAATTAACTCACGAGCTTTGAGTTGTTCCATTGCCGCTCTAGCCGTTCCTACTCCGGGTAAAAACAGTTTATCCGCAGATAACACCACGTTTTTTTCATAGGACACAATTGGATCATAACCGAGTCGCTTAACGGCGTAAGCGACAGAGGCTAAATTGGCACAACCCGTATCAAGAATAACCACTTTCATCACAGAACACCTTTTGAGCTTGGTAACGTATTTCCTTCAACACGAATGGCTTGGCGCAATGTACGACCAAAGACTTTAAATAAGCTTTCAGCTTTGTGGTGATCGTTTTTGCCTTTTGATTTCAGGTGCAACGTGCAACCCATGGTGTAAGAGAGGGAACGGAAAAAGTGTTCAATCATCTCTGTACTTAAATCACCGACGCGTTGATATTTAAATTCGGCTTTGTACTCAAGGTGTGGACGACCAGAAATATCTAACGCACAACTTGCAAGGCACTCATCCATTGGTAATGTAAAACCAAAGCGAGCAATACCTCGCTTATCACCTAATGCTTCACGTAATGCTTCACCCAAAGCAAGACCGGTATCTTCCACTGTGTGGTGATCATCAATAACTAAATCACCTTTTACATTGATATTCATGCGAAAACCGCCGTGTGTGGCAATTTGATCAAGCATGTGATCAAAGAAACCAACACCAGTGCTGATCTGACTATCACCTTCGCGATCTAGCCAGATATCAATGGCGATTTGTGTCTCTTTTGTTTTTCGCTCAACGTGAGCGTAGCGATCTTTTTTCGTCAGTTGTTCTGTAATGCCCGCCCAATTGAGTTTATCGGCATTATAAAGCATGCCTTTGATACCCATATTTTCAGCTAGCTGAATATCAGTTTGTCTATCACCAATGACATAACTGTTATCTTTATCTAGTGCGCCATCAACTAAATACTGAGTAACAAGTCCTGTTTCTGGTTTGCGACAAGGGCAGTTGTCTTCAGGTTTATGAGGACAAATTAAAACATCATCAAATGAGATCCCTTGTGATGAAAAAATCTGCATCATTAAATTATGAGGAGGATCGAAATCTGCTTGAGGAAAACTTTCTGTGCCTAACCCATCCTGATTTGTGATCATAATGAGTTTATAACCTGCTTTTTGTAGCGCAGTCAGTGCGGGGATCACGCCGTTTTCAAAGGCAAGTTTATCGAGTCTATCAACTTGGTAATCTGTGGGTGGTTCCGTGATTAAAGTACCATCACGGTCGATAAAAAGAATTTTTTGGCTCATGGTTGAGATCCCTCAGTTGCGATTTTTTGTTGTTATCGTTTTTAATGTTTTATACGTTTGCAGTTTGAATATTTTTTATGGCATTAATCACGCTATCACATTCTTCTGCTGTACCGATAGAAATACGCAAACAGCCATTAAGCCCATATTGACGCTGTTGATCGCGTAAAATAATCCCTTGTTCCCATAAAGTACGGAAAACCAGATTAGCATCAGTGAATTTCACTAAAATATAGTTGGTTTCACTGTTATAAACCTGTTCTACATTAGGCAATTTTTTTAACCTATCAGATAAAATGCTTCTGTTACGTGTAATTTCTGCCACTCGCTTTTTCATTATCTCAATACTTGCTTCTGTTAATGCTTGCGCAGCAATATCGGCAACAGGTGTTGAAAGTGGGTACGGTGCGATCACCTTTAGTAATAATTCAATGACCGGCGGGTTGGCAAGCGTAAAGCCACAACGAAGCCCTGCTAAAGCAAAAGCTTTCGATAAGGTTCGCAAAATAACTAAATTCGGATAATCTTCAAGCCATGAAACAATTGACGCTTGTGGGCAAAATTCAATATAAGCTTCATCGACTGCAACAATCGCTTTGTCTTTCGCCAACGCTAATACATCCCGAATAAGAGAAGGATTAACAATATTTCCAGTTGGATTATTTGGGCTGCATAGGTAGATAAGTTTTACATTATCAAGCTGTGACGCTATTGCTTTAATATCAGGGCTCCAATCAGCAAGTGTAGGGACAACACGCTGCTCTATACCAAAGGTTTCAGCACTAACGCTATACATACCGTAAGTAGGAGGGCAATAAAGTACAGCATCTTTATCTGGCTCACAAAAAGCGCGAATAAGTAGTTCAATCGCTTCATCTGCACCACGGCTAACTAAGACTTGATTCGCATTCACACCTACGTATGCAGCATAACGATTGATCACATTAACAGGCTGGCATTCAGGGTAACGATTTAAGTTTTTTTCATTAAAAGTAAAGTCAGGCGCGATAGGGTATTCATTGGCATTTAACCACACAGAACCATTTCCGCCTAAGCGTCGAGCAGATTGATAAGGTGTTAATTCTCGTACATTTTTTCTTGCAAGTGTATTGATATCAAATTCAGTTTTCATCACTCTTTTTCCCCTGAGCTAAAGCGTTAACGCGAAGTGTGACAGCATTTTTGTGTGCGGTGAGTTGTTCTGCTTGCGCTAATATTTCAATAGTCTGTGCTAAATCAGATAAACCTTGTGCTGTGAGTTTCTGTACTGTCATACGTTTCATAAAATCAGCTAAGCCTAAGCTTGAGTAGGTTGCTGTATAGCCATAAGTCGGTAGAACGTGATTAGTACCAGAAGCATAATCTCCCGCAGATTCAGGCGACCAAGCACCAAGAAAAACAGATCCAGCGCTGGTAATGCTATCAACACGACTATCAGCATCATTAGTTTGAATAATTAAGTGTTCTGGACCATAGCTGTTACTAATTTCAATACACTGGTCGAGATCACGAGTAATAATGACGCGGCTTTCTGCAAGTGCTTGTTTAGCGATTTCAGCGCGGCTTAATAGCGCCAGTTGTGTTTCTGTTTCAGCAATAACGGCTTTAGCGAGTGTTTCATCAGGTGTTAATAATACAACTTGTGAATCAGGGCCGTGTTCAGCTTGTGAAAGTAAGTCAGCGGCAATAAATGCAGGATTTGCATCCGCATCAGCAATCACTAATACTTCAGAAGGGCCTGCTGGCATATCGATTGCAGCACCTTGTAGTGATTGACTTGCTTGGCGTTTGGCTTCAGTGACATAGGCATTACCAGGGCCAAAAATTTTATCAACCTTAGGAATAGATTCAGTACCAAATGCCATAGCTGCAATCGCCTGTGCACCACCTACTTGGAAAATTTCATCAATACCAATTTGTTGAGCAATATATAAAATTTCATCAGCAATAGGGGGCGGCGAGCAAAGAATAACTTTGCGACAACCCGCAATACGGGCGGGAATACCTAACATCATTACTGTTGAGAGTAATGGTGCCGAACCTCCCGGAATATAAAGCCCTACCGCATCAATGGGTCTGCTTACTTGTTGGCAAAATACACCCGGCTGAGTTTCCACGTTGATAGTGTTAGGAATTTGAGCCTCATGAAAGCGACGAATATTATTCATCGCCTGTGCTATTGCCTGTTTTATTTTGCTATCAAGTCTTGATGAGGCTGCATCAATTTGCGATTTTGACACCAAAACACTTTCCAGCGCTGCCTTATCGAATTTTTGGCTGAGTGCTTTAAGCGCTTTATCTCCATCATTGCGTACCTGTGAAATGATGCTAGCAACTTGTTCTGTAATTGAACCTGATGCAGAAATAGCAGGGCGAGTTAATAGCACTTGTTGCTGTTCTTTAGTGCATTTATTCCAGTAAGTTAATGTATTAAAACCCGTTTTCATCATTTCACCTTATTCCATCATTTTTTCAATTGGTAAAACAAGAATTGAACTTGCACCTAATGCTTTAAGTTTTTCCATTGTTTCCCAGAATAGGGTTTCGCTACTTACCATGTGCATTGCAACGCGATTTTGGTCACCTGCCAGAGGTAAAATAGTCGGTCTTTCAGCTCCCGGAAGTAATGCAATGACATCTTCAAGACAATCACTTGGTGCGTGTAACATAATGTATTTTGATTCTCGAGCTTGAATAACGCCTTGAATACGCGTTAATAAGCGGTCGATAAGTGCTTGTTTATCGGTTTCCATGTCACCATCGCGTTGGATCAAACAGGCTTTTGAGCGATAAATCACTTCGACTTCTTTTAAACCGTTGGCTTCTAATGTTGCACCAGTAGAAACTAAGTCGCAGATAGAGTCAGCAAGACCTGCACGAGGGGCGACTTCAACAGAGCCATTTAATAAACAGGATTTAAACTTGATGCCTTTTTGGTCTAAATAGCGTTTGAGCAGATTTGGATAGGAGGTCGCGATACGAGTATTATTTAAGCATTCCACACCTTGATAATCGAAATCAACAGGGGTTGCGAGAGATAAGCGACAGCCACCGAAATCAAGACGACGTAGTGTCAGATAATTTGGGTTTTCACCTTGTGAACGACGCTTTAATAGCTCTTCTTCTAAAACGTTTTCACCAATGATCCCTAAATCAACAACGCCATCCATTACCAATCCTGGAATATCGTCATCTCTAACACGCAAAATATCGATTGGCATATTTTCAGCGTAAGCAATCAGGCGCTGTTGATTTAAGTTAATTTTGATGCCACAACGTGCTAAAAGAGCACGAGAATCATCGCTTAAACGTCCTGATTTTTGCATTGCGATCCTTAATCTTGCTTTATCTAACATATTATTACCCTATCATTGTCCATATTTTTGTTATGAAAATTAGCTATAAAAAAACCCCGGAAGTTGCCTTCCGGGGTTTTAGTTGTTATCTGCATTCAGACCACCGGAAGCGTTTCTTAAACGTCTTCCAGCACTCATCGCCTGAAAGACTAGTCAGGGTGATGGTGATGATGGTGGTTTAGTTGAATGCTATACATAATTATTTTCCTAGCTAATAACACTATTTGTTATTTAATAATGCCCGTTACTGTTAATCTGTATTTAGTAACCAATATTTAGTAACCAATATTGAGTAACCAATATTGAGTAACCAATATTGAGTAACCTGCATTTAGAATTTGTCTGCCTTTCAACCTACATGATTTACAAAGCAGAAAGCAACCTATTTTTTAATAATAATTTAATTATTTTGTAACCTTTTGTTTTTAATGTAATTTTAATATTTCTCTTATTTACTTAATGGAACAAGTAGGCGAGTATATAGGGAGATGCTAAACGTTCACGAAATATAAGTAGTATTTATAAGTAATGGCGAAACTAAAATTTTATAGCATACTTTGACTAAGCCATTTAAGTAGGGGAGCAAAATGAAACGAATAACCATCGTAGGATTAGGTTGGTTAGGTTTACCACTTGCCGTTGCGTTGCGTGATGCAGGCTATCAAGTTAAAGGGACTAAAACCACTGAAGATGGTGTAGAAGCAGCAAGAATGAGTGGCATTGACTGCTGTTTAGTGAATTTAACACCCGCAATTGAATGTGATAGAGATGATTTTGATTACTTAATGGAAACTGACGTTCTCATTATCACGTTACCACCCAGTGCTGCTGGTGGAGGTTATGATTATGTTGAAGCCATTCAGACGCTGGTGGATAGCGCAATGTCTCGCCATGTTACGAGAGTCATTTACATTAGCTCTACTTCTGTATATGGCAATCAAACAGGTAATATCACGGAAGAAATGGATATTCGACCAGAAACACAATCAGCAAAAATGTTAGCAGAAGTTGAGAACTGGCTACACCGTTTACCGTTGACTACAGTTGATATTCTTCGATTAGCAGGATTAGTCGGGCCGGGTCGTCATGCAGGACGTTTTTTATCAGGTAAAAAACAGGTAAAAGGCGCTCATCAATGCGTTAACTTAGTCCACTTAGACGATGTGATTTTTGCAGTCGAACAACTTCTTGCGCAGAATGAAGGTGGTCATTTATATAATTTATGTGCTCCAATTCACCCTAAAAAGAAAGAATTTTACTCAAGAGTGTCGAATCAACTCGATCTTATTCCGCCAGAATTTGTTGAAGAAGAGAAGCCTTTAATACGAGAAATTGATGGTCAGGAGATCTGTCGAGATCTTGGATTTCATTACCATTATCCAGATCCCGACAAAATGCCAATGAATTAACTTAATTTACAGGCAATAACACGATATCACGGAAAATAGGTCTTTCACTTAATTGTGCAAACCAGCGCTCAATGTGAGGGAAGTTAGGTCTATCTTTGCAAACTTCAAGCCACGGGTAGACCAATGGTGCGATCGCCATATCGGCAAGAGAGAATGCATCTCCTGCGAAATAAGTTGTTTTTGCAAGTTGGTCGTCAGCTATTTTGATTAATTTATTCAGTTTCTCTTTCAACGCGTTAACAATCTCAGGATTTTGCTGCTCTTTAGGCGTGCGAACAATCATGATCATCATTTGTTGAATGGGAGAAAATAGGCTGCCATTTGACCAATCCATCCATTTTTCTACATTTGCTCGTTGTTTCGGATCAATGGGATAGAGGGTATTATTTTCATATTTTGTACATAAATAACGAATAATGGTATTAGACTCCCATAAAGCAAAGTCATCATCTTGTAAGGTTGGAATAGAAGCGTTGGGATTCATCGCTAAATAATTTGCTTCATTGAGTCCACCAAAAGGGCCACCAACGTCGATTTGTTCATAAGGAACATTTAATTCTTTTAAGCACCAAAGAACTTTTTTAACGTTAGATGAGTTTTTTCTACCCCAGACTTTTAACATAAAGGTCTCCTAAACCACGATAAGTAATAAAATTTCCCTCTATAGGGCGCTAAATATGAATATAAGATAAATCTCTATATATCAATGTTGGCGTCTTATTCCAGAAAGCCATATAGTAGGAAAGCTTTAACAAATTGATATAAAAGGGTGATCGGTAATGAAAAAAAATATTCCATCTGTTCTGGGTAAGGTTACCGCGGGAATGGGTTTACTGCTAATTATTTCTAGTCCTTCATTTGCAGTAAATAATCCGGTACCTCCTCAAATAGAGGCAAAATCTTATGTATTAATGGATTACAACAGCGGAAAAATTCTGGCATCAGAGAAACCTGATGAGCGTTTAGATCCCGCCAGCCTGACAAAAATTATGAGTAGCTACGTTGTTGGGCAAGCTATCAAAGAAGGTCGTATGTCTCCTGACGATATGGTTATTGTTGGGCGTAATGCGTGGGCAACGGGAAATCCGGTATTGAAGGGATCATCATTGATGTTCTTGAAACCGGGGGATCAGGTCAAAGTGATTGATTTAAACCGCGGTATGGTTATTCAATCTGGTAATGATGCCAGTATTGCATTAGCAGAACATGTTGCGGGTAGTCAGGAAACCTTTGTTGATTTAATGAATTCTTATGCTAAGAATCTCGGTTTAAAAAATACACACTTTAAAACCGTTCATGGGTTAGATTCTGATGGACAATATACAACCGCACAAGATATGGCATTACTGACAGCAGCCATGATCCGCGATGTTCCTTCTGAGTATGAAATTCATAAAGAAAAAGAATTTACATTCAACAATATTCGTCAGCCAAACCGTAACCGTTTATTGTGGAATAAAAATATGAATGTCGATGGTGTGAAAACGGGTCACACTAATGGAGCAGGGTACAATCTTGTTTCTTCGGCAACTGAAGGTGATATGCGCTTAATTGCTGTTGTTTTAGGAACACCATCAGATAAAGTGCGTTTTGCTGAAAGTGAAAAATTATTAGGCTGGGGTTTCCGCTTTTTTGAAACGGTAACACCTGTAAAAGCAGATACACCACTGACAACTCAAAAAGTGTGGTATGGCGATAAAGGTGAAGTAGCATTAGGGGTTGCTAACGATGCTTCAATTACCATTCCTAAAGGTGAATTGAAAAATCTGAAAGCCTCTTTTACTTTAACTAATCCTGTATTAGAAGCGCCGTTAACGCAAAATCAGGTTGTAGGTACAGTTAACTTTTTATTAAATGATGAAGTGATTGAACAACGCCCATTAGTTGTAAAAGAAGCGGTTGAGGAAGGCGGTTTCTTTAGTCGTATTTGGGATTTTGTTGTTAAAACAGTATCTGGTTGGTTTAATGCTATTTTTGGTTAATTCACCAATAATGGATCTATCAAAGCGTTACTGAGTTTTTCACCCAAAAAGAAAGACTAGCTGTTATTTTTATATAAATAATCCGTAATTTTTTAACGATTACGGATTTTTTTATACTCAATAAAATAGAGAGATATCCTATTTTAGAACTTAAATAAGCCCATCTATTTTGCCTTGATTATCAACATTAACAGCGATAGCAGCAGGTGTTTTCGGTAATCCGGGCATCGTTGTGATAGAGCCTGTTAAGGCGACAACAAAGCCTGCGCCAGCAGAAACATACACTTCACGAACGTTTATTGTAAAGTCAGTCGGTCGGCCTAATAACGAGGGATCATCTGAGAGTGAATATTGAGTTTTTGCCATGCAAACAGGGAAATGAGCAAACCCCATACTTTCTATCTTTTCTAACATCTTACGAGCATGTTGGCTATAAGTCACACCACCTGCACCATAAACTTCTTTGGCAACAATCTCGATTTTTTGACTAAGTGAAGCATCATCAGGATAAATTAATTGAAATTGGCTCTGTTCATTTTCAAGCGTATCAATCACTTGCTTAGCCAATTCAATACCACCTTCGCCGCCTTTTTCCCACACTTTGGTAATTGCGAAGCGACAATCTCTATCTTGGCAAAATTGTTCGATAAACTGGTGCTCTGCAATACTATCAGTGACATACGCATTAAGAGAGACAATCACGGGTAAGCCATATTTTTTAAGGTTTTCAATGTGTTTTTCAAGATTTACAATGCCTTTTTCAAGGGCGGCTAAATCTTCATTATTCCACTCGCCTTTACCTAAGCCACCGTTATATTTTAGCGCTTTGGTGGTTACAACAATAACGGCACAATCAGGGCGTAATCCACTGACCCGACATTTTATATCAAAGAATTTTTCAGCACCTAAGTCAGCACCAAAACCAGCTTCTGTCACAGTAATATCAGCAAGTTGAAGAGCAAGTTTTGTCGCTCTTACGCTATTACATCCATGAGCAATATTAGCAAAAGGACCTCCATGAATAATGGCAGGAGTATTTTCGAGTGTTTGTACTAAATTAGGATTAATAGCATCTTTTAATAAACTCGCCATTGCTCCGACGGCTTGTAGATCGTTTGCTGTAACAGGATCACCATTATAAGAATAAGCAACAATGATGCGAGAAAGTCGCTGTTTTAAATCATCAATATCCAAAGCTAAACATAGGATAGACATAATTTCAGAAGCAACAGTAATAACAAAGTTCTCTTCTCTTGTGATACCGTCTTTTTCGCCACCTAATCCCACAACAATATTACGTAAAGCACGATCGTTCATATCCATACAACGTTTAAACACGATTTTTTTAGGATCGATATTTAAAGGATTACCTTGATAAATCGAATTATCAAGCATGGCTGCAAGTAAGTTATTGGCAGAGGTAATAGCATGAAAATCGCCAGTAAAATGAAGGTTGAGATCTTCCATCGGAACGACTTGTGAATAACCACCACCAGTTGCTCCACCTTTAATGCCAAAACAAGGGCCTAAAGAGGGTTCACGCAATGCAATAATGGCATTTTTCCCAATATGATTAAGTGCTTGCCCTAATCCAACAGTCACCGTTGTTTTACCTTCACCAGCCGGTGTTGGGTTTATTGCTGTCACTAAAACTAACTTTCCGGGCTTTTTTGTCGCAATTTTTGACCAAATGTTGTGGCTAAATTTGGCTTTGTACTTGCCATAAAACTCGATATCGTCTTGATCAATATTTAAATTTTTAGCAATGTCCTGAATAGGTAAGAGGTGTGCTTCTTGGGAGATTTGAATATCTGATTTCATTTTAATTCTCTTTTTATCCCGTTAATGATGTCTCTAGTGATCTTCATTTATCAACTCTAGACAATAATCTAAATATGGCCAATAGATTGATTAATTTGTAGTTATTTACTTTAGATAACGCGTTTATCGTCACGTCATTTAAATAATTTTTGAGGTTAGCGCCTATTTTTTTCAAAAAAACTATTTTAACTAAGGATGACAATTTAATCTCATACAAAAAAGAGGATATTAAAAAAAGAAGAGTCTCAAGATTGAGGTTAATAAACAAAAAAGGCGCTGATATCAGCGCCTTATCTATCATAAATATCTGTATTTCAGACTTTCAGATTTAGTCACAAGAAATTTTAATGGCTAATCCACCTTGAGAGGTTTCACGATATTTAGCATTAATGTCTTTCCCTGTTTCGTACATTGTCTCAATGACTTTATCTAAACAAATACGAGGATCGCTAACACGACGTAAAGCCATACGAGATGAGTTTACAGCTTGTACGGCTGCGATAGCATTACGTTCAATACAAGGAACTTGTACTTGTCCTGCCACTGGGTCGCAAGTAAGCCCTAAGTTATGCTCCATCGCAATTTCTGCTGCGATACAAACTTGTTCTGGGCTACCGCCTAAGAGTTCAGTCAATGCACCTGCTGCCATTGAACAAGCAACACCGACTTCACCTTGGCAACCGACTTCAGCACCCGAGATAGATGCATTCATTTTGTAAAGTGAACCAATAACACCAGCAACTAAGAAAAAGCGAGTGTAAGAGTTTTCATTTACAGGGCGAATAAATTTATCATAGTAAGATAATACTGCTGGGATAATGCCGCAGGCACCGTTTGTTGGTGCTGTGACAACACGTCCACCAGCCGCATTTTCTTCATTCACGGCAAGGGCAAACATATTAATCCAGTCAACAACAGTCATTGGATCTGTTGTCGTTTTATCTTCTGTGACTAACATACGGCGTAATGCAGAAGCACGGCGAGGTACACGTAATGGCCCTGGTAATAAGCCTTCGGTATTTACACCGCGCTCAATACCTGACTTCATTACTTCCCAAACAGCCGCAAAATGAGCCGAAATTTCTTCTTTGCTACGTAATGCTAATTCGTTTTGCATCACTAATGCTGATAAAGAAAGGCCTGTTTCTTTGCAATGGCGACGTAAATCAGCCGCATATTGATAAGGATAAGGAACTTGAACTGCATTTTCTTCAGGTTGGCCAAAATGTTCTTCATCAACAATAAAACCGCCACCAGTAGAATAATAGGTTTTTTTCAATAAAACCTGCTCACCGTTATAAGCGGTAATGGTCATGCCATTTTCATGAAGGGGTAGATTGTTTTTATGAAAATTCATACCGCCTTCAACAGGAAAATCGACTTCTTTTATGCCATTTGCCAGCATTAAGCGACCAGTTGTTTCTACTTGTTTAATAAACGGGGCGATAGAATCAATATCGACAGTATCAGGTAAATTTCCTGCGAGTCCCATAATAATAGCAATATCCGTTGCGTGACCTTTACCTGTTAAAGATAAAGAGCCATAAACATCAACGATAACGCGGGAAACAGAAGAGAGGAGATTTTTTTCTGCAAGTAAATCAACGAATTCTTTACCTGCTTTCATTGGACCTACAGTGTGTGAGCTTGAAGGGCCGATACCGATTTTAAAAATATCAAAGACGCTAACCATAATATTCGCCTCCCTAATTAATTTAAAGGCGCAACTGTGTGATTATTAGAGTGAGAAGTGTCAGTTTTGAAGTCTAAAGCTGTAATGGCTACTTTCTTTTATGAAAGTAGCCATCAGGTGCTTTATTAGCCCATGAATGAACTAATTAAGCTATAGAAAACTGCTGAGATTGCGATAAGACCCATAATTACAACGAATGCGTTGCTGATATGGCCTTGGTATTTCTTCATCGCTGGTACTTTACGGATTGCATACATAGGCATCAGGAACAGTAACATTGCGATAATTGGGCCACCTAATGTTTCAATCATACCTAAGATGCTTGGGTTTAATGTTGCAACAATCCAAGTTGTAACCAGCATAAACAGTGCAGTGATTTTGTTTAAACGATCTTTTTCGATTGTTTTACCTTTTTCACGCAGTGATTTGATGATTAAACCGTTGAAACCTTCACGAGCACCTAAGTAGTGACCTAAGAAAGATTTAGTGATCGCAACGAAAGCAATAAATGGAGCAATATAAGCGATAACAGGTGCTTCAAAATGGTTAGCAAGGTAAGACAGAATACTGATGTTCTGTGCTTTTGCTTCTGCTAAGTTTTCTGGTGTTAAGCTAAATACACAGCTAAACACGAAGAACATTACAGTGATAACCATCATGATGTGCGCATAAGCTAAAATGCGTGAACATTTTTTCTCAGCGTTTTCGCCGTATTCTTCACGTTTTGCAACAGCAAACGCAGAGATGATTGGAGAGTGGTTAAAAGAGAACACCATTACAGGGATAGCTAACCATAGGGTTACTAATAGGCCTTGACCCATACCTGATGTTGTTGCGTGATCAAAAGAGAGAGTATCAAGGATCGCACCATTCCACTCTGGGATCAGATACAGTGCTAAGACCATCAGGACAGCAACAAATGGGAACACTAAAACGCTCATTGCTTTAACGATAGCTTGTTCACCAAAGCGAATAATCGACATGATACCGACAATCAGTACCAACGATAAAATTGCGCGAGGTGGTGCAGACATGTGCATTTGGTTCACAATAAAGCTTTCTACTGTATTGGTGATAGCAACACTATAAACCAATAGAATAGGATAAATTGCGAAGAAATAGAGCAGGGTGATTAATTTACCTGCTGTTTTACCAAAGTGTTCTTCAACAACTTCAGTGATATCTTCACCTGGATTTTTACCTGATAACACAAAGCGGCACATACCACGGTGTGCAAAGAAGGTCATTGGGAATGCAAGTACTAACATGATCAACAGAGGAATTAAACCACCAATCCCTGCGTTGATAGGTAAAAATAGAACGCCAGCACCGATAGCCGTACCGTATAAACCTAACATCCATACTGTATCTGACTTACGCCATGTTTTGTAATCACCTTGGGTGTTACCCGACGCGATAGAACCAACTTTGGTTGTATCCATAATACTCTCCGAAATAACGCGGTAAAAAAAATAATGAATAAAAATAAGAGCGCGATTGTATTTCTTTTTAGAAATAATCACGGCATAAATTTAATTATGAATAAATGAGTGCATTGAGTACCTGGTGTTATCTCAATATCTTCAATTACCACATACAAAATCTTTAAATTTCAAAAGAATTAGACTCTTCCAAAATTTGAAAAAATATTCAATAAGTTTATATCCAGACTTAAGAGGTGCAGAATATAGTGTTTTTCAGGATAAACTACCGTGATCACCATCTCAAATGCTAAATATAACTGAAAAACCTGAAAATGTAACATTTTTTATATTTTGTGTTTTTCGAGGCGGTTTTTAAAACATTTTGAAATAACTTTCCAATTTTAAAGGAAATACAAAATAAAGCTAAATACTTAAATATTCATATGTTAATGATTATTTTTAGGTATTTTTATTAACTAGAAAATAAATGATTAAAATCAACTAGGTTATTTTTGTTTACAATTAAAACATTACATTAACCACATATCTAATTGAAATATAATGATAAATTATTTTCTCTAATTAATGTTTAAAACTAGACAAAAGAATATAGAAACAATGCAATATGATTATTTATTAATGAATTTCTTTTATTTTATGAAATGTATATAGCTATATTTCATTTATAAGTAGAATATTGTTTATAAATACGACAATGAATTTGTTAATAAATGAGTTTGGTAGGTTGTTATATAACGAATATAAAAGTTTCATTTTGATTAAAATAACAACATATTTATTTTTTTGGACAAATACTATAATAGTAGAGAATATTTTTATTTATATATTAATATATTGAAGGGCGGTCTCACTTAAGTTAAATATAAAAAAGACCACAATAAATGTGGTCTTTTTCGGTATAAGAAAGGTTATGCCTTTGTCCAACCTTTGCGAATAGGATAAGCAAAACAGAGCTGATAGAGCTGTTGTACCCATTTTTGGAGTATATTTCCACCTTTAGACCAGAAGATCTGGCAAAGGCCACAAGAAAGTAGAGCAACGATAAAAGCTCCAATCATATCGATTGGCCAATGTACGCCAAGATAGATACGCGCCCAAGCAATCGCAAGTCCTAAACCGAGCATAATATAGCCAATACGTTTGCTGTTATGCCAAAAGAGATAAGCTAAAGCAATGGTGAAAACAAACGTACCATGGTTACTTGGGAATGATGGTGTTGCATCGTGATCAAGAAAGTTGTAGCCAATGTTAGCTGCAAAAGGGCGTTCATGAGGAGCAATAGCACCAATCACCCAAGAGATAGAAAGTGCGATACCTAAAGAGATAGCCGCTTTACATACCAATGTTCTTTGCTGGCTAAGATATTTTTCATTACCCCATAACCAATAGAACACTAAAGATAACGGAAAAAGATAGACAAGGTACTTAGCAATAATTATCGCCGTACCGATTTCTAAAGGAGATGCCGCAGGTGTTGCATTCATCATTGAAAATACGGCTAAATTGAATTGTTCCAGCAAAGTAGGCTCCATACATGTCGTACTGATAAGCGATGTTTATGATGCATAATACGCAAGTTTTTAAGGGTAAATGAGGGAGTAATAGGGGTAAAGTGTTTTTTTCTTATTTAATTGTGCTTTTTTAAAAGATTTGCCAGTTTTATACAAAACTGAGCTAAAGCACTCTTAAAAAGAGTATTGCGCTTATGTTATTGCTCCTACATCGTTCTTTTTCTTATCTTCAACGAGGTATAACTTTATGTGGTTCCAGAAAAATATAGTCCTTAGTGCAAGGTCTAGAGGATTTCACTTAATTACACAAGCATTGATTCAAGAATTACCAGAACTAAGACAATATAAAATCGGAATTGCTCATTTTTTTATTCAACATACATCGGCCTCATTAACGATTAATGAAAATGCGGATCCAACAGTACGAAGTGACTTTGAAAACTTCTTTAATCACAACGTAAAAGAGAACGAAGATTACTATCTTCACACTTATGAAGGCAGTGATGATATGCCCGCGCATATTAAAAGTAGCTTACTTGGACAAAGTGTCATGGTTCCTATTAGTCAAGGTGAGCTGAATTTAGGGACTTGGCAGGGGATTTATCTCGGTGAACATCGTAATCACGGTGGTAATCGTCGTATTATTGTGACATTGCAAGGTGAGTGTTACTAAATTTCAAGCAATAAAAAACCCGACAGCTATTTCACCAAAAGGGTTGAAACTATCGGGCTCCTCAATATTTGGGGACATCAAAGAAAAGCAGTGGCACTAATTCAGACTACGGGTTAGAAAGAAAGTTCGCTGACTAATGAAAAAAAATAGAATTTTTTTTTGGAAAGAGTGAGATGATAGAGAAAAGATGGATGATACAAAAAGAGAAAGCGCTAAAACATATTGATAAATAAACTGTTTTAGCGCTTTTAAATTAGTTGTAGATGCCTAAATTTTCTTTAGCATAAGCTTCAAAATCTGTGCAACCACCAATGTGTTTCTCATCAATAAAAATTTGTGGCACAGTTTCAACAGGTTTACCGACAGTTTTAGATAAATCAGCTTTTGTAATTCCTTCAGCTTGAATATCTACATAGCGGAAATCAAAATCGTCACGTTTTTCAGACAAAGTTTCAGCCAGTTGTTTCGCACGAACACAATATGGGCAACCTGGGCGACCAAAAATGACAACAAACATACGACACTCCTTATTGAGGAAATAAAATTCAGGCATAATAGTTTCTATTGGTTGTTACTATGCCCTTTTATTAGGCTAAACAAAAACAGTTATTGCCTTTTAGTGTGATAAATTATACCAATTTGCCGAATAATGAGATAGGACTGCAACACAGCATTTAGCGGAGAAATGATGGAAAAGCCTTCAAATCGAGATATGAAATCACTGTCAGATATGCCAAAACCCATTATCATCATTGAAATAATTGGGATTATTCTATTGGTGGTTGCTTATCTTTATATCAACCAATATATGACCTCTCCGCAGTGGCTAGGAACATATACAGGACAGTTAACGTTGGTTGTTTTAGGGGTTATCTGCATGATCCCGCCAGCTATCCATATTGTATGGCGTGCTATTTATCGATTAACTTTTTTAGGGATTGACCATAAATCCCTAAATAATAAAAAGAAAAAAGAGAATAACGAAGAATAGCTATCTGTTTTTCCTCAAAATATATTAGAAACTAAGAAAATCCAATGTGTAAATTGGCTTAATTTTCTTAGTTTTTCTATTTATTAGTGCCTTCAAGATAGAAAAAGTGGCAAAATAGCGCCAATGCCAAAAGGCACTCTTTTTTTTGCGCGTAAAGGTTATTTGAATGAACGCTGTTGTGACTACCGATCTGGATCAGCTAAAGTCTTGGCTTGATGAACTACAGATTGCTTATTATGAATGTGACTCTTGTCAGGCGTTACATTTACCGCATCTTCAATATATCAGTGGCATTTTTGATGCCAAAATTGATATTCTTGAGGATGTACTTGTATTTACCGCTATCGCTGAGCTAAAAC
Source organism: Proteus genomosp. 6 (assembly GCF_040139785.1). Classification (NCBI taxonomy): domain Bacteria; kingdom Pseudomonadati; phylum Pseudomonadota; class Gammaproteobacteria; order Enterobacterales; family Morganellaceae; genus Proteus; species Proteus genomosp. 6. Next base: position 144,856 of record NZ_JBEEVJ010000006.1, on the reverse strand, counting down.
CGTCAGCAATAGTGCCTTTAATGGCAAATCTAAGCCAAATTAATGCAAGCTCTTTATTTATTAAAACATTTCTAGAAATTAGTGATGAGAACTTACCAAAATTAGTTTTCTGCCAATCATTCCCGGTTGCTGCGGGTATCTCACTTAATCAATTTGACCTATTCTTACAAAAAGCAGAAGAGCAATCTGCTGAAGTCGTCAGCGAAATTTTTAATAACGGTTTCTTGTATGGCGAAAAGCAAGAAAGTGAAAACGAAGAAGATGAGGAAGAAGATGTTGAGATAAACAGCGCATCAACTGACTCCTCCTATACTGTACATTAATATTAATCTCCATAACGGTTACAAAATCTTATGCAATGCGCACGATTTAGTGCGGGTGAATGTCATTCTTGTGAGTGGCTTTCTCTTGCTTATCCTGAACAAATCAAGAAAAAACAGCACAGCCTATTAGCATTACTTCCAGAAGATTATGCTTTTGATAAATTAGCGCCAGTTGAAAGCCAACAGGCGCAATTTCGTAATAAAGCAAAAATGGTCGTCAGCGGGAGTGTCGAAAGACCCGTCTTAGGTTTAAAAACTAAAGACGGTGTTGCTGTCGATTTATGCGAATGTCCACTGTACCCAGTTTCTTTTGCCTCCGTGTTTCCTGTTCTAAAAACATTTATTGCAAAAGCAGGGTTAGTTCCTTACGACATCGAACGTCGCCGCGGTGAACTCAAGTTTATTTTATTAACTGAGAGTCGAAGTAATAGCACCATGATGTTGCGCTTTGTTTTGCGCTCAGAAAAAAAACTAGAACAACTTCGCAAAGCACTTCCTTGGTTACAAGCGCAATTGCCTCAATTAGCCGTTATCTCCGTGAATATTCAACCTATCCATATGGCTATTTTGGAAGGCGAACAAGAAATTATTCTGACTGAAAAAACGTTCTTGGATGAATCATTTAACCAAATTCCATTGCATATTCGTCCAAGAGGTTTTTTTCAAACTAATCCAGAAGTTGCCTCATCACTTTATGCTACTGCTGGGTGTTGGGTAAGAGAATTAAATATCACGCATCTGTGGGATATGTTTTGTGGATCTGGGGGGTTTGGGTTGCATTGTGCGGATAAATCAACCCAATTAACAGGTATTGAAATTAGTCCAGAAGCTATTGAATGTGCGCGTTTATCAGCTCAGGAATTAGGGCTAGAACATGTCGAATTCCAAGCGTTAGATTCAACGGGCTATGCATTAGCAAAAGAGTCTGTTCCTGAATTAGTGCTTGTGAATCCACCAAGGAGAGGTATTGGTGAGGCATTATGCGGTTATCTAAATAAAATGAAACCTCGCTTTATTCTTTACTCAAGTTGTAATGCTCAAACCATGGCAAAAGATATTCAGCAACTTTCTCACTATCAGATAGATAGAGTGCAATTATTTGATATGTTTCCTCATACTTCTCACTATGAAGTGCTTACGTTATTGGTATTACAAGACAACTAAGATATTTATTACAAAATAGTGATTGAGTGTTAGTATAAATAAGCATTTAACGCTCGATGGATAACATCGGGCGTTTTCTTTTTTATTAGATAGGCATTCTATTTTATGCAGAACTTAAAAGCGTTGTTATTAGTGATGGTGTTATTGGGGCCTTTGGGGATCGATCTCTATTTACCGACGATACCTGCGATTGCTCAAGATCTAGGAAGTAGTGTCTCTCTTATTCAATCAACTATCGCTTTATTTATTTTTGTCCTAGGTGTAGGGCAACTTATATCAGGGCCTTTAGTGGATAAGTTTGGCCGTAAACCAATCGCTATCGCGGGGATACTTATCTATATTGTGGGTTCTGTTATTGCAACGATTTCGACAGACTCAACGCTTTTTATTATCTCACGATTATTACAAGCTTCAGCTGTGTGCTGTACTTCTGTTGTCGCTTTTACCTGTGTTCGTGACTGTTTTAATGGTAATGAAGCTGCCCGCGTTTTTGGTTTTTTAAATGGTACGTTAAATATTATCCCTGCATTGGCACCATTATTAGGTGGATTATTGGCAGAATATTGGGGATGGCGTGCTCCTTTCGGATTTTTAATTTTCTACTCCATACTTGTTTTAATTCTAATTGCGCGTTTTTTACCAGAAACAAAGCCTGAAAATACTGCTCAATCAAAACAAAAATTAGGTAAAACATACCTTGAGATTTTATGCAGTAAACGCTTTTTGACTTTTGCTTTAGTGAATGCGGGCACAATGGGGATGGCATTAACCTATGTGTCATTTGCCCCAATTGTATTGATGAAAGATGCAAAATTATCAGCACTGATTTTTTCTATTGTTTTTGGTGTAAATGGTTTTTGGATCATGTTTGTCAGTTTTTATGCGAACCGCGTTATTCACCGTGTCGGCAGACCTATTTGTTTGATCTTAGGGAGCGGATTAATGGGATTAGGCTGTGTGAGCTTATTAGGTGGCTTGTTGTTTATTCCTGCCGAAATGCAAAATCATTGGTTGATCTATATGCTTCCTGTAGCAAGTGCATGTGCTGGTCTTGCTTTTATTATGGGACCCGCGACAAGTTATGCGCTTGAGCCTTATTCAAAAACGGCAGGTATTGCCTCTGCATTAGTGGGTTTTATTCAAATGGCAGGTGGTGCCGTCTTTGGTTTAACGGCATTGGCTTCACCAGTACAACCTAAATTAGCGTTAGCTATTGTGATGTTACTCGGTAGTTTATTAGCGTTGAATGCTTATCGAGTAAGCCACAAAGAAGCGTTAATGGAAAAACAGGCTACACAAGAATAGAACAAGTATTTGTTGTTTATTCTGACATAAAAACACCCCAAAGTTGGTGTCCAACTTTTGGGGTGCAGTTCATAACCTGCTGGGGTGTTTTTATATCGACAGTTCGGCTTACGCGTTTTTAATTACGATGTTCAAACTCTAAGGCTTTTTTCTCAATTAATCTCATTAAAAGTGTCAGTATTCCGTTGATACACAGATAAATAATACCTGCGGCAACAAAAACCATCACATCATAACTTTGACCAAAGACTTGTCGGCTATAACCTGTTAACTCAAGTAAGGTGATAGTACTGGCAAGTGAGGTACTTTTGAATATTAAGACTACTTCGTTTGAATACGATGAAAGCGCACGCTTAAATGCGTAAGGTAATATCACTCTTGCTGTTTGTACTGGTGACATTCCTAGCGCTTGGCAAGATTGCCATTGTCCTGACGGAATAGCTCTTACAGCACCATAGAAAAGTAAGGTTGAATAAGCCGCACTATTTAATGCTAATGTGACCATTGCACAAAACCATGGTGTTGATAATAACTCCCAAATCAACGGGAAGTTTTTCAACGCAGGAAATTGCCCAGGACCATAATAGATTAAGAAGAACTGCACCAATAATGGCGTACCAGTAAATAAGGTAATATAAGCTTTTACAATCGGGGTAATGATGGGAGTTTTTAATGCCAAGATAAAGGTCATTAATACCGATAAAGTAAATGCTACCAATAAAGCCACAAAAGTTAATGAAAGGCTTGTTGGTAATCCCGGTAAAATATCAACAATATAATCCCACATTATGAGGCACTCCGTTCAAATCGAGTCGTTCTCATTTCTAGCCATTTCAGGATATATTGACTGACTAATGTAATTGCTAAATAAATCAGAGCAACAATGCTATACCAAGTAAAAGGCTCTTGAGTTCTATTGGCGATACTTTGTGTTTGTAGCATTAAATCATTGACGCTGATTAATGAGACTAACGCGGTGTCTTTTAATAGAACTAACCACTGATTACCTAAACCTGGTAAAGCATGACGCCACATTTGAGGCATAATAAAACGTAAGAAAATAGTAATACGCCCCATGCCTAATGCTTGACCCGCTTCCCATTGTCCTGTTGGTACAGCTTTTAATGCGCCACGTAAAGTTTGTGAAGCATAAGAAGCATAAAGAAGTGAAAGGGCGATAACACCGCAATAGAAAGGTAAAGATTCAGTATCACCAAAATCAATTTGCAAGGTGAATGAACCTAATTCAATACCATCCATTAGCATCATGACACCTTGCAAGGTACCATAATAGACAAAAAGAACCACCAGCATTTCTGGTAGTCCTCTAATTAGTGTTACCCAGCATGTTCCTAAGAAAGCAAAGGCTTTCCATCTCGCGGATTCCCAAGCTGTAAACAGCATGGCAAGAACTAATCCGATAATAAGAGCAGAAATAGCAAGTGAGACCGTTGTGACGGCCGCACCTGCTAGAGTTGTTATTTCATTCATCTATTAAGCTATTGTTGTTATTGAAATATCGTTATTCAAACCATTTTTTATAAATGACATCATAGGTGCCATCAGCTTTTACTTCAGCTAATGCTTTATTTAATTTATCTTGTAAATCAGCATTGCCTTTTCTTACTGCGATTGCAAGACCAGTACCAAAATAGTTAGGATCTGCAACTTTGTCACCTACAATACCTAATTCAGGATTCTTTTTCAGCCATTCATTAACAACAGCTGTGTCACCAAAGATAGCTTCGATACGACCATTTTTCAGATCTAATACTGCATTTTGGTAACTGTCATAAGGAACCGTTTTCATCTCTTTGTGTTGTTCATTGATGAATTTCTGATGGGTTGTCCCATTCTGCACACCAATTTGCTTGCCTTTTAGGCTTGCAACATCAGAGATTTTACCTGTTACTGTGATAAATACTGCTGAGTTATCATAGTAAGAATCAGTGAAATCAACTTGTTTTTGACGCTCTGGCGTAATATCAATGCCTGCCATTAATGCTTCAAAACGACGGAATTTCAGACTAGGAATTAAACTATCAAATGACTGATTGGTAAAGGTACAATCAGCATTAATTTTTGCACACATTGCATTCGCTAAATCAACGTCAAATCCCACAATTTGATTATTCGCATCAATCATTTCAAATGGAGGATATGTTGCTTCCGTTGCAAAACGAATTGTCTCTTTCTCAGCCGCAGTTGCAGAAAGTGTAATACTGGTCAGAAGTGCTGCAAATAATATTTTTTTCATTGTCTGATCCTGATTTAGTGTGACAAGTAATTAGCAAAAGCTTCCGTTTGTGGAGCAGTGAAACGATAGTTATCACCTTGCTCTATAATACGGCCGTTTTCCATATATACAACTTTGCTCGCGGCTTTGCGTGCGATTTCAACTTCGTGGGTCACAATCACTTGTGTAATACCCGTTTCAGAAAGCTCTTTAATTATATCAACAACTTGAGCGGTAATTTCAGGATCTAATGCTGCCGTTGGTTCATCAAATAAGAGAACTTGAGGCTCCATCATTAATGCTCTAGCAATAGCAACACGTTGTTGCTGTCCTCCTGATAAATGCAGTGGGAAGCGTTCTGCGTATTCACTTAAACGTAAACGTTCAAGTAATTTCATTGCTTTTTCTTTGGCCTGTGGTTTTGATAAACCTAATACACGGCAAGGTGCCTCAATTAAATTATCAAGAACCGTTAAATGTGGCCATAAATTGTATTGTTGAAATACCATGCCCACATTTTGGCGTAATGAACGAATTGCCTTTGCGTTGGGTTGTTGGCTAAAGTCAAAATGTAGACCCGCAATTTCTAATTCGCCTGAACGTGGCATTTCTAATAAATTAAGAACTCTCATTAGTGAGCTCTTACCTGCACCACTTGGTCCTAATAGAACCATTGTTTCACCAGCAGAGCATTCTAGATTAATATCATAGAGTGCTTGGTGCGAACCGTAGAAACAATTTATGTTTTTTAATTGAATACTCATGCGTTTTTTCTGAATAGTCATTAACTGGTTCAAATAATAAAACGGTAAGAATAATTATGCAACTAAAACTGCATAATAAAGTGGTTTTTTTACGTAAAAATGGGTAATTCGGCTATTTTTTTTCACTGTTAGGTGAATTTTTATCCAGTTTGTAAGCGTTAGTACTTATTGTTTTAGCCATACCTTTGAAAATAAATAAGTGTGCTGGCATCATGGCAAACCAATAAAGTAATCCACTAAATCCTGCGGGATGCCACCAAGCACGAACATCTATTGAACGAAGATTACCACTGTCGTGGATCGTAAAAGAGAGTCTGCCTAAACCGGGTGCTTTCATTCCAAATAACAGTGTGAGCTGTTTTTCAGGCTCAAGTTTGATCACTCGCCAGCCGTCAATCATATCGCCAAGCTCTAATGTTTCTCTTGATGGGCGCCCATAAGTGACTTTATTTCCAGCGATATCATCCATAATGGCGCGTGCTTTCCATAGCGCATTACCATAGAAATAGCCTTGTTCTCCGCCAATTTGTTGCACTGTATGCCAAAGGGATGCCGCGCTTGCAGGTGTGGATACTGTGCAGCCTGCATTTTTAGGGTAATAACCATAACCGGGTTTCCAGCGACTACGGACAGCCGAAGAGTAACCCCAATCTTGGTTATCTAAAGCCGCTTCTTCATCAGCGAGTGTTTCTTTTACCGCATCATCAAATTTAATTAGAGATTGAGGAATAAGTTTACGTAATGGCGCATCGTTGGCAGGGAGATCATATTTAAGCCCTTGGATCAGTTCTTTGGCAATAGAGGTGGGCACAGACGTTATCATACTGATAAATCCTGCCGAAATTAAACTAGCTGGCATCGGAATGGGGATTAGCATCCGCTTTTTACCTGAAATTTTAATGAAGCGCTCAAAAAGGGTTTGATAGCTGATGTATTCAGGGCCACCAGCATCAAAAATTCGGTGCTGATGTGTAGGGTGATGAATAATTTCCGTTAAATAGTGAATTAAGTTTTTTAAGGCAATAGGGGAGGATTTTGAACGAACCCAGCGAGGTGGCGTAAGAATAGGAAGGTTATAAACCATATCACGCATAATTTCAAAGGCAGCAGAACCCGGTCCTACAATCATTGAGGTACGGATTTCTGTTACAGGAATAGTGCTGGTTCTTAAAACTTCACCTGTAAGTTTTCGTGCAATAAGATGAGGTGAATATTGCTGATCTTCATGTTGTAAGGCACTTAGAAAGATAATTTGTTGAACGTTTGAGCCTTCAAGTGCTTCAACAACATTTATGGCAGCTTGACGCTCTAGTTCAACTAGATTATGCGCATCTCCCATACTATGAACAAGATAATAGACAATATCGGTATCTTGCATCACCTTTTTAAGTGTTTCAGGATTGTGGAGATCGACAAAAATACAGCGTGTATTTTCCCAACCTTGAGACATCATCCAGTCAATTCTACGGGCACCTGCCGTGACTTGATGACCTTGTTTTATCAGAGCTGGAATAAGATTTTGACCAATATGTCCACTGGCACCAAGTACTAATACACGTTGTTGATTCATTGTTAATCCATTGTAAAAAGAGAACGTTATCGTTCTATTGTTACTGATTTTTCTATGAAGTAAAGAACGCCATCAAGATTGGTGTGATTAAACTTAACACGAATCCATGCACAATAGCTGCGGGAACGATGGCAACACCACCACTGCGTTGTAAAACAGGTAAGGTGAAGTCCATTGATGTTGAACCACAAATCCCTAATGCTGTATTTCTATAACGATTAACAATAATAGGAATAAGCATGATTGCCGCTAATTCTCGCATTAAGTCATTAAAGAAAGCGGTACTCCCGATAACGGGACCAAATGCATCTGTTAAGACAATGCCTGATAAAGAATACCAGCCATAACCTGATGCTATTGCTAATCCCATTTTCAAAGGTAATCCCAGTAAATAAGCGGCTAAAGCTCCACCTGCAAGGGCGCTAACGCCCATTACTACCGCGACTGTTGTACCTCGACGGTTAATTAAAATTTGTTTTGGGCTCATTCCGCTATTACGCAATTGTAACCCTACTAACCAAAGTAAGAAGATAAGCGCGCCTTGGCTGGCATGAGAGGCGTAATGAAAAATTGACCAGCCAGTTAATCCCACAAAAAAACCCACAACGACAACACCGCATAGTTGCAGTGATTCGAGCACCATTTTGATGCGTGATGGAGGCTTGGATTGCTTATGAGCAGGCACATGCCAAGGATCTTTTTTATCGAGTAACCATAAGAACACTAAGTTTGCGCCAAAGGTACATAAAAAGAAAACACTGGCATAAGCAAGAATGGAGACTAAGTTTTCACCAATATTATCTAGCATGGCTAAACTAACGCCCATTAGAAATAGGATAACGTAAACCATCGCGCTAAGTAGGCGGTTTGCTAGATGAAGCAATGGGCGATTGTTTAACTTAATCAAATATCCTACAAAAAGTGGAAGTAGGATAATCAATAACCCTGACAGCATTTCTATTCCTTACTGAGTGTGCTCAAATTATAAAATAAACTAATAACGTGAATTGGATTATAACATTTACTTATGATGTTGTGGATACAGAAATTAAGATAAGTCTAAAATATTTATTAAGGGTAATGAGCCTACCACGTTTAGGTGTAAGAGGCTTTAATTGTTTGAAATGCGAACGATTTGGGTATATATCGAATAGTTGAGTAAATTTTATTACGGCGCGCTTTAACTGTGATATTAATGAAAACATCCATTAAGTGAAATTATTAGCTGATTAAGCATAAAATTAAGATAGAAAGCATAAAATAAAACCAGAGCTTAGTCATAACTTGCGAGGGAATTTATGTATTTAGAAAGAGTGGAAATAGTTGGATTCCGTGGACTTAATCGTCTCTCATTACCTCTTGATATGAATACAGTCTTAGTGGGTGAAAATGCGTGGGGTAAAAGCTCATTACTTGATGCATTAACACTCAGTTTAGGTATTGAAACCTATCAATATGCATTTACACCTGAAGATTTCCATCGTTTGCCGAATGAACCTGAAGAAAATGGCAAAAAAAGCCTACAAATTATTTTAACGTTTACCGAATCTCGCCCAGGACGTCATCGTTCTTATCGTTTCCATAAAATAGCGCCTGTATGGGTTGAAAATGGTGACGATCTTAAACATATCTATTACCGTATCAGTGCTGAACTCGATGAGCAGAAAAATGTAAAAACATTCCGCTATTTTCTTGATAAAGAAGGAAAGCAAATTCGCTTACCTAATGGACAAACTCAAGAAATCATTGCAGAGATTGTTAGGCTTTATCCTGTTCTCCGCTTACAAGATGCGCGTTTCGTACGTGATCTTGCCTCTGACGTTATCGATTCTCACAACAGCCCTCATCGAGAAGCGTTTAATAACAAAATGAGCGAGTTAACCAAAGCGTTAGTCAAAAATCCTGACGAGTTATCAGATGAGGATTTACGTGAAGGCCTTGATGCAATGCAACAACTGTTAGGGCACTATTTTGCAGATCACGGTTCGTTGCTGTTCAAATCTCACTCTCGCCATAGCAAAGTCAACGAGCCTCATGTTCGCGGCTGGCATGCGTTAGAAAATATCAATAAAGTGTTGGCAAAACCCAATCAGAGAAGTATTCGATTAATTATCTTGGGGATGTTTTCTTCTATTTTACAGTCTCGTGGTAGTGTTGCGCTGGATCCGTATGCAAGACCTATCGTGATTGTTGAAAACCCAGAAACGCGTTTACATCCTATTATGCTTTCGGTGGCTTGGGGGTTACTCAATCTTTTCTCATTACAACGGATCACAACCACAAACTCAGGTGAACTGCTTTCACTAGCACCGTTGCAGAGCGTTTGCCGTTTAGTGCGTGATACCGATAAAGTTGCTGCTTACCGTGTTGGAGGTCAGCAACTACATTCTGATGAAGAGCGGCGTATCTCATTTCATATTCGTTATAACCGACCTTCTGCGTTATTTGCGCGTTGTTGGTTATTGGTAGAAGGTGAAACAGAGATTTGGTTAATGAACGAATTGGCAAGGCAATGTAATTATTTCTTTGAAGCGGAAGGAATAAAAGTCATTGAGTTTGCTCAATGTGGGCTTAAGCCATTATTAAAGTACGCAACTTATATGGGGATAGAATGGCATACCTTAGTGGATGGTGATGAAGCGGGTAAGAAATATGCCGCTACCGTTAAGGATTTTGCGTTAAAAAGCAATGATGCAGAGCGTGATAGATTAACGAAGCTTCCGGCGTTAGATATGGAACACTTTTTATACAAAGAAGGCTTTCGCAATGTATATCATGATGTCGCAGGTGTGCCAGATAATGAAAAATGGCCAACTCGACGCGTGATCATTAAAGCAATTCAACGTTCATCCAAGCCTGATCTCGCACTAATGGTGGCTAATAATGCGGCTCAACGTGGAGTAGACTCCATCCCTTCAATACTGAAAAGTATGTTTTCCCGTGTTGCATGGCTTGCCCGAGGCAAAGCGAATTAATTAAGTTCGCCAATAAGTGAATTATTGCGTAATTACTGATCTTAATATTGAGTTGTGGCATTAAGTTGCAACTCAATCTCACGGCTTTTATTTAGTCTTATTGTATTAGAAGGATATTTTATGGCTTTTTTATCTTTAAAAAAGCAAGGGAAAGTGATCACCCTTATTTTGATTATTGTGGCAATTGCGATGTATTTTTTCTGGCCGAGAGAAAATACACCCACCTATCAAACTCAAACAATTACACGCGGTGATCTGGCAAAAGAAGTGACCGCAACAGGTAAGCTTGATGCTGTGCGTAAAGTTGATGTCGGTGCGCAGGTTAGTGGTCAGCTACAAACTTTATATGTAAAAGAAGGGGATGTTGTTAAAAAAGGTGATTTATTGGCGATTATTGATCCTAAAAAAGCGCAAAATGACGTCATTGAATCTCAAGAAACAAACAATGAATTAAAAGCCAACCTTCAACAAGCACAGGCTGAATTGCGCTTGGCACAATTGACATATCAACGACAATTAAAGTTGATTGCTACCCATGTGATTGCACAAGAAGAGCTTGATCGCACTAAAACCGATGTTGAAGTGAAAAAAGCACGCATCATCACTTATGAAGCGCAAATTAAAAAGAACCAAGCGACTTTAGATACAGCAAAAACAAATCTGCAATATACGCGTATTACGGCACCTATGGATGGTGTTGTCACGTTTATTAAAACCCTTGAAGGTCAAACGGTGATTGCAGCGCAAGAAGCGCCGACTATTTTAACTTTAGCTGACTTAGACACAATGCTAGTAAAAGCAGAAGTATCAGAGGCAGATGTTATCTATTTAAAACCTGATCTCAGCGCCTCTTTTACCGTTCTAGGTGCGCCAGATAAAGCCTTTAGCGGTAAGTTAAAAGATATTTTACCCACACCTGAAAAAATTAATGATGCCATTTTTTACTATGCACGTTTCGAAGTGCCTAATGACCAACACTTATTACGTTTACAAATGACGGCACAAGTTAAAATTCTTATTGAAAATAAGAAAGATGTGCTTCTCGTCCCGCTTTCTGTGTTAGGTGATGATGCTGGAATTAATGAATATTATGTTGATGTATTGGTTAATGGTCAGCCAGAAAGACGCACAGTAAAAATAGGAATGCGTACTGATGTTTATGCAGAAGTTCTCAGCGGATTGAAAGAAAACGATGAGGTTATTCTGGGTGAAACTTCAGGAGAAGCATGATGCCTGCATTATTAGAGCTCAATGAGGTTAGCCGTTTATATACTAATGGTGAAGAAGAAACCGTAGTTCTCAATAAAATTTCATTAACGATTAATGCCGGAGAAATGGTGGCGATTATTGGCGCTTCTGGCTCCGGTAAATCGACTTTAATGAATATTTTAGGTTGCTTAGATAAACCAAGTAGCGGTGAATACAAAGTTGCAGGTCAAAGTGTTGCGAAAATGGAAGGCGATCAACTTGCTGCATTACGTCGTGAGCATTTTGGTTTTATCTTCCAACGCTACCATTTAATGTCGCATTTAAATGCAGAACAGAATGTTGAAATTCCTGCAATTTATGCAGATAAAAATGCCACTCAAAGAAAAGAAAGGGCTCGTGAATTATTAACGCGCTTAGGATTAGGTGATCGCGTTGATTATCGCCCTAATCAACTCTCTGGCGGTCAGCAACAGCGTGTAAGTATCGCTAGAGCATTAATGAATGGTGGGGAAGTCATTCTTGCCGATGAGCCGACAGGAGCATTGGATAGCCATTCTGGTAAAGAGGTGATGTCCATTCTTAAGCAATTAAATGAACAAGGGCATACGGTTATTATCGTAACCCATGATCCGTTAATTGCGGCACAGGCTGAGCGAATTATAGAAATAAAAGATGGTAAGATTATTAATGATAATTACCATCAAATAACAGCAAATAAAGTTAAAAAAGAGACAACCTCTGTTTTAGCTTCTTCTTATTTAGGGCAAATATTTGGGCGTTTCACACAAGCATTAGATATGGCTTGGCGTGCAATGGTTGTGAATAAAGTACGCACTTTGCTAACGATGCTCGGCATTATTATTGGTATAGCCTCTGTCGTCACTATTATTGTGATTGGCGATGCAGCTAAAAGCATGGTGCTGGCAGATATAAAAGCTATTGGCTCTAATACTATTGATATCTATCCTGGGAAAGATTTCGGCAGTGATTCGCCTGAAGATAGGCAATCATTAACTATCCAAGATGTCTATGCACTTAAGCAACAATCTTACATACAAGCGGTGACACCACAGGTGCAATTTAGTACGCGATTACGTCGTGGAAATCAAGACTCACCTGCCACTGTTGCGGGTGTCAGTGATGATTATTTTTCTGTCTATGCCATGAAATTCGCTCAAGGACATTCATTTACACCTGATATGATCCAACGGCAAGCTCAAGTTGTAGTGATTGATCAAAATACATTACGCCGATTTTTTCCTACTAAAAAAGAGGTGATTGGTGAGCAAATTATTATCCGTAATATTCCCTCTACGATTATAGGGGTGGTTGCTGAACAAAAATCGAATTTTGGTGATAATAAGTCATTACGAGTATGGGTACCTTACAGCACATTAAATAGCCGAATTTTAAATCGGGCTTACCTTGATAACATCACAGTAAGGGCGAAAGAGGGCTATGATGCGGGTGTGGCAGAGCAGCAAATACTTCGCCTATTAACGATTAGACATGGTAAGAAAGATATTTTCACCTATAACATCGACAGCTTGTTGAAAGCCGCTGAAAAAACCACACAGACAATGCAACTGTTTCTGACATTAGTTGCTGTTATTTCGTTGGTGGTTGGTGGTATTGGTGTAATGAATATTATGTTAGTTTCCGTAACTGAGAGAACACGAGAAATAGGAATTAGAATGGCGGTTGGTGCCAGAGCGAGTGATGTGATGCAACAATTCCTGATCGAATCTGTTTTAGTTTGTTTAGTGGGTGGATTATTAGGTATTGGCCTTTCATTTGGTATCGCAATGATTGCCAGTGTGATGTTGCCTGATTGGCATTTTGTTTTCCAGCCTATTGCCTTAGTCAGTGCGTTTATCTGTTCAACTGCTATTGGAATTATTTTCGGATTTTTACCTGCAAGAAGTGCAGCAAAAATGAATCCAATAGATGCTCTCGCGAGAGAATAACGCAAGCCATAAGATAAAAGCCCTTAATAGAAAGGGCTTTTATTTGAATGAATTAGGCATTCTTTTAAATTAAAAGTATCGAACTGCATTGTGTAAAAGGTATTTTTATTGGGTTTATCTATACTGTCAATTATCCTCTATTCAATAATAGGAATGATAAGGTCAGCATGATCACCTTTAGGTCCTTTTATCGTGCTATAATTAACTTTCTGTCCCGCTTTAAGTGTGCGGTAGCCTTCCATTCTAATTGTTGAATAGTGGGCAAAAATATCTTCGCCACCATTTGCCGGGGTAATAAAACCAAAACCCTTAGCATTATTGAACCACTTTACTGTACCTGTCTCCATACTTAGCTTCTCTCATATACTTGTATTTATTTGTTTAACATCACTTTCAGTATATTTACTGAGCTGTTCATAAAACATACTCTATTTTATTGTTTAAGTCGTCAAGAGGTGAAGGGGATAGAAAGTGTTTCAATGAGGCGAAATTTTGATGTAGCTAACGCTTTGTTATTTTTTGGATGTAAAAAGAGGGAATAAAAAAGCGTTGATAGGCAGACTTTCCTGTGAGATGGTAAACTAAATGTCATAATTGAAAGTGACGTTTAACAAAACTATGAGTAATGCAAAACAATGGGTCAGTTTGATTTTTTAACAGAAACCACGTTAAGGGATGATGTTCATCAGCTAAATGAGCCACCAGCAATGTATAAGGTGATCTTGAATAATGATGATTACACCCCCATGGATTTTGTTGTAGAAGTGCTTACGATGTATTTTTTCCTTAGCGAGGAAAAAGCAACGCAAATTATGTTGGACGTTCATCATAAAGGAAAAGGAGTTTGTGGGGTTTATAGTGCGGATATTGCCGAAACAAAAGTGGCTCAAGTTAATCTGTATGCAAGAGAAAACGAATACCCACTTTTGTGCACTCTTGAACAGGCATAATCCGGTTAGTTTTTTAAGGAGGAGGTGCTTATGCTTAATCACGAATTAGAGCTGAGTCTTAATGTTGCATTCGCGAAAGCCCGTGATAACAGACACGAATTTATGACTGTAGAGCACCTGTTGTTGGCGCTATTAAGTAATAAATCGGCACGCGAAGCATTGGAAGCTTGTAAAGTCGATCTAGTAGTCTTACGCGAAGAACTTGAAGTCTTTATTCGTAAAACGACCCCAATTCTGCCTGAAAATGTGGACAGAGAAACACAGCCAACGCTGAGTTTTCAGCGTGTATTACAGCGCGCTGTTTTTCATGTTCAATCATCAGGCAAAAATGAAGTCTCTGGCGCTAATGTGCTGGTGGCTATTTTTAGTGAACAAGAGTCTCACGCAGCTTACTTATTACGTAAACACGACGTTAGTCGCCTTGATGTCGTTAACTTTATTTCTCATGGCATTTCAAAAGAAGATCAACAAAACGAAGATCTTTCTGACATGAATGATATGAACGCACAATCTCAACAAGAGATGCCTCAAGGTGACGATCATATGGATAATTTTACCACTAACCTTAATCAGTTAGCGCGCCAAGGTAAAATTGATCCCCTAATTGGGCGCCAAGCTGAATTAGAAAGAACAATCCAAGTGTTATGCCGCCGTCGCAAGAATAACCCATTATTAGTGGGCGAATCGGGTGTCGGTAAAACAGCTATCGCAGAAGGGCTTGCATGGCGTATTGAGCAAGATGATGTACCTGATGTGATGAAAGGTTACACGATTTACTCACTCGATATTGGTTCGCTATTAGCGGGAACAAAATATCGTGGCGATTTCGAAAAACGGTTTAAAGCATTACTGAAAACCCTAGAAAAAGATGAAAAAAGCATCTTATTCATTGATGAGATCCACACCATTATTGGTGCAGGAGCAGCATCGGGGGGACAAGTTGATGCGGCAAATTTAATTAAGCCTTTACTGTCAGGTGGTCGAATTCGCGTTATAGGCTCTACGACTTATCAGGAATTTAGCAATATCTTTGAAAAAGACAGAGCACTTGCTCGTCGTTTCCAAAAAATTGATGTGACTGAGCCATCTCCAGATGAGACGGTTTTGATCATCAAAGGATTGCGCCAGAAATACGAAGCGCACCATGATGTACGTTATACCAATAAAGCGATTCAGGCCGCGGTGGACTTATCGGTTAAATACATCACCGATAGACATCTACCTGATAAAGCTATTGATGTTATCGACGAAGCAGGTGCAAAAACACGTTTAGTTGCACCAAGTAAACGTAAGAAAACCATTAATGTCTCTGATATTGAGTCGGTTGTGGCTAAAATTGCACGAATTCCTGAAAAAACAGTTTCTAGCAGTGATAAATCAATGCTGAAAAATCTCGATAACCAATTAAAAATGTTGGTATTCGGTCAGGATCAAGCAATTCATGCCTTATCTGAATCGATTAAGATGAGCCGTGCAGGATTAAGCCAAGATAATAAACCCGTGGGGTCGTTCTTATTTGCTGGTCCTACGGGGGTAGGTAAAACGGAAGTCACTGTACAGTTAGCAAACGCATTAAATGTAAAACTGTTACGTTTTGATATGTCGGAATATATGGAAAGACATACGGTCAGTCGTTTAATTGGTGCTCCTCCTGGTTATGTTGGTTTTGATCAAGGTGGATTATTAACAGACGCTGTCATTAAAAACCCATATTCTGTTGTGTTACTTGATGAAATTGAGAAAGCACACCCTGATGTATTCAATATCCTGTTACAGGTAATGGATAACGGTACATTAACTGATAACAATGGACGTAAAGCAGATTTTCGTAATGTTATTTTAGTGATGACAACCAATGCGGGTGTACGTGAAACTCAACGTAAATCGATTGGGTTTACAGAGCAAGATAACAGTACTGATGCGATGGTTGAAATCAAAAAAGCCTTCTCACCAGAGTTCCGTAACCGTTTAGATAGTATTATTTGGTTTAATGCATTATCACCAGAAATTATCTCTATGGTGGTGGATAAATTTATTGTCGAACTGCAAGTGCAGTTAGATGATAAAGGAGTATCGCTAGAAGTTAGCCAAGAAGCACGTCAATGGTTATGTGATAAAGGTTATGACAGAGCGATGGGCGCAAGGCCAATGGCGCGTGTTATTCAAGAAAACTTGAAAAAACCATTAGCTAACGAGATTTTATTTGGTTCTCTTGTTAATGGTGGTTCAGTTTCTGTAACACTAGATAAGCTGGCAAGCAAATTGAATTATGAGTTTGTTAGCCAAGAAAAACTAGCCAAGAATGAAGATACCGTTATCTAAGGATAGCGGTTAATCTCACTAAGCTATAAAAGCATACACCACAGGTGAGCATCAATAAATGCCTTGCCTGTGGTGTTTTTTTTCACCCGTTATATGACAATAGCGGGAGAGAACAGATTGGGATCAACGGCTACGGAAGATGATACGGCCTTTGCTCAGGTCATATGGGGTCAGCTCAACGGTAACCTTGTCGCCTGTCAGGATACGAATATAGTTTTTACGCATTTTTCCTGAGATATGAGCGGTAACGACGTGTCCGTTTTCTAATTCAACGCGGAACATCGTGTTTGGCAGAGTATCCAGTACAGTGCCTTGCATTTCAATGTTGTCTTCTTTGGCCATCTAATCCTCTAAGTTTTAATAACCATATTTTTTAAACGGCAAGATAATGCCGAAAATATTGTCCTATGTAAAGGAATGTTATTGGATAGCAATGGTGTTCACCTTGCTATTGCACTTAACATCCTTACCGCAACTTGCGTTTTACTTTGCTAAAGTAAAAGTAATAACAGAAGTCGTAATTCTTTATTTTGTGGTATTTGTAGCAATAAAATAACAGCACCCAAACCACATAATGGGTGTGTAAGATAAAATTTTTGTATAAACCTTTTTTGCATAAATAACAGAATGGCATTCTCGATTCTGTCTTAAATAAGAAGGGCTTTACAAAAACAAGCAGTGATTATAATTCCAACGATTGCTGATACCAACACTTTTTATCAATAATCACTTTTTTCCAACGAGATAACGCAACTAAATAATGTTCACGAGAGATCTCAGTGGCACCTAACGAGGCAGTATGAGAGTTTAGCACCTGACAATCAAATAGTTGACCCCCATAACGAAGAAAATGGTTATAAAAAGCAATAAAGGCACATTTAGAGGCGTTATCTCTACGGCTAAACATAGATTCGCCACAAAAAACGGCACCCATGTTTACACCATATAATCCTCCAACGAGTTCATCACCTTCCCAAACCTCAACAGAGTGAGCTTCACCTTGTTGATGAAGCCCTTCATAACCTGTTTTTATATCAGGGCCTATCCACGTACCTTCTTCACGTACAGAACAAGCCTCAATAACTGAAGCAAAGGCATGATTTAACGTGATTTTATAAGGCTGGTGCCGAATAAATTTACGTAAACTGCGCCCAATATGCAAATCACCAGCTGGTAAAACGGCCCTTGGATCAGGTGACCACCAAAGTGGTTCTTCATAAGGAAAGTACCAAGGGAAAATACCCGATTGATACGCAACACGTAATCGTGAAAGGGAGATTTCTCCCCCTATCGCTAATAAACCATTAGGCTCTTTTAAAGCTAAGTGAGGCTCTGGAAAATCTAAATCATTATCATCCAATTGAAACAACGGCATATTATGCCTCGTGCGTTGGTGTTAATAGAGCCTGTCTTTGATGAAATTTAGCATAATGCCCTTGTTGTTGTAACAACGAAGCATGAGTGCCTGTTTCAACGATTTTTCCGCCATCCATAACGCAGATTTTATCCATTTTATCTAAACCGTGAAGTCTGTGTGTGATCATTAATACAGCTTTACCTTGGCAATGCTGATGCAAGAGTGCAAGGATTTGCTGTTCTGTATCGGCATCAAGGCCTTCTGTTGGCTCATCAAGCAATACAAGAGGTGCATTATGGAGTAGGGCTCTTGCAAGTCCTAAACGTCGCTGTTCGCCACCAGAGAGCTGTCTACCACCATCACCCATCCATGCATTTAAGCCTTCCTCATTTTCAAGTAGTTGCCCAAGACCAACTTGCTGAAGAACATGTTTAATCTCTTCATCTGTTGCATTTTCTTTAGCCATTGTTAAGTTTTCTCTTAATGTATGACTAAAAACATGAACACGTTGAGGAACAACTGACATCATTGAACGTAATGTCGCTTCATCATAATCAGCAATAGGCAGATTATTTAAACTGATAGTGCCGTGAGTCGGATCAAAAGCTCGATTGATCAACTGCAATAGCGTCGATTTACCACACCCTGTTTTTCCTAGTAATGCAATGTGTTGTCCAGCTTCAATCGTTAAATCAACATGATTGATCACTTGCATTGGTTGGGCTGGATAAGTAAAGCAAATATTGTGCATTGTAAGTGTGGCGCGATTATTTTTTTCTCCCCCTTTTTCAGGGAAAGTGACATCGGGTTTTTGCTCAATTAAATGAGAAATTCGTGTTGCTGATGTCATCACTTGACCTAAATGCTGGAAAGCGACAGTAACAGGCGCTAAAGATTCAAATGCTGCCAATGCACAGAACGTAAATAAGGCAATTAACGCTTCTGGCATAAAGCTATTGTCGATACCATCAGCCGCCAGCCATAAAATTAATGTTGCTGTTAGGCCTGATGCGAGGATCATCAATGATTGCGATAAACCAGTTAAATTTGCTTGTTGTGCTTGTCTATGTAGCCATTTAGCTTCAAGTTGCGCCAGATTTTGTCTAAAACGAGGTAATGCGCCAAAAACAGTTAGCTCGGCTTGTCCTTGCAACATGCTAGTTAATACTGTGCGGTATTGACCTCGTAAATCGGTGAGATCACGACCAATAGGTTTACCCGCGTAGTAGAATACGAAAGGCAAAACAATCAGCAAGGTAAGCATAATGCCACCTAGCGTATTGGCTAAACGTGCATCGATTAAACCAAGGCCAAACATAATTGTCATAATGACAACAAAAGCGGCAATGATAGGGGAAATAACGCGAATATAAAGATGATCGAGCGTTTCAACATCAGCAACTAAGCGGTTTAGTAACTCACCTTGACGAAAACGTGCAATTCCACCTGGCGAAAGAGGGAGGATCTTTTTAAAGGTGAATACACGTAGGTGCGATAATACGCGAAACGTTGCGTCATGGCTGACAAGCCTTTCAAAATAACGACCCGCAGTACGAAAAATTGCAGCACCTCGAACACCCGCTGCGGGTAGCATATAGTTAAAGCTATAAATACCCGCAAAACCCGCAAGAGAAGTACCTGCTAAAAACCAGCCCGATAGTGTTAAAAGGCCAATACTCGCCAGTAACGTCAGAATTGCAAGGATAATCCCCAGCAATAACATAAACCAGTGACGTCGATAGAGCGCAAGAAAAGGAAGCAATACTCTCATGATTAAAGTTCCTCTTTACGATGAGCAAGAAGGCGAGCAAAAGTGCCGTTCTGTTGGCTTAATGATGCATAAGTGCCAGTTTCAATAATCTGACCTTTTTCCATCACCCAAATTTGGTCGTAACCCAATGTTTCTTCAAGTAGATGGGTAATAAGCAAGGTTGTTTGATTTAATGAAGCGTTATTAAGCGCATGCATGACACGTTGTTCACTATGAGAATCAAGGCTTGCTGCGGGTTCATCTAATAACAAAAATTGACAAGGCGACAATAAAGCACGAGCAACAGCAATACGCTGAGCCTGACCAACAGAAAGGCGTGCAGCACTATCGCCAATAATCGTATTTAAGCCGTCAGGTAACTCATTAATAAAATCGCTGACATACGCTTTTTCAATGGCAAGATTGATTTGTTCATTGCTGGCATTAGGATTACTTAAGCGAATATTATCTAGCAAGGTTTGTTCTGGTAAATTAGGATTTTGACCAACCCAGCTTAAACATTGACGCCATGCTTCAGGTGAGAGTTGCGTCAATTCAACGCCATTAACTTTTAATGAGCCACGATAAGGTAAAAAGCCGAGTAGCGCATTTAATAGCGAGCTTTTGCCTGCACCACTTAGACCCACAATCGCAATTCGTTGATTAGGGTTAATGGTAAAGTTTAATGGACCTGCGAGTTTAACACCTTGATGAGATAGAAT
Organism: Proteus genomosp. 6; assembly: GCF_040139785.1. Classification (NCBI taxonomy): domain Bacteria; kingdom Pseudomonadati; phylum Pseudomonadota; class Gammaproteobacteria; order Enterobacterales; family Morganellaceae; genus Proteus; species Proteus genomosp. 6. The sequence goes on along the minus strand of NZ_JBEEVJ010000006.1, from coordinate 124,242 downwards.
TTCTAGTTCATGAGCTGTAATCTCAATACTTTCTGTTGTGTCGATGCGCTCATTACCTGTGAATTGTGGTTTTTCACCATCGGCTTCTAAAAATTCAACCAGAGATTCTGCGGCGCCAATGGCTTGTGCTTTGGCATGATAGTAAGTTCCTAAATCACGCAAAGGTTGAAAAAATTCAGGGGCTAAGATCAGTGCTAAAAAGCCTGAGAATAGTGTGACACCTAAGCCATAACTACCGAAACTAAGTTCACCTAAGTAAGAAAAACCAAAGTAAACAGCCACAACAGCGATAGAAACAGCGGTAAAGAATTCCAATACGCCTGACGAAAGGAATGCCATTCTTAGCACTTCCATTGTACGTTTGCGGAAATCTTCTGTTGCTTCGGTGATTTGTTTAACTTCTGCATTACCACGGTTAAATAACCGTAATGTATCTAGCCCTCTTAATCTATCTAGGAAGTTACCACTTAAACGACCTAATGCGAGGAAGTTTCTGCGGTTAGCATCTGCTGCACCTAATCCAACTAATGCCATAAATAGCGGGATCAGTGGGGCGGTGAAAAATAGAATCAAGGCAGCAGCCCAGTTAACAGGGAAAATGGTGATAAGGATAAGAATAGGCACAATAGTAGAAAGATACATTTGCGGAATATAACGCGCATAGTAATCTTGCATATCTTCTATTTGCTCTAGAATAATTGTTGCCCAACTCCCTGCGGGTTTGCCTTTAACCCAAACAGGACCTAGCTCTTCAAGTTTATCAAGCACGATTTTACGAATTTGTTGCCTGACCGCCATACCACATCGATAACCTACACGCTCTCTTATCGCCATCACTACAGCGCGTAAGATAAAAATACCAATAAGGGTGAGAAAGGTAGGTATATGTATATCACGACTCAGACTGTCCATGATAAATGCTTGAAGTAAAACAGCTAATAACCATGCTTGTGCAATAATTAATAAACCGCTTACAACACCTAAGATCATTGATAGCCGTAGCCATCGGCGGGCTGGAGCACTTTGCTGTTTCAGCCATCGAACCAATTCACTTTGTTTAGTTTTATCCATAAGAAAAGATTCAAATTTGCAGGTGAGATACACAGTATCAGAAAGGCCAAGGGTAAGTAGTTATACGCTTTGGCAACCAGGCTAGTATGTTACATGGTAAAAGGCGCTACTGAAATAGCGCCTTGAAAGGAAGTGATGATTTTAGTTGGATTTTAGTGCGTCTAAGTAACGTTCTGCATCTAAAGCAGCCATACAGCCTGTGCCTGCGGAGGTAATTGCTTGACGATAAATGTGATCCATTACGTCACCTGCTGCAAAAACACCCTCGATAGAGGTTTGTGTTGCATTACCTTGAGTACCTGATTGTACTTTGATGTAACCATTGTCTAATTCTAATTGACCATCAAAAATAGCGGTATTAGGGCTATGTCCAATAGCAATAAAGACACCCATAACCTCTAATTCTTCGGTTTTATCGCTCTTAGTATCTTTTAAGCGAACTTTAGTTACACCCATATCATCGCCAAGAACTTCGTCTAAGGTGCGATCAGTATGCAAAATAATATTGCCACTGTTGACTTTGTCCATTAAACGGTTAATTAAGATTTTTTCAGAGCGGAAAGAATCACGGCGGTGGATCAGATGAACTTCTGATGCGATATTCGCTAAATAAAGAGCTTCTTCCACAGCGGTATTTCCGCCACCGACAACAGCGACTTTCTGGTTACGATAGAAAAATCCGTCACACGTTGCACAAGCCGAAACGCCTCGGCCTTTAAAAGATTCTTCTGAAGGTAAACCGATATAACGTGCAGAAGCGCCTGTTGCGATAATTAATGCATCACAAGTGTATTCTTGTTCATCACCAAATAGGCGGAATGGACGGTTTTTCAGATCGACTTTATTAATATGGTCAGAGATAATCTCTGTATTAAATTTTTCAGCGTGCTGAAACATGCGGTCCATTAATCCAGGACCTGTTAACCCTTCTGGGTCACCGGGCCAGTTTTCGACTTCTGTTGTCGTTGTCAGCTGACCGCCTTTTTCAACACCCGTAATCAGTACTGGTTCTAAGTTTGCTCTTGCAGCATAAACGGCGGCGGTATAACCCGCAGGGCCTGAACCTAAAATAATAAGTTTGCTATGTTTGATGGTGCTCATGTATACCTCATCTCTGATTAGGCGTGATGCGAATTGAGGGATTGTAGGAGAAATAAGACGTTAAAAAAAGCCAATGACGAGAAATAGACATAATATTTTAGCTATTTTAGCAATAGTTAATACTAATATAGTTTAATAATTATAGAGTTATATTGGGCTAACATCATCGAATTAACCTGAAACATTTTGCTTTACAATTGATGTTTATCTTGCGTATATAGAGAATAACATAGCGCCTTGTTCTGATTTTTACTCATTTGCTTTGACAATCCGCTGTACATTTGCGAAAACATGATTGTTAAAGATAATTATCCTCGGATGTTGTACGTATTATTTTTTAGACAGACAGGGCATAGGATAGTTACTTTGTGATATTTGCTAATGAGTATTTGGATAAAATAGAACTTTTATCTGGCATTAAAAGAAAATAGATTGGTAGTTTGCTCTGACCGTTTGATACCGAAGTTTCGACAGTGATGCTGAAGGTGTACAGGTATGGGTATAGGAAAATAAAGTAAGAGAAAAAGAGAAAGAGAGTATAGAGATGATTGATAATAAAAAACGTCCGGGTAAAGATCTTGATAGAATAGACCGGAATATTCTAAATGAGCTTCAAAAAGATGGTCGTATTTCAAACGTTGAGCTATCTAAACGTGTAGGTTTATCACCAACGCCTTGTTTAGAGCGTGTACGTCGTTTAGAACGCCAAGGATTTATTTCTGGTTATACTGCACTGTTAAACCCACATTACTTAGATGCATCATTACTAGTATTCGTGGAAATCACATTAAACCGTGGTGCACCAGATGTTTTTGAACAATTCAATATGGCTGTTCAAAAACTTGAAGAAATCCAAGAATGCCATTTAGTTTCTGGTGATTTTGACTATCTGTTGAAAACTCGTGTACCTGATATGTCCGCTTACCGTAAATTACTCGGTGAAACACTGTTACGTCTTCCAGGCGTTAATGACACACGTACATACGTGGTTATGGAAGAAGTTAAACAAAGTAACCGTCTTGTAATTAAAACTCGCTAAGCCAACTTAATAGGTTGGTGCAAAGCAGGAAAAAGTTAGGTACACTCCTGTCTATGCATACAGTTTCAACGCTGGGATATCTCAGCGTTGTTCCGTTTTAATTCACCCTAAGTTAAACCTGGAGAGCCCTCTTTGAGCCAGGAATATACAGAAGATAAAAATATTCGTTTAACAAAGATAAGCAACCGTCGCCGTATTTGGGAGGCTATTCTCATCCTCATCGGCATTGGCGCTGTCTTTTTAATGGTTTCATTACTTAGCTTTCATCCCTCTGATCCTAGCTGGTCACAAACCACTTGGAATGAGCCTATTCAAAATTTAGGCGGTAGTATTGGAGCATGGTTAGCTGATATTCTATTTTCTGCATTTGGTTTACTTGCCTATGCAATTCCTGTCGTCGTGGTTTTTGGGTGCTGGAATTCTCTACGCTACCAACAAAATCGTGAATACACTGACTTCTTTTCCCTTGCACTACGCACGATTGGTGCTTTGGCTCTGATCTTTACCTCTTGTGCATTGGCTGATCTTAATTTTGATGATATCTATAATTTCAGCTCTGGTGGTGTTATTGGAAGTTTGTTTAGCAAAGCCCTATTACCGTGGTTTAATGTTTTAGGTGCTACTCTTGCTCTGTTATCTGTTTGGGCTATTGGCTTTACACTGTTTACCGGCTGGTCTTGGTTAACAATCACAGAAAAGATTGGTGTCGTTATTTTGGGAAGTGTTGGTTTTATTACCAATAGAGGCCAAAATGAAGCTGATTACGAGGATGAAGAAGAGGAAGATGATACTCAAGACGTTGTTACAGAATTAGCTGATAATTTAAATCAAAAAGAAAATCAGCAATCTGAATTAGCAACAGAAGAGAGTGATGATATTTTATTTTCTGCGCCTTCAGCACTTGAGCTAGCTCGTCAGCAAGAGATAGACACATTACAAGTTAAAGCAGAACAAGAAGATGATTTGCCATCTTTCCCTGCAACAAATGACATAGCAGATGGACATGCGCAAACATTGACGCAAGCTGATCCTCTTGTGCCAGCAACGGTTTCACAACCAACTCATACAGAGGAAGAGCCAGAACATTACCGTTTTGATATTCCAGAAGCATTTTTGAAAAAAGAAGCTCAATCAGAAGTCAATGCGCCTTCAAGTTCAGTTTACTCAATACCAGAAAAGAATATACCTTCTGTGATGCCGTTTGATAATGAACCTATGGCACAGCCATCGTCCATATCTACAGATAGTGTAATGCCTGCAGGCAGAGCTGAACCTACATTCTCGTTAGCACCTGATACAGACTCTTTAACGCAAGCAGCTACAGTGGCAGCAGGTGTGGCAGCAACTAGTGCTCTTGTTAGTCATGGCTCTCAAGTTAAACAAGGATTAGGCCCTGAATTACCACGCCCAAATCCAGTGCGATTGCCAACACGCCGTGAGCTTTATGGCATTCATATACCTTCACAACGCGAAGCTGAATTGCGTCGTCGTGAGGAAGCCGTTCAATCTGAATCTGAAGATGAGTTAGCTGATATTCAAGAACAAGCGAATTTCGAACAAGAGTTGCGTCAGCAATTCCTCGAACAGCAACGCGAACGTTATGGTGAGAACGATAGTGTTGATCCTGAAGCTATTATTGGAGCCCATCAGCCAAATATTACAACACCATTACCTTCATTTGATCATCAACAAGATGATTATCGTGATGAACCAACGGTTACCGCGAATACGTTCTCTTCCACAGAAGAGAATAACAGCGATATTGATGAAGATGAGCAATATCAGCAACAATTAGCAGCACAATTTAAGCAACAATTGCAGGATCGTTATGGTGATGATGTTTCGTTAGATGATAACGAAGATGAGGTTTTACCTCAAATATCAACATCAGCACCTTCATTGCAAGCAACAACGGGTTATCAACCTCATATTCAACATTCATTCGCTTCACAATCAGCGCAACCGACTCAAACTATTGAGAAAAAAGTTGAATACCCAGCCAGCAATGCATTTCTACAAATTTCGCCTCGTGATGAAGAAGAGGAAGAATACAGCCCTAAAATTGAGTTAGAAAGAGAGCTCACCGCATTAGAGGCATTTTCGCCAATTGATGATCTATTGGATGAAGATCCTATAGAGCCAGTGTTTACACCGATTGTTTCAGAACCTGTTACGCCACAAGCTGTACCTCAATCACGTATTGAGCCTCAGCCTAATATGGCTCAGCATTTTGCACAGCAACAGCAACAGCAACAGCAACAGCAACAGCAACAGCAACAGCAACAGCAACAGCAACAGCAACAGCAACAGCAAGAATCGTTAATTCACCCATTCTTGATGCGTAATGATAGACCATTGCTGAAGCCAACAACGCCAATGCCTTCTCTGGATCTACTAACAACGCCACCAGTAGAAGATGAACCTGTTGATATGTTTGAGCTTGAGCGTATTGGTAAACTTATTGAAGCTCGTCTTAATGATTACCGTGTTAAAGCCAAGGTGGTTGGCATTTCACCAGGGCCTGTTATCACTCGTTTTGAACTTGAACTTGCACCAGGTGTAAAAGCTGCGCGTATATCAAATTTATCACGCGACTTAGCTCGTTCATTGTCTGCTATTGCAGTACGTATTGTTGAAGTTATTCCGGGCAAACCTTATGTAGGGCTGGAATTACCTAACAAAAAACGTCAAACCGTCTATATGCGTGAGTTGTTAGATAGCGATGCATTTCGTGATAGCCGTTCTCCATTGACTGTTGTTTTAGGTAAAGATATCGGCGGTCAGCCAGTTGTTGCCAATCTGGCTAAAATGCCTCACTTACTTGTTGCTGGTACAACAGGCTCAGGTAAATCTGTCGGTGTGAATGCGATGATCATCAGCATTCTCTATAAAGCGAAACCAGAAGATGTTCGCTTTATTATGATTGACCCTAAAATGCTTGAGCTTTCGGTTTATGAAGGTATTCCACATCTTCTAACAGAAGTCGTTACCGATATGAAAGATGCCGCAAGTGCTCTGCGTTGGAGTGTGGCTGAAATGGAACGCCGTTATAAACTGATGTCGGCATTGGGTGTGCGTAATCTTGCAGGTTATAACGAAAGAATTAAAGAAGCAGAAGCGATGGGACGCCCAATTCCAGATCCATTCTGGAAACCAACAGACAGTATGGCAACAGAAATGCCAACGTTGGAAAAAGAGCCTTATATCGTGGTTGTTGTTGATGAATTTGCTGATTTAATGATGACAGCAGGTAAGAAAGTCGAAGAGCTGATTGCACGTTTAGCACAAAAAGCGCGTGCTGCGGGTATTCACCTTGTGCTTGCAACGCAAAGACCTTCCGTTGATATCATTACTGGGTTAATTAAAGCCAATATTCCTAGCCGCATTGCGTTTACTGTATCGAGTAAAATCGACTCTCGAACTATCTTAGACCAAGGTGGTGCAGAATCATTACTAGGTATGGGGGATATGCTTTATGCACCTAATGGTTTTGTACCTGAGCGTGTTCACGGTGCTTTTGTGAGTGATGATGAAGTTCATGCAGTCGCAACCGACTGGAAAGCACGCGGTCGTCCTCAGTATATTGAAGCTATTACTAAATGCAGTGAAGAAGGTGAAGGTAATAGTGGTGGTGGATATGACGATGGCGAAGAGCTTGATCCGTTATTTGACCAAGCTGTAGAATTTGTGGTTGAAAAACAACGTGTTTCTATTTCTGGAGTGCAACGTCAATTTAGAATTGGCTATAATCGTGCAGCAAGAATTGTGGAACAAATGGAAATGCAAGGTATTGTCAGTGCGCCAAATCACAACAATACGCGTGATGTCCTTTCGCCACCACCTTCAGATATGTAATATCTTGAAAACACAGTTATCAGCTAATGAGATAGCATGATAATCTGCACAACATCATCAATAATTTATACGCCGACATTATGTCGGCGTTATCTCATGCCGAGGCTTGTAGAATGAAAAAAGTATTATTTGCAGTGTGTGCGATGACATTATTTAGTAGCCAAGCCGCTTGGGCTGATGCACGTCAGGATTTGCAACAACGATTAAATAAAGTAAATAGTTTTCAAGCAAACTTTAGTCAAACCGTGACCAGCAACGAAGGCTCACTTATCCAAAAAGGGGAAGGCAGTTTAAAAGTACAACGCCCTGATTTGTTTAATTGGCACATGACAGCACCGGATGAGAGCACATTGATCTCTGATGGTAAAACATTGTGGTTTTACAATCCTTTTGTCGAGCAAGTTACAGCAACTTGGTTGGAAAGTGCTACAACCAATACGCCTTTTATGCTGATCGCCCGTAATGACAGTAAAGAGTGGCAAAACTATGACGTGAAACAGTCTGGTGATCGTTTTGAGTTAACACCTAAAGTAGAAAATAACTTAAAACATTTTACGATAACTGTATTACCTAACGGACAAATTCAGCAATTTGCAGCTACAGAACAAGACGGTCAAGTAAGCAATTATCAATTGACTGCACAGACTGCCGCGCCAATCGATGCATCCGCGTTTCGCTTTACTCCTCCTGCGGGTGTGACTGTGGATGACCAACGTCAGTGAGGATATTTTGAGTAATTTATCACTCGATTTTTCACGCAATGAGTTCCAACCTTTAGCCGCAAGAATGCGACCTGAAACGTTGGAACAATATATCGGACAAACTCATTTACTTGCCGAAGGTAAACCATTACCTCGAGCGATTAAAGCAGGTCAATTGCATTCCATGATCTTATGGGGACCTCCTGGTACGGGTAAAACTACCCTTGCTGAGATCATTGGTCGCTATGCACAAGCTGATATAGAACGATTATCTGCGGTGACATCGGGTATTAAAGAAATTAGAGAATCTATTGAAATTGCGCGCCAAAATCGCAATGCAGGGCGTAGAACGATCCTGTTCGTTGATGAAGTTCATCGTTTTAATAAGAGCCAACAAGATGCCTTTTTGCCTCATATTGAAGACGGTACAATCACTTTTATTGGCGCAACAACAGAAAATCCCTCTTTTGAATTAAATTCAGCATTGCTATCCAGAGCAAGAGTTTATTTATTACGTTCATTAACCGAAGCTGATATTGAGCAAGTGCTACAACAAGCGCTGGACGATCCTGAACGGGGTTTAGGCGGACGTAATATTATTCTGCCAGATGATACACGCAAAATGATTGCACAATTGGTTAATGGTGATGCGCGCCGTTCATTAAATTTGCTTGAAATGATGGCGGATATCGCTGAAGTTGATAATCAAGGAAAACGAGTATTAACACCAGCATTACTGACAGAAATCAGTGGTGAACGAAGTGCTCGTTTTGATAATAAAGGTGATCGCTTTTACGATCTTATTTCTGCATTACATAAATCAGTCAGGGGATCAGCGCCTGATGCTGCTCTTTATTGGTATGCAAGGATCATAACAGCCGGCGGTGATCCGCTTTATGTTGCTCGTCGCTTATTGGCGATTGCGTCAGAAGATGTGGGAAACGCCGATCCTCGTGCTATGCAGGTGGCAATAGCTGCATGGGATTGTTTCACGCGTGTTGGTCCCGCCGAAGGTGAGCGCGCTATTGCTCAAGCAATTGTATATCTGGCTTGTGCTCCCAAAAGTAATGCTGTTTACACTGCATTTAAAGCAGCCATTGCTGACGCTAAAAGTAAACCTGATTATGATGTACCTGAGCATTTGCGTAATGCACCAACAAAATTAATGAAAGAAATGGGGCTTGGTGCTGAATATCGCTACGCTCATGACGAGCCTAATGCTTATGCTGCTGGTGAGGTCTATTTTCCTAAAGAAATGGCTGATACACAGTACTATTACCCAGTGAAAAGAGGGTTAGAGATCAAGCTTGCAGAGAAATTAGACTGGCTTACTCAACAAGATCAAAATAGTACGACAAAACGCTATCGCAAAATGTAAAGATGCGGTAAGGTTATTCAATTATCATTAATTTCTTAACTATGCCTTGTCTCAGATATCTTTTTTATAAGATAGGAGAGAAGGTTTTTATTAATCTATCAATAAGCACAGGATAAGCATGCTCGATCCAAATCTACTGCGTAATGAGCTAGACGCGGTCGCCGAAAAACTGGCTCGCAGGGGATTCATCCTCAATGTGGAAAAAATTCGTCAACAAGAAGAACGCCGTAAGGTGTTACAGGTTGAAACTGAATCCCTGCAAGCAGAACGTAATTCCCGATCGAAGTCCATTGGTGCGGCAAAAGCGCGTGGTGAAGATATTGAGCCACTTCGTCAAGAAGTTAACCTGTTAGGTGAAAAACTTGAAGCTGCAAAAGCCGAACTTGAAGTGCTTCAAGCGGAAATTCGTGATTACGTTTTAACTATCCCAAATATGCCAGATGATGCTGTTCCAAATGGCAAAGATGACAGCGAAAATGTTGAAGTTTCTCGTTGGGGCACACCAAAAACTTATGATTTTGAATTAAAAGATCATGTGACTTTAGGTGAGCTAACAGATGGTTTAGATTTTGCTTCTGCGGTAAAAATTACCGGTTCACGTTTTGTTGTGATGAAAGGTCAAGTTGCACGTTTACATCGTGCTATTACACAATTTATGTTGGATCTGCACACAGAAGAGCACGGCTACCAAGAAATGTATGTTCCTTACTTGGTTAACCACGCAACTCTGTACGGTACAGGTCAGTTACCTAAATTTAGTGAAGACTTATTCCACACTAAACCGTTAGAAGAAGAAGCAGAAAGCCAATACGCACTTATTCCAACAGCGGAAGTGCCTGTGACAAATATGGTAAGAGACGTCATTCTTGAAGAAGACGACTTGCCATTGAAAATGACAGCTCACACACCATGCTTCCGTTCAGAAGCAGGCTCTTATGGTCGTGATACTCGTGGTTTAATTCGTATGCACCAATTTGATAAAGTTGAGCTAGTTCAAATCGCTCATCCTGAAAAATCAATGGAAGCATTAGAAGAGCTGACTGGTCATGCTGAAAAAGTACTGCAATTACTGAATCTACCTTACCGTAAAGTGGTACTTTGCACTGGCGATATGGGCTTTGGTTCACGTAAAACTTACGACTTAGAAGTTTGGGTACCAGCTCAAAATACTTACCGTGAAATCTCTTCATGTTCAAATATGTGGGATTTCCAAGCACGTCGTATGCAAGCACGCTTCCGTTCTAAAGGTGATAAGAAGATCCAGTTAGTTCACACTTTAAATGGTTCGGGCTTAGCAGTAGGTCGTACTTTAGTCGCAATTATGGAAAACTATCAAATGGCTGATGGCCGTATTGAAATTCCAGAAGTGTTACGCCCATACATGAAAGGTTTAGAATATATCGGTTAATTATTATCTAATTAATTGAGTATTAATAATTTAACCCCCTGCTTAGGCCGGGGGTTTTTTATTAACTGTAGTAAATATTTAACGCTATTTATTTGTTTTTTATAAGTCATTAAATCCACAATATTTTATTTCATCAGAGTTAAATCTCAATAAAGAGCGTATCAAAAATAATTTAATTCTAAGGTATGTCTTTTTTGTTTATCTCTTTTTCATTCCTTGCTTGACAATTTCTCATATTGACATTAACTTGGATTTCTAGATGTTTAGCCGTCTAGATTTCTATTTAATAGGTGAGTTGATTAAAATGATAACACTAAAAAATGTCAGCAAAATTTATCAGCGAGGGAAAAAGCAAACTATTGCTGTTGATGATATTAATTTGAATATTGAGCAGGGAGATATCTTTGGCATCATTGGTTATAGCGGTGCTGGGAAAAGTAGCTTAATTCGTTTATTGAATCGCTTAGAACCTGTAACAAAAGGAGAAGTGATTGTTGGTAAATACAATATTACTACCAGTAGTGAACGTGAGATCCGTAAAATCCGCCACTCAATTGGTATGATCTTTCAACATTTCAATTTGCTATGGTCACGTACAGTTAGAGAGAATATTGAATTCCCACTTGAAATTTCAGGGGTAGATAAGAAGCAACGTTTTCAACGTGCGAGTGAATTAATGGAGTTAGTTGGGCTTGCTGATAAAGCTGATGAATATCCATCAACATTAAGTGGTGGGCAAAAACAACGTGTTGGTATTGCTAGAGCGCTGGCAAATAATCCTGATGTTTTATTATGTGATGAAGCAACATCTGCATTAGATCCAAAAACAACACAAACAATTTTAGCACTACTCGCTGAAATTAATCAAAAAATGAATATTACGATTGTGTTGATCACGCATGAAATGCAAGTTGTAAAAGCGATATGCAATAAAGTAGCCGTTATTGAGCAAGGAAAAATAATTGAACAAGGCGAAGTAGTAAAAATATTTAACCAACCAAAACATAAAGTGACACAACAGTTTTTATCACAATCAGTACATGTAACAGATAACAGTGATGATATTGAGAATATAAAGCAGCAAAGCACAGTAATAAAACTGTTACTGCAAGAGGGTAAAAAATATGACTATTTACTTTATGATTTAATTTCTAAATTTAATGAACCAGTTAATTTAATAAAGGGCAGTTTTTCACAAGAAAACGGGTTTATTTATTTACAGCTAAATAATAAATCGGATGAAATCATCCAATATCTTGAGAATAATAAATTTGATATAGCGGTCGTGTGATATGGATGAAATACAAAGTTGGTTTAATAGCTATTTACCTCATTTAAAACTCAATGTACTCGGTGAAGAAACATTAAATACATTATATATGACACTGGTTTCTGGTGCATTATCCTGCTTATTAGGGATCTTAATTGGCGTGGCATTATTTTTAACAGCAAAAGAGGGTTATAAAGAGCAACTTTCTATTTATCGAATACTCTCATTTATTGTAAATATTTTTAGAGCCGTTCCTTTTATTATTTTAATTATTTTATTGTTCCCTTTTACTAAATTAATTGTGGGAACCATATTAGGTGTTAATGCAGCGCTACCTGCATTAGTGATTTCAGCAGCAGCCTTTTATGCCAGACTAGTTGAATTAGCATTACGTGAAGTAGACAAAGGTGTTATTGAGGCAAGTCTTTCAATGGGCGCTAATTTGCCTACGTTAATATTTAAAGTGTTATTACCAGAATCATCACCTGCACTTATTTCTGGCTTAACTGTCACGTTGATTTCTTTAGTGGGTGGAACCGCAGTTGCAGGCGCAATTGGGGCGGGTGGACTAGGTAACTTAGCTTATTTAGAAGGATTCCAACGCAGTCATCTTGATGTGGTTTGGGCTGCGACTTTAGTGATTTTATTTATTGTATTATGCATTCAGTTATTAGGAGATAGTGTTGTAAGAAATATAGATAAACGCTAATTAAAGAATTAATTCAATTAAAAATCAAATTTAAAAAAATAAGGTTACAATAATGAAACTAACAGTATTTAAAAAACTGGGGTCACTGCTACTTATTAGTCTAGTGCTCTCTGCTTGCAAACCATCAGATGAAAAATCAGAGAATAAATTAATTATCGGCGCATCAAGTACACCTCATGCAGAAATTTTAGAATTTGTTAAACCGCAATTAGCAAAAGAAGGGCTAGAGTTAGATATTCGAATTTTTAATGATTATATTATTCCCAATCAAGCATTAGCCGAAAAAGAATTAGATGCTAACTTTTTCCAACATGTACCTTATTTAAATAAAACACTAGCAGATCACCCTGATTGGAAATTAATTTCTGCGGGAGCTGTACATATGCATCCATATCGTTTTTTCTCGCAAAAATATAAAAGTCTGCAAGATTTACCTAACGGTGCAAAAATGATTAGTAGTAATAACTTGGCACAACATGGACATATATTAAAACTATTTCAAGATGAGGGCTTAATTAAATTACGTGATGGCATCGATCCTGATGACTCCACAATTGATGATATTGTAGAAAATCCTCGTAATATTAAATTCTTATTCACCTATGATGGCCCATTGTTGCCACAAATTTATAAAAATGGTGAAGCAGATGTCGCTTCTATTGATGGGCACTTTGCCATTAATGCTGGGCTAGATTTAAGCAAAGAAGTAATTTATACAGAGCCTGCGGCTAACAGTAAGTTTGCCAATGTGGTTGTTATAAGAGAAGAAGATAAAAACGATCCGCGTATTGCTAAATTAATGGCACAACTAAAAGCGCCTGAAACCAAAAAATTTATTTTGGATACCTTTAAAGGCGAAGCAGTTCCTGTTCCATAATTAGTTTATTTTTAAATTAATGTATCAAAGAGTGGTGTAAGAGATTATGCCACTTTTTTGTTTTTTATAAGAGGGATTATAAAAAGGTTTTTAATAAAGAAATGACTATTTAACAAAAATATAACGCAATCCGCCATTGGTTAAACCGATCACGGCAGATCCTATTTATGCTGTTAAATTAGACCTATCACTCGAATTTACCCCCGTTATTTTATGACGTTTCTATTTAATTAGAACCCTACAAAAGAGCATATTCTATGATAGTTTCTAAACAGCAGTTACATCAATTAATAAAAAATAAATTACATCATGCAGGATTGAGTGAGTCTCATGCTGATACGGTGGCTGATGTCTTAGTCCATGCTGATGCCAAAGGTATTCATTCTCATGGTGCTGTGCGTGTGGAATATTATGCAGAGCGGATCAGTAAAGGCGGTACAAATACGGCGCCTAATTTTACGTATACTGAAACGGGACCATGTAGCGCTGTATTTGATGGAGATAATGGAGCTGGGCATGTTGCAGCGAAAGACGCAATGGAACGCGCAATTAAAATGGCACAAGAGAAGGGAGTTGCAGTTGTTGGTGTAAGACGAATTGGTCATAGTGGCGCGCTATCTTACTTTGTTGAACAAGCATCGCAAGCAGGCATGGTAGGTATTTCGTTGTGCCAGTCCGATCCTATGGTTGTTCCTTTTGGCGGCTCAGAAGTCTATTACGGCACTAATCCTATCGCTTTTTCAGCGCCAGGAGTTGGCGATAAACGTATTACATTTGATATGGCGACAACTGTACAGGCATGGGGCAAGGTACTTGATGCGCGCTCGCGTCATGTCGATATTCCTGATACTTGGGCTGTCGATGAAAGTGGTAAACCTACGACAGATCCCTTCGCAGTAAAAGGTTTATTACCTATTGCGGGACCTAAAGGTTATGGTTTAATGATGATGGTTGATGTGTTGTCTGGTATTTTGCTGGGGCTTCCTTTTGGTAAACATGTCAGTTCGATGTATCACGATTTAACTCAGGGGCGAGAGCTAGGGCAATTACATATTGTTATTAATCCTGCTTTCTTTACTGATGCCTCATTATTTAGAGAACATATCTCACAGGCTATGGGGGAGTTAAATGCAATTAAGCCAGCTCCTCATGTGGAGAAAGTGCTTTATCCTGGTGAGAATAGTCAAATAGAAGAACAAAGAAGTGAAAAAGAAGGTATTGAGATTGTTGATGAAATTTATAATTATTTAATATCTGATGCACTTTATAATAAATCTTATGATAATAAAAACCCGTTTGCGGGTTAATGATGTAAGCTATGTATTCTAGATAATAAAAAGCAGTAGGATTTACGCTCTACTGCTTTTTTATTTAAGTAAGCTAATGCTAAGAATTAACTGACTAATTTACCAATATTGGATTCAGCGGTTTTATTAAGAGAAATCGTTCCATTTCCACCATTTCCACCATTATTTCCTTGGTTGCCTACATTATGGTGATAAAAAACGTCACGATAAGAGCCATACATCGCAGTGTAAGAAAGAGGAATAGTAATTAATAACCCTAAACCAAATGGAATAATACTCACTACCAGAATAAATAGCAGTAAAATAAAGAAGAAGAATCCACCCGCTAAATTTATTTTTACTGCCGAAAGGCTCGCTTTAACAGCAGGGAGCGCTTTATAACCGTTTACTAATACCAACGCAGGGACAAACCAATATGCAGCAGTACTAATTGTACCAAAAATAGCAATAATAATGATAAATAGAGTAAAACCTGATGTGTTATCTGCCATCATTTCAGCAATAATTTCTTCAGAATAATCACTAGAAGCTGCATAGATAACGTCCATCATGGCTGCACCAGAGATAATAACTGCGAGAATAATCCCAAACAGCAAAATAAGGAAACTAATGCCGTAAGCGCCCATTATACTTAGATAGCGTTTGTTATAAAAACCAAAGAATAGATTATCAACGTCCATCCGTCGGGTTTCATATTGCTGATGGGCAATGGCAATAAGGCCTGTAGCTAATACAGTAGTAATAAAAGGTGATATGATTGGACCTATTAGCGGAATAAATCCAAGAATGGTCGATATAATAAGACTAACGATAAAGTAGATAATAATAACGCCTACCCACATCCAAAAACGTTCTTTTATTAAATCCCATCCCAGTCCTAACCAACGTACTCCGCCTGAGGCACCTCGTGCTTGAGGAATAGGCGTAAATACCTCTTGAGGCTCTGTTAGCGATGAATTATTGTCTTGTTCCATTTCCTGTACCTTAATCCCAATATCTTTAGTTTATAAATATAAGATTTCTATAATATCTTTTTGTTTTGTTATTAATCAACTGTATTCAACTTAATATAGGTTAAGGATAATCTTAGAATGTATATTTTTACTTGTGAGGACAGACATTCTTTAATTAATACAAAATGATTTAAATAATTTAAGTTAACTTCATCTCATTAAAAAATAACTTTATTTGTTTTGAATATTTTTAATTATATAAAAACAAAAAAGCAGCGCTTTAATGCGCTGCTTCTTAAATTAATCTTAAGTAGAAAAGCTTAGTAGATCACTTTATGGCCATAAGATTCAAGAATTGATTTTACATTTTCCATCGTCTCTTTTGACGGTGGATGAATGCCATCTAGCTTGTATTCTTCTCCTAAAGCTACCCATTTATGTTTGCCGAGTTCGTGGTAAGGAAGAAGTTCTACTTTTTCGATATTTTTCATATCTTTAATAAATTCGCCTAAACGATGAGCAGAATCATCATCATCAGACCAACCCGGTACAACTACATAACGAACCCATGTTTTTTGGCCTCGTTTTGCTAAATAACGTGCGAATTCAAGTGTACGCTGGTTTGATACACCAACGAGCTTTTGGTGGATCTCATCATTGACTTGTTTTAGGTCGAGCATCACTAAGTCAGTGGCATCCATTAATTCATCAATAACGGGATCATAACGACGAACAAAGCCATTAGTATCTAGGCAGGTATGGATATTTTCTTTCTGACAAGCACGAAACCAATCACGTACAAACTCTGCTTGCAAAATTGCTTCGCCACCTGAAGCAGTAACACCGCCGCCAGAAGCATTCATAAAATGACGATAGGTAACCGCCTCTTTCATTAGTTCATCAACTGTGACGATTTGCCCACCATGAGTATCCCATGTGTCACGGTTGTGACAATAGAGGCATCTCATTAGGCATCCTTGAAAGAAAACAATGAAACGTATTCCGGGACCGTCAACAGTACCGCAGGATTCAAATGAGTGGATACGACCAAGTACGGACATAACAGGGTTACTCCAAAACTGTCTAATAAAAAGGCCCCAAAGTAGGGGCCTTTATTCTAAGCGATTTTATCTACTTTCTCAGTAAATAAATGCATATAGTTATCTTTATTACATTGTTTGTGTAAATGTACGGGTGATAACGTCTTGCTGTTGCTCTTTAGTCAGTGAGTTAAAGCGAACTGCATAACCAGAAACACGGATAGTTAACTGAGGATATTTCTCAGGATCTTCCATTGCTTCTAACAGCATTTCACGGTTCATCACGTTGACGTTCAGGTGTTGACCACCTTCGATGCCCGCTTCGTGGTGGAAGTAACCATCCATCAGACCCGCAAGGTTTGCTTTACGAACATCATCATCTTTACCTAATGCATTAGGTACGATTGAGAAGGTGTAAGAAATACCATCTTTCGCATAAGCAAATGGCAGTTTCGCAACAGAAGTCAGAGAAGCTACCGCACCTTTTTGGTCACGACCGTGCATTGGGTTAGCACCTGGTCCGAATGGTGCACCTGCACGACGACCATCTGGGGTATTACCTGTTTTCTTACCGTAAACAACGTTTGAAGTGATAGTCAGGATTGACTGTGTAGGTACCGCATTACGGTATGTACGCAGTTTCTGAATTTTCTTCATGAAACGTTCAACTAAGTCACAAGCGATGTCATCTACACGAGAATCGTTGTTACCAAATTGTGGGTATTCGCCATCAATTTTAAAGTCAACTGCTAAGCCGTTTTCATCACGGATTGGAGAAACTTTTGCATATTTGATTGCAGACAGTGAGTCAGCAGCAACAGACAGACCTGCGATACCACATGCCATTGTACGATATACGTCACGATCATGAAGTGCCATCAGAGCTGCTTCATAGCTGTATTTATCGTGCATGTAGTGGATAACGTTCAGCGCAGTTACGTACTGAGTTGCTAACCAATCCATAAAGTGATCCATTTGGTTCATCACAGTATCGAAGTCTAATACTTCGTCCATGATTGGAGCATGTTTTGGACCTACTTGGATTTTCAGTTTTTCGTCAACACCACCATTGATGGTATACAGTAAGGTTTTCGCTAAGTTCGCACGAGCACCGAAGAACTGCATTTGTTTACCAACAACCATTGGGCTAACACAACATGCGATTGCATAGTCATCGCTGTCGAAGTCAGGACGCATTAAGTCATCATTTTCGTACTGGATTGAAGAAGTATCGATTGAGACTTTAGCTGCATATTTTTTGAAGTTGATAGGCAGTTGTTCTGACCACAGGATGGTCATGTTTGGTTCTGGTGATGGACCCATTGTGTACAGGGTATTTAAGAAACGGAAAGTATTCTTAGTTACCAGAGTACGGCCATCTAAACCCATACCTGCTAAAGATTCTGTTGCCCAGATTGGGTCACCAGAGAACAGTTCATCATATTCAGGAGTACGTAAGAAACGAACCATACGTAATTTCATGACTAAGTGGTCAATTAATTCCTGAGCTTGTTCTTCTGTCAGTAAGCCAGCTTCAATATCACGTTGGATGTAGATATCTAAGAAAGTAGATACACGACCAAATGACATTGCAGCACCATTTTGAGATTTAACAGCGGCTAAGTAACCGAAGTAAGTCCATTGTACTGCTTCTTTTGCGTTTTGCGCTGGGCGAGAAATATCGTAACCGTATTTCGCAGCCATTTCTTGGATTTGACCTAAAGCAGCGTGCTGCTCTGCGATTTCTTCACGCAGTTGGATAGTCATTTCCAGATCTTCGCCTTTTTCCATTCTTTCTTGTAAAGAGGTGAATTGGGCAAATTTATCTTTACGCAGGAACTCAATACCATACAGTGCAACACGACGGTAGTCACCGATGATACGGCCACGACCATATGCATCTGGTAAACCTGTTAAGATACCAGATTTACGGCATTTCATGATGTCTGGAGTATAAACATCGAAAACGCCTTGGTTGTGAGTTTTACGGTAATCAGTAAAGATTTTTTTCAGTTCTGGGTCCAGCTCACGGTTGTAAGCGTGGCAAGAACTTTCAACCATACGGATACCACCGAATGGGATGATCGCACGTTTCAGAGGTGCATCAGTCTGTAAACCTACGATTTGTTCTAAATCTTTAGAGATATAACCTGCATCGTGAGATGTGATAGTTGAAGCAACAGAAGTATCAAAATCAACCGGCGCATGCGTGCGGTTTTCGATTTTGATGCCTTCCATAACTTGTTCCCAAAGTGTATCAGTTGCTTTAGTGGAACCTGCTAGGAAAGATTCGTCGCCTTCATATGGAGTGTAGTTTTTTTGGATAAAGTCACGAACGTTAACATTGTTCTGCCATTCACCTTCAGAAAAACCTTTCCATGCTTCAGCAAATTTTTCATTTAAATCAGACATGATACTTCTACCTTTTTACAATGGAACTTAAGAAATCAGTCATACCTGCGTGGATTAATGTTTATCGCCACGCAGATGCATTAACCAGTATACCAAACCGACTAGGACTGCTCCGCCAATAATGTTACCGATAGTGACAGGTAATAAATTGTCAGCGAGGAAATTCGAAACTGTTAAATCCGAAAATTGTTCGGGTGATGCACCTACTTTAGTCCAGAATTCTGCGGGTGCAAAATTCTTAATAACAATACCTAAAGGGATAAGGAACATGTTAGCGATACTGTGCTCAAAACCACTAGCAACGAACATACCGATAGGTAAAATTAATGCAAAGAGTTTATCAATTAGTGTGCGACCTGCATAGCTCATCCAAACTGCAAGACAAACCATTAAGTTAGCTAAAATACCTAAACAAACTGCTTCAATAAAAGTGTGTTCAACTTTATGTTGTGCTGTTTGTAAGACATTAAGCCCCCAAAGCCCATTCGCTGCCATATGCTGACCTGCGAACCACATTAAGGCGACAAAAAAGAGTGCGCCAACAAAGTTACCAAGATAGACATTTATCCAGTTTGCAAACATTTTGCCCCAAGATATACGTCCAGTTGCTTTAGGAATAATAGTAAGAACAGTAGAGGTGAATAAGTCAGCGCCACAAACGACGACGAGCATTAACCCCAGAGAGAAGCAGATCCCACCGACTAATTTAGCCAGCCCAAATGGAACAGATGCGGTACCTGTAGTAGCAGTAATATAAAAAACAAAAGCAATTGATATAAACATACCCGCGGTAAATGCAGATAAGTAAGTCGTTGGAATATGTTTATTTGCTTTATAACAACATGCATCATCGGCAACTTTTGCCATATCTGCAGGTGATAATAAATTAAAAGGGCTGTCAGCTTTCATACTAACACTCTCTTATATGTTGGAATAATTATAGCACGCAATAATAGTAGCAAAGGGGCTTACTTCTAAAATTGATATGGATCATGGTCGCTCATTAGAATCCCGTTTTTAGTGCGTAAAAACCCGCTATTTTGGCTATAACTATTTGATTAATAAAATGAAAAAATTTTTTAAAAATTATCAAAAAATTTTAGACTAGCTGGATAAATAAAGTAGAAAGTAAATATAAAGTATTATTTAAACCCCGCATGTTAAGAATTAAAAATTAAATTTAACGCCTTATTTACTTTTGTCATAAATATAAACATTACTTTATTTGTGGTTAATCTTTAATGATTACTCCAGACATATACCCATTATAAAAATAAGGTTTTTTAATTTTTGAGATCTGGTTAAACAAATAGCAATTTAAACTATATTTAAGTAATATTCTTGGTGTAAAAGTTCAATATGTATTTATAGTGTCATATTAAATGCCTTAAATCGTCACTTTTGCCATATTTTGACAATTTTGTCAGATGGCAAATTTGTCAACATGACAAATCTGTCAATATTTTATTTTTAGCAAAATAAAACACTCTACTTTTCAATAGAGTGTTTCAATTTAAATACGCGCTTATTATTCAGTTAAAGTTAATTATTATTTAATAAATAACCTTAAACAAAATAGCCTTATTTAGTCGATTGACGTTTTGCTTTCTGTAATTTCTCATAGGCAGCAAGTAATGACTGATGAACAGGTAAATTAGCTAAATCAGGATCAATAGTTTGTAATCCGTAAAATGCTTGTTTGCCTTGTATTGCATTTAAGGCTGCTTGTAATGTTTTTTCGCCATACATACGAGAAAATGCGTACATATATTGTTCTGGTTCACGCTCAGTCTCTTGTTGTAATAATAAGAGATTGTGTAAACAGCGATAATAGTTTTGACGCTCTGGCGTAAATAAAGAAGCATTAAAGTCTTGAGTCCATTCAACCCAAACGAGCGCTTGATCAAGATCGCCACCCGCAAGCGCTAACATTGATTTTAATTCACCTACACGCAAATGGCTCCAACCATTATCTTTGCCCGGAGCAATACCAATCATCTCTCTGATACGTGTAAAGTCATCTAAACCATCTTCATCAAATTGACCAATAAGAGAAAGATACTCTTCTTTAGTGCCTTCGCTCGTTGGTAGAGAAAGAATGGTGTCACGCCAATGTACACCCATAATGTTATTGGCTAATTGTAAATCCTCAGCAGGATAAATATCAGATAAGCCCGGTACTAAAATACGACAAGCGTAAACACCTAGGTGTGAGTAGTCCATGATATAGACTTCTGCATCGCACTGCTGGCAAAGTGACATTAAGGTATGGAACTCTTCTTCTGTCGTACCACTGAAGTTCCAGTCAACAAATGCGTAATCGGCATCTTTCTTAAATAGATCCCAACTAATTAAACCACTTGAATCAATAAAGTGTGTTTCAAGGTTAGTATGATCACCAACTTCTTCATCATCAAAGCTTGGCGGATTAAAGACATCGAGATCTTTAAGGCTACGGCCTTGCAATAATTCAGTGACAGTACGCTCTAAAGCCACACCAAAATCAGGGTGAGCACCAAAAGAGGCAAAACAGGTACCATTTTGTGGGTTGAATAATACGACACAAATAACAGGGAATTGACCGCCTAAAGAGGCATCAAAACTAAAGATTGGGAAACCTTCTTGCTCTAATGTTTCAATCGCTTCAATAACAGCAGGGTAGCGAGCTAAAACTTCTTTAGGAATTTCAGGTAAGCTAATTCTCTCAGTGATAATGCGATTTTTTACATAACGTTCAAAAACTTCAGAAAGCCCTTGAACTCGTGCTTCATTCTTTGTATTTCCCGCTGACATGCCATTAGAAGCATATAAATTAGCAATAATGTTTACAGGAATATAAACAGGTTTTTCATCAGATTGACGTATAAATGGCAGAGCACAGATTCCGCGATCATGATTACTTGATTGTAAATCAACTAACTCACTACCACATAACTCACCTTCTGGATCATAAAATTCGCGTAAACGCGCATCTAATAAGCCAGCGGGAACAGAATCATCTTCTGTTAGTGGGAACCATTTTTCACTTGGATAATGAACAAATTCACCTTCTGCAATATCAGCACCTAACCAGAAATCAGAGAAGAAATAATTGGTTGAAAGACGTTCAAAGTATTCGCCTAGAGCAGAGGCTAATGCCGCCTTTTTGCTGGCACCTTTACCGTTAGTAAAACATAAAGGGCAATCTTTATCGCGAATATGCACAGACCAAACGTTTGGTACAGGGTTTAACCATGAAGCTTCTTCAATGTTAAATCCTAAGTCGGTTAATTTTTGCTGAAAGCTAGCGATAGAATCTTCCAGTGCGGCATCTTTGCCAGGAATAAATGTTTGTGACATGGCAGGTTTCATCAATATTTTGCTGGTGATAGTTAGGGGGCACATGATACTGAAATCCCCTGTAATGCACTAACGATTTCTTATGTCGAAAAATAACCAACTATATAGAAGCCTCATTATTTATTTGATATATGAGTTTTTTTAATAAATTCGTTTGATTTATCACGGAATTGATAATTAAAAATCATCATAATTAGATTTATTTATTAATTCATAAGGGATCGAAAAAAATGATGAAGAAAACATTGCTTGCCAGTTTGTTAGCTGTAATCAGTGGTTCTGTTTTCGCTTTGCCTAATGTCACTATTCTTGCAACAGGTGGAACGATTGCAGGCGGCGGTGATTCAGCAACACAGTCTAGCTATACGGCAGGTAAATTAGGCATTGATGTGTTGATCAATGCAGTGCCTGAAGCGAAGCAAGTGGCTAATTTAAAAGGTGAGCAAGTCGTTAATATCGGTTCTCAAGATATGAATGACCAAGTTTGGTTAAAACTCGCTAAAAAAATTAATGAAGATTGCGATAAAACCGACGGGTTCGTGATAACACATGGTACTGATACCATGGAGGAAACAGCTTATTTTCTTGATTTAACAACTGCTTGTAAAAAACCTGTTGTAATGGTAGGTGCAATGCGTCCTGCTACGGCATTAGGCGCTGAAGGCCCTTTAAACTTATTTAATGCGGTTGTGATTGCCAGTGATAAAGCCTCTGAAAATCGTGGTGTGTTAGTCACTATGAATAACGCGGTGATTAGTGGTAAAGACGTTGTTAAAATGAATACTACTGAAGTACAAGCATTCCAGCCTGTTAACGCAGGTGCTCAAGGTTATGTGCATAACGGTAAGGTTCATTATTATACTGCGGCATTACCTCGTGCAGATAAAGCCGCATTTGATGTGAGCAAACTAACCGAATTGCCAAAAGTTGGTATTGTTTATAACTACTCCAATGCGTCTGATTTACCAGCAAAAGCCTTTATTGATAATGGCTACAAAGGTATTGTTAGTGCAGGTGTGGGTAACGGTAACTTATATACTGATATTTTTAATACCTTAGCTGATGGCGCGAAAAAAGGTGTTGCAGTGGTTCGTGCAAGCCGTGTGCCAGTAGGATTTACCACCCAAAATGGTGAAGTGGATGATGCAAAATATGGCTTTATTGCGTCAGAGCGCTTAAATCCACAAAAAGCGAGAGTGTTATTACAGTTATCACTGACTGAAACTCAAGATCCTGCAAAAATTCAAGAAAACTTTGAAAAGTATTAAGTTAAACAAGTCTAAATAATAACAAGGCCTCATTCGTGAGGCTTTGTTATATTAAAAATCACATCATATTCATTGATTCTTTTTAGCGCTAGATACCACAACTTTCGCTGTAAAAAACGCCACAAACGGCGTAAAAGCAAACACAATAAACAGCCAATGTGCAGCATTTTGCGCGCCAAGAATACCTCCTGGATCTGTTAACCCTGCCATATTAACCACAGTCCCTGAAATAGATGCACCGACAGCTGTTGAAAACAATTGAATAGTGGTAATGGATGTTGCCGCTTTTTGAGCTTCTTGTCCCTGAGAAACGTGTAAAACACGGGTTAAATAATGAGGCCATGCCATACCAATTCCGGCACCTGTAAAAAAGAGAGCGATACAAATAATGATAATCTGCCCATAAGGTACGGTTAAAACATTAGAGATAAATAAACCGAGGATCACAATGGCTGAAAAATTAATCATTGGGCCAAAACGCATTAACCGCTGTGCAGTAGATTGTTTACTTGATGAAGACACAATGGCAGAGAAAGACCAACCCGCACCAACCAATGCCGCTAAATAACCTGAAAGTAGTGGGGTAACATTATGGATAATTTGCAAGAAATAGGGCACAAAGACTTCTGTTTGTACACTAATCCCTAATAAAGCCATTGTGAGATATATGGGTGCTAACGGTGCAGAAAAAGAAAATGTCCCTCTAGGAAATAAGCCATCATTTGATTTTTTATCAATATTGACTAACAGGAGAATAAAGATAAAAGCAAATATAAAGGATAAGGCGTTATATAAAATAACGTTATAAAGACTACCAATAGAAATAGATAATACAGCAAGCATTAATAAAATAAGCTGCTGATAAGGTAATGGGGTTTTCGCGACGATATTATCAGCATTATTTTCGGTAGGAAGAATAGTAAATAATAAAATAGCGTAAGGAATACCTACAAATAAAATAGACCAAAATGCACCGCGCCAAACATCATATTCAGCAAATATTCCACCTAGCGCAGGGCCTAATAGTGTTGATATTCCCCACATGCTAGACATTAATGCCATGGCTCTAGACCAAAGTGGTTGAGGAAACATGACCCGAACTAAAGAGTAAGCAAGAGCCAGCAACATTCCTCCGCCAGCTCCTTGAATAAATCGCCCTAAAAGTAATATCTGCATTGAGGGTGCTGTCGCACAAATAACAGAACCTGCTAAAAAGCAAATTGTGGCAAAAAGATAACTATTGCGGGGTGCAAGTACGCTCAGTAATCGAGAAGTTAATGCAGAAGAGAGAATTGAAGCCAGAATAAAAACAGTGGTGTTCCATGCATATAAATTAAGCCCACCAATATCACGTACAATTGAAGGTAGCGTTGTGATCGTAATATAGACATTAATTGCATGTAATGCGACACCTCCTGCCAAAGCGAGCGATTTTAGACTATTTTTTCCATGAAGAAGCATTCCCCAGCTCGCTTCTTCTTTTTTATTTACACTCCCCGACATAAAACACTCCTAACCATTATTTTTATGCTCTGCATATTATGCGTTAGTTCACAATAATCATTGCGCCAATTTAACGGGAATGATACAACCGATAAAGGTCATTTTGTAAAAACATATTCAGATAGGGTGAATTTGAATGAGTCAGGTATATAACTTTAGTGCAGGTCCGGCTATGTTACCGGCAGAAGTCCTTCGTCGTGCAGAATTAGAATTATGCAACTGGCATGAACTTGGGCGTTCGGTTATGGAAATTAGCCACCGCAGTAAAGAGTTTCTTGAGGTTGCTCATCAGGCAGAACAAGATCTTCGCGATCTTCTCAATGTGCCAGAAAACTATAAAATTCTTTTTTGCCACGGTGGTGCTCGTGGCCATTTTGCTGCTTTACCTCTCAATTTATTAGGCGATAAAGCAAGCGCTGATTATATTGATGGTGGTTATTGGGCTAAAAGTGCAGCCGAAGAAGCTGAAAAATATTGTTCGCCGAATATCATTAAAATTAAAACAGAAATTGATGGCAAAATTGGCGTTAAGCCAATGAAAGAGTGGCAATTAAGTGCTGATGCTGCTTATGTGCATTATTGCCCAAATGAAACCATTGATGGTATTGCCATTCATGAAGAGCCAGATTTTGATGACAGCAAAATTGTTATTGCTGACTATTCATCTTCTATTTTATCTCAACCGATAGATGTTAGCCGTTTTGGTGTTATCTACGCGGGTGCACAAAAGAATATTGGTCCTGCGGGTTTAACGATTGTCATTATTCGTGAAGATCTATTAGGTAAAGCGCGTAAAGAAACGCCTTCCGTGTTTGATTACACTGTGCTTGCTGAAAATGATTCCATGTTTAATACACCACCTACCTTTGCTTGGTATTTATCAGGTATGGTCTTTAAATGGCTGAAAGAGCAAGGTGGTTTGCAAGAGATGGCAAAACGTAACTATGAAAAAGCAGCGCTTCTTTATAGTGCAATTGATAATAGTGATTTCTATATCAATCGTGTTGCCACAGAGAATCGTTCACTAATGAATGTACCTTTCCAAATGTCTTCTCCTGAGTTGGATTCTGTATTCCTAAAAGAGGCAGAAGCGCAAGGTTTAGTCGCATTAAAAGGTCACCGTGTATCAGGTGGTATGCGTGCTTCAATTTATAACGCAATGCCATTGGAAGGTGTTCAAGCATTAGTTGACTTTATGGCTGATTTTGAACGTCGCCATGCGTAAGAAATAAAATTTAGAATAAGAAAATCTGCTTAACATACAGGTTTTCTTATTCATTCAATATTCAAGATGTTAATAATTAAAATTGAATTACTTAGTGCAGAATTAATAAATAAAAATATAAGTATCTAAATAATTTTATATTTAATTAAATAACATCCCTCTTAATTTATTTGTCTATTGGAGTTTTTACCTGTTTATGGAATCGTTAACATTACAACCTATCGCTCATATCGAAGGTGTTATTAATTTACCAGGATCAAAAAGTGTCTCTAACCGTGCGTTGTTATTAGCGGCTTTAGCTAAAGGTAAAACTCGTCTAACCAACTTATTAGATAGTGATGATATTCGTCATATGCTTAATGCATTAAAAGCGTTAGGTGTGCAATATCAATTATCAAATAACAATACGGTATGTGATATTGAAGGGCTCGAGGGAAAGTTTAAAACAAATTCGCCATTAGAGCTCTTTTTAGGTAATGCAGGTACAGCAATGCGCCCATTAGCGGCTGCATTAAGTCTTGGTGAGCACGATATTATTCTTACGGGTGAACCTCGTATGAAAGAGCGTCCAATTGGGCATTTAGTTGACGCTTTACGCCAAGGTGGCGCAAAAATTGACTACCTTGAACAGACAGATTATCCGCCAATTCGCTTATGTGGTGGTTTTTTAGGTGGTAATGTTGAGGTTGATGGGCGTGTTTCTAGCCAATTTTTGACTGCATTATTAATGACGGCACCTTTAGCTGAGCAAGATACTATTATCACTATTAAAGGCGAATTAGTATCAAAACCTTACATTGATATTACCTTAGCATTAATTAATACCTTTGGTGGGAAAATTGAAAATCAAGACTACCAACGCTTTGTTATAAAAGGTGGGCAGCAATATCAATCACCAGAAAAGTACCTTGTAGAAGGTGATGCTTCATCTGCTTCTTACTTTTTAGCCGCTGCTGCCATTAAAGGTGGCACTGTACGAGTTACAGGTATAGGTAAAAATAGCTTACAAGGGGATATCCATTTTGCTTCTGTGCTTGAAAAAATGGGCGCAAAAGTACGCTGGGGTGATGACTATATAGAGTGTGAGCGTGGAACGTTAAAAGGCATTGATATGGATATGAATACTATCCCTGATGCAGCAATGACCATTGCTACCACGGCACTTTTTGCTGAAGGTGAGACTGTTATCCGTAATATCTATAACTGGCGTGTAAAAGAAACTGACCGATTAGCGGCAATGGCAGCAGAGTTACAAAAAGTAGGTGCGATAGTTGAAGAAGGGCACGACTACTTAAAAGTAACGCCACCAAAACAGTTAATCACTGCGGATATCGAAACTTATAATGATCACCGCATTGCGATGTGTTTTTCGCTGGTGGCACTTTCAGATACGCCAATTACTATTCTTGATCCAGGATGTACTGCAAAAACCTTCCCTGATTATTTTGAGAAATTAGAAACACTTTCTCAACGTAATAATTAATGTGAAAATCATTAATTAAAATGAGTCAAAATTAAATCAATTAAATCGGTAGTATTGGACTTTTTAAAGAACAATACTGCCGATTTTTTATTGTGATTAGATTAATTTTTCTAAAAAATACACTATCTCGAAAAAATAATATTAAATAAGACCCTTTAGTGCTTATCTGCTTGTTTCTTCCTATACATTGTATGCGTATAATGTCGCGCATATATTAATACTGTTTTTCTCTGTTTGAATACAATGCCTATTATATCAATGTAATAAGAGCAACAAATACAGAAATGCAGTGCCCACGAAAAGGAGAAACTCATGGCGGTTATCGTCCCTGTTATAACTGTTGATGGGCCTAGCGGAGCAGGTAAAGGAACATTATGCCAAGCATTAGCGAAAGCGTTTGGCTGGCATTTACTCGATTCTGGCGCTATTTATCGTGTATTGGCATTAGCGGCTTTACATCACCATGTTGATATCACCTCAGAAGATGCTTTAGTTCCCCTGGCTGCAAATTTAGATGTACGTTTTATTCCTAATGAGAATGGCTTAAGTGTCATTCTTGAAGGTGAAGATGTTTCAACTGAAATTCGAACAGAAACAGTTGGGAATACGGCATCACAAGCTGCGACTTTTCCTCGTGTAAGAGAAGCATTACTGCGTCGTCAACGCGCATTTCGTACAGCGCCGGGCTTAATTGCAGATGGTCGAGATATGGGCACAATTGTTTTTCCTGATGCTCAAGTAAAAATATTTCTAGAAGCGAGTGCAGAAGAGCGCGCGCGTCGTCGCATGTTACAGTTGCAGGAAAAGGGCTTTAATGTTAACTTTGAGCGCCTTTTATCCGAGATAAAAGAACGCGATTACCGTGACCGGAATCGCGCTGTTGCGCCACTTGTTGCGGCGAAAGATGCATTAATTCTCGATTCTACAAGCTTGTCTATTGACGAAGTCATTGAAAAATCGTTGACTTATGCTAAAAAAAATCTGCAATTATCAGCGTAATTAATTTTTATTTCGTTTATACTAGGTAATTATCAAAATCGGGTTGACGTGTTAATGAAAACACAACAATGCCCGATGACCTTGTCACAAAGGATGTAACGAGGTATGTGAAACAACCCCATTCGGCCGGATGCTAAATGGACGTTAATTAAATTTACTTGAAGATCATTAACATGACAGAATCTTTTGCTCAACTCTTTGAAGAATCCCTAAAAACAATCGAAACTCGTCCTGGCGCTATCGTTCGCGGCGTTGTAGTTGCTATCGATAAAGACGTTGTTCTGGTTGATGCAGGTCTGAAATCAGAATCTGCTATTCCTGTAGAACAATTCAAAAACGCTCAAGGCGAATTAGAAATCCAAGTGGGCGACGAAATTGATGTTGCTCTGGACGCGGTTGAAGATGGCTTCGGTGAAACCGTTCTGTCTCGTGAGAAAGCTAAACGTCACGAAGCGTGGCTGATGCTGGAAAAAGCTTACGAAGAAAACGAAACTGTTGTTGGTATCATCAACGGTAAAGTTAAAGGTGGTTTCACTGTTGAACTGAACGGCATTCGTGCGTTCTTACCAGGTTCACTGGTAGACGTTCGCCCAGTTCGCGATACAACTCATCTGGAAAACAAAGAGCTTGAGTTCAAAGTCATCAAATTAGACCAAAAACGTAACAACGTTGTTGTGTCTCGTCGTGCGGTTATCGAATCTGAAAACAGCGCAGAACGCGATCAGTTATTAGAAAACCTGCAAGAAGGCATGGAAGTTAAAGGTATCGTTAAGAACCTTACTGACTACGGTGCATTCGTTGATCTGGGCGGTGTTGACGGCTTACTGCACATCACTGACATGGCTTGGAAACGTGTTAAACACCCAAGCGAAATTGTCAATGTTGGCGACGAAATCACTGTTAAAGTCCTGAAATTCGACCGTGAACGTACTCGCGTATCATTAGGTCTGAAACAACTGGGCGAAGATCCATGGGTAGCTATCGCTAAACGTTATCCAGAAGGTACTAAACTGACTGGTCGTGTAACTAACCTGACTGATTACGGTTGCTTCGTAGAAATCGAAGAAGGCGTTGAAGGTCTGGTACACGTTTCTGAAATGGATTGGACTAACAAAAACATTCACCCATCTAAAGTTGTTAACGTTGGTGATGTTGTTGAAGTTATGGTTCTTGACATCGATGAAGAACGTCGTCGTATTTCACTGGGTCTGAAACAGTGCAAATCTAACCCATGGCAGCAGTTCGCAGAAACTCACAACAAGAACGACCGTGTTGAAGGTAAAATCAAGTCTATCACTGACTTCGGTATCTTCATCGGTTTAGACGGCGGTATTGATGGTCTGGTTCATCTATCTGACATTTCTTGGAATGTTGCAGGTGAAGAAGCAGTTCGTGAATACAAAAAAGGCGACGAAATCGCTGCTGTAGTTCTGCAAGTTGATGCTGAACGTGAACGTATCTCACTGGGCGTTAAACAATTATCAGAAGATCCATTCAATAATTACCTGTCTGCTCACAAAAAAGGTGCTATTGTTTCTGGTAAAGTAACTGCTGTTGACGCTAAAGGCGCAACTGTAGAATTAGCTGACGGTGTTGAAGGTTACCTGCGTGCTTCAGAAGCTTCACGTGACCGCGTTGAAGATGCAACTCTGGTTCTGAATGTTGGCGAAGCTGTAGAAGCTAAATACACTGGCGTTGACCGTAAAAACCGCGTTATCAACTTATCTGTTCGTGCTAAGGACGAAGCAGACGAGAAAGACGCTATCGCTTCTGTAAACAACAAAGAAGAAGTTGGTTTTTCAAACAACGCTATGGCTGAAGCTTTCAAAGCAGCTAAAGGCGAATAATTTAAGTTATTAACGGAAGGCAACGTTAATCGTTGCCTATTTATCGGTAGTTTAGGGAGGTAATATGACCAAGTCTGAGTTAATCGAGAGACTTGCAGGCCTACAATCTCATCTTTCGGCTAAGACGGTTGAAGAAGCTGTAAAAGAAATGCTTGATCATATGGCTGATACTTTAGCTGATGGTGAGCGTATCGAAGTCCGCGGATTCGGCAGTTTTTCTCTACACTACCGTGCGCCGCGTACGGGTCGTAACCCGAAGACTGGTGATAAAGTAGATCTGGAAGGTAAATACGTTCCACACTTTAAGCCAGGTAAAGAGTTACGTGACCGTGTAAACATTTATACGGAATAATAACTCCTGTCGAAATGGCACGATGTTAGTTAACTTTCTCAAAAACGGTGCTTAGGTGCCGTTTTTTTATTACCAATTATTATGACTTTTAGCGTATTTTTCTGCTCTCTAATCTTCTTCAATCTCTGATCTTGAATTGATTGATTTGCTCTATTTACTTTATCCCACTAGTACCTACCTTTCTTACTTCTTCTTTACTACTGTATTCTGCTTTAGTTGTAATTTCTCTATTTAATTACCTGTATCACTTAGTTGTTTGGCTTTTTACGAGTTTCTTCTCAAAATTCATTGTATGCAACAAGAGATCTTTTTCTTTTTATAAAGCATCGCTAAAAAATGACCTAAACGTCTTTCTTTAACTGAATGGTAATATCATGATATTTAAAGAATGATTGAAGGTAAGGATGCTGAAAATGATTTTATTGAATCGAATAATAAACTTTTTTGAGTTAAGGGTGGTATCAATAAAATGGAGGTGCTTTCATTCAACCTATTTTCAAAAACTCTATTTCACAAAGTTAACTTTAGATAATATTGCTTTAGCAATGATATTAGGTTGCTTACCGTTATTAGCTCAACATACACTTTTTAGCCAAACTATTTATTCTATTATTATTCTAGTTGCTCTATTTCTATTATTTGTTCCTTTTTGCTCATTCCGATTTTTAGCAATATTTCTGTTTTTCTGGGTTTATTCAAATATGGCTGCGTCATCGTTAATGACGAGAACGGAACAGTTTGCTGATAATATGGCAACATTTGAAACCAAAGTTATGGGATATCGCCAATTAGCAGATGGTAATATTATTATCAAAATACCTATTACGAAAAAAACGCTCTTTTCATCATCTGTTTACGCTAACGTGTATTGGCGAAATCCGCCTAAAAATATAGCGGTAGGGCAATATTGGAAGCTTAAGATTCAATTCAGAGCTGTACATAGCTATTTAAATGAAGGTGGGTTTGATAGCCAAAAATATGCCGTTTCTATGAAAGAAACTCTAACGGGTAAAGTGATGACGGCTAAGTTTATCCGAGATGATATATCACTGCGTATTCAGCTTATTCAGACCATCTCAGCTTATTGGCAAACAGCAAAAAATAAAGGTGAAATAATTGCTTTAGTCTTAGGTGATAAGCGATATATCGAACCTGAAAAAAAAGATCTCTATATGAAAACAGGAGTTGCACATTTAATTGTGATATCGGGTTTACATATAGGTTTAGCTGCCTTTGCTGGTTGGGTTATTGCAAGAGGTATTCAATTTCTTTTTCCTATTAGATGGATTAATCCACAATTTCCATTAGTTATAGCTTGGCTATGTGGTGTTTTCTATGCCGCGTTATCGGGTTGGGGAATACCAGCAACAAGAGCTGTTATTGGATTAACCGTTTGGGTTATTTTGCATTGGGGGAGCCGATTATTTTTACCGTGGCAATGGGCACTTTGGAGTGCTGTACTCATTCTTATTGTTGAACCTCTTTCTATACTTTCAGCCAGTTTCTGGCTCTCATTTTCTGCTATATTCGCCATTATTTTTTGGTATTGGATGTACCCATTAAAAGCTAAATATAATTATCAAAAACGGTGGTTTATTTTAAGATTAGTACATTTACAATTTGGTTTATTAATTATTTTATTACCATTTCAATTATATTTATTTAGTGGTGCTAATTTTTTTAGTATTATTGTTAATTTATGGGCGGTTCCTGTTATTTCTTTTATTACCGTACCATTAATAATGCTTGGATTATTGACATTTTTTCTCTCATTTTTTCAACCGATAATTTGGCATTGGGTTGATCTTTCAATTAACCTTGCTTTTTGGTGTGCTCCATTATTTTTACCATTTTGGCAAGATAGCGGCGCTATCCCCTTATTATTAGGATTTTTGGGAATTGGTATTATTTTAGTCATCAAAATGTCATGGTGGTATCATCATTTTATTTGTATTGTGGCTATTGCTACTATTTTATATTGTGAATTCGCCGCTTCTTCACGCTATCAATGGCGAATGTCTATGCTAGATGTTGGGCATGGTTTAGCGATTATTATTGAAAAAGAAGGAGAGGCAATTATTTATGACACTGGAATACGTTGGAAAAGTGGTGGTTCAATTGCAAAAAGTGTCATTATTCCTTATTTAAAAAGCCATCGACTTAAACCCGTTGCATTGATAATTAGTCATGATCATCTTGATCATACGGGTGGTATTAAAGATTTAATAAAAGCTTATCCTAACTTAAGCATTCGTAGTAGTTTTGACGATCCTTCGCATTTACCTTGCTTAAGCAATAAATCATGGCAGTGGAAAGAGCTTCAATTTGATGCATTATGGCCACTGAATAAATCACTTTCTCCGAAGAATAATCAATCCTGTGTAATTAATGTCAGCGATGGTAAACACAATATTCTTTTGACTGGAGATATAGAGAAAGAAGCTGAAGCTCAATTGGTAAGAGTAAAAAAAGAACAACTGAAAGCAGATGTTTTACAAGTCCCTCATCATGGTAGTCAAACATCATCCACATTGATGTTTATTCAAGCTGTATCACCAAAAATTGCACTTGTTTCTGCTGCTCGTTATAGCCCTTGGCGTTTACCTTCTGATAAAGTACATCATCGCTATAAAAAAGAAGCTATTAATTGGCTAACAACCTCTATTAGTGGGCAAGTTTCTATCGAGTTTAATCAAGATAATATTGATGTATTTACCTATAGACGAGATATTTTACCTCGTTGGTATCATCAGTGGTTTGGTATTTTGACGTTTCCCGAGTAGAATGTCCGGCTAATTATTAAAAGTTTGGTAATATATATGAATGATATAGATCTATCAACGTGGCAAACATTCCGCCGCCTATGGCCAATGATCCGACTTTTCAAAGCGGGTTTAATCACTGCTGCAATTGCATTAATTATCAATGCGGGCGTGGATGCATTTATGATTTCTTTATTAAAACCGCTTCTTGATGAAGGTTTTGGTAAAGCGAGTAATGACGTATTAAAATGGATGCCTTTTGCCGTTATTGGACTGATAGTTCTGCGTGGTATATCTAACTTTATTTCAAGTTACTGTCTTTCTTGGGTATCAGGAAAAGTGGTAATGAATATGCGTCGCCGACTGTTTTCCCATATTATGGGAATGCCGGTGAGCTTTTTCGATCAGCAATCAACAGGGACTTTACTCTCCCGTATCACATATGATTCAGAACAAGTTGCCTCTTCATCATCAGGTGCATTAATTACTGTTGTACGTGAAGGTGCCTATATCATCGGGCTATTCTGTTTGATGTTTTACTATAGCTGGCAATTGTCTCTGATCCTTATCGTTATCGCGCCTATTGTTGCTTTTGTTATTCGTTTAGTATCGACTCGCTTTAGAACGATCAGCAAACGAATTCAAAATAGCATGGGGCAAGTGACAACTAGTGCAGAACAAATGCTAAAAGGGCATAAAGAAGTTCTGATTTTCAATGGTCAAGAAGTTGAAAATAAACGCTTTAACCATGTGAGCAATCATATTCGCCGTCAAGGTATGCGTATGGTTGTTGCGTCGTCAATTTCAGATCCTATTATTCAATTGATTGCTTCTTTCGCATTAGCATTTGTCCTATATGCAGCAAGTTTCCCTGAAATTATGGATACATTAACAGCTGGTACAATAACGGTTGTTTTCTCCTCAATGGTTGCATTAATGCGTCCATTGAAATCGCTGACTAATGTGAATGCTCAATTTCAGCGTGGTATGGCCGCTTGTCAGACGCTATTTGCTATCCTCGATATGGAGCAAGAAAAAGACACAGGTAAATTAGAGCTGAAGAAACCGACTGGTGATATTGAGTTTCGCAATGTCACTTTCCAATATGTGACGAAAGATACACCAGCTTTAAAAAATATGTCATTTACTATTCCAGCTGGGAAAACTGTTGCATTAGTTGGACGCTCAGGTTCGGGTAAATCTACGATTGCAAACCTGATCACACGTTTTTATGACATTAATGAAGGTGAGATATTGATTAATGGTCATGATATTCGTGAATACACATTGAAATCTTTGCGTAATCAAGTGGCTCTGGTTTCTCAAAATGTGCATCTTTTTAATGAAACTGTAGCAAACAATATTGTCTATGCTTGTGAAGATCAGTATACCCGTGAAGATATTGAAAAAGCGGCGAAAATGGCACATGCGATGGATTTTATCCAAAAAATGGATAAAGGCTTAGATACTGAAATTGGTGAAAATGGTGTGCTACTTTCAGGCGGACAACGTCAGCGTATTGCAATTGCAAGAGCGTTATTGCGAGATTCACCAATTCTTATTCTTGATGAGGCAACATCAGCACTAGATACAGAATCAGAGCGTGCTATCCAGTCAGCACTTGATGAATTACAGAAGAATAGAACTTCTTTAGTGATTGCTCACCGTTTATCAACGATTGAGAAAGCGGATGAAATATTAGTTATTGAAGACGGTGAAATTATTGAACGCGGCGCACATCTTGATTTGATTGAGAAAAAAGGTATTTATGCTCAACTTCATAGGATGCAATTTGGCAAATGATTGAACGGATTTGGTCTGGTAAATCTTGGTTTTATATCCTATTGCTTCCATTCTCATGGTTGTATGGTGCGATCACACTGTTAAGGCGTTTTGCATATCAAAAAGGGTGGTTAGCATCATGGAAAGCCCCTGTTCCTGTTGTGGTTGTTGGCAACTTAACTGCAGGTGGGAATGGTAAAACACCTGTTGTGATATGGCTTGTTGAGCAATTAATACAGCAGGGATTTAAACCAGGTGTTGTGTCTCGTGGTTACGGCGGGAAATCAGACCATTATCCATTACTTTTGACATCCGATACATCACCTTCTATGGCAGGTGATGAACCTGTATTGATTCATCATCGAACAGGTGCTCCCGTTGCGGTTGCACCTAATCGACGAGATGCAGTAAAAGCGTTATTAGCTCAATATGAGCTTGATGTGATCATCACTGATGATGGTTTACAGCATTATGCATTACAGCGTGATTATGAAATTGTTGTTATTGATGGCCAACGTCGGTTTGGCAATGGTTGGTGGTTACCAGCAGGACCTATGCGGGAGCGTGCAGGGCGCTTAAATTCAGTAGATGCAATTATCGTTAATGGCGGAGTAAGCCAAGGTAACGAGATAAGCATGGTACTGGAAGGTGATATTGCTGTTAATCTTAAAACGGGAGAAAAGAAACCTGTTCAGCAAATTAAGAAGGCTGTTGCTATTGCTGGAATTGGTCATCCACCTCGATTCTTTAACTCTTTACATGAAAAAGGGATAGAGTTAATCACAACAAAAGCATTTAGTGATCATAGTGATTATAGCGCTCAAGAATTACAGGATCTAACGCCAGATTTAGAACCCCTTATTATGACAGAAAAAGATGCCGTTAAATGTCAGCATTTTGCGCAAGATAATTGGTGGTATTTACCCGTTAGCGCTGAATTAAATAGTCAATCTGTGCTAAAACAAGTCAGCAATTTAATTTACGGCTCGAAAAAAACTTGTATCTGATCTGAAACAATGATATTTATAGTGGAAATCAGGATAGCGTTACATAAAAGATTACCTACCTACAGTTGCATATCGCTTTTGTCGTAGTTCAATTTAACTCGCAATTACCCTATCTACTCAAAAGCCTTGTGTGGAGAGTTTGTGGATCTTGAATGTAGGGTTAATATTTTGTGCAGTGAATAGCGTTGGCTTTTGTGCACTATGAATAATAAAAACCATTTTTGATGGTGACTAGTTATCTCTATATTCGGTTATCTTTTTTATCAGTGCTCAATAAATATCAACATGTCATCTTTTTGTCATATTGATACTGTAAATATTTATTGTGCTTTAAGATATTTATTAAGCTTAGCTATCACGATTTTGAACATTTATATTGAATAATAAAATGCACTACTTAAATTAATGTGTTCAGAATTTAATTGGGGTTTTATATAAGAAGACTTAATAAAAAGTAGGATGCATTTGTATAGGAAAATAAAACTATACAAAGAACAAAAGGAGTTTATCTATCATGACATTACAATTAAGAATGGGTCGCGTAAAATGGTTTGACAATAACAAGGGTTATGGTCTTATTGTTGCAAGAGACATTGAACAAGAAGTTTATGTCAATAAAAAAGCGATTGCCAATACAAAAAATAAAGCATTAACAGAAGGTCAAGACGTTGAGTTTTCTGTTATCAGAACAGCAGCAGGTTTAGAAGCCGCTGATGTTATTGGATTTTAAATAAGGTTTAGCCTTGTTAAAGTTGTAGATAAAACGGTAGTTTAACATTGAGATTAAATTATCGTTTATGCCTATTTTTAGGTAGGTAGGCGGAAATAGTTTACCATCAAGCTGAATAAGTAATATAAAAGAGTCATTTCGTTAATTAGAATGCAATAAAGATAATAAAAAGGTTAAATTATTATCAATAAAAGCTGAATGTAATTCTTTATTAATGATGTTGCAGACTCAACGATAAAAAGCCACACTAATGTGGCTTTTTTGTTGCTTATAGTAAAAGAGAAAATAATAAATTTATTAATAAATAAAATA
Source organism: Proteus genomosp. 6 (assembly GCF_040139785.1). Classification (NCBI taxonomy): domain Bacteria; kingdom Pseudomonadati; phylum Pseudomonadota; class Gammaproteobacteria; order Enterobacterales; family Morganellaceae; genus Proteus; species Proteus genomosp. 6. The sequence goes on along the minus strand of NZ_JBEEVJ010000006.1, from coordinate 86,512 downwards.
ATTTTCGAATTATCACTAAACGAGAGGTTTTGAGTATTAACGCTGATCCTTCCTTATGATATCCTTTTGCCATATAAAATGATTAACCCTTGAGAGGGACAAAATGGATCACCGCTTACTTGAAATTATTGCTTGCCCAGTTTGCCACGGCAAACTTATCTTTGATAAAGAAAACTCAGAGCTTATCTGCAAAATTGATCATTTAGCTTATCCTGTTCGTGACAATATCCCCGTTCTTCTGGAGAATGAAGCAAGAGAATTATCACTAGAAGAGGAAAAGTAACTTCATGTTCACGGTCATTATCCCAGGTCGATATGCATCGACCCGTTTACCGGGTAAACCCCTCGCGGATATTCATGGCAAACCTATGATTGTTCGTGTGATGGAACAGGCTATGCGCTCTGGTGCAAACCGCGTCATTGTTGCAACCGATAACTTAGATGTTGTTGCAGCAGTTGAAAAAGCGGGCGGGGAAGCGTGTATGACTCGCGAAGATCACCATTCAGGTACAGAACGTTTAGCAGAAGTCATTGAAAAATATCAATTTGCAGATGATGAAATAATCGTTAACGTACAAGGTGATGAGCCTCTTATTCCACCCGCTATTATTACCCAAGTTGCTGAAAACTTAGCAAATTGTGGTGCAGGAATGGCAACATTAGCGGTGCCTATTGTTGACTCAAAAGAAGCTTTTAATCCTAACGCGGTGAAAGTCGTGATGGATGCAAAAGGTTTTGCACTTTATTTCTCTCGTGCAACCATTCCTTGGGAAAGAGACCGTTTTAATTTATCACATGATGAAATTGGTGAGCATTATCTTCGCCATATTGGCATCTATGCTTACCGTGCGGGCTTTATACGTCGATATATTACTTGGGAACCAAGCCCATTAGAATCTATTGAAATGTTAGAGCAACTGCGTGTGCTGTGGTATGGCGAAAAAATCCATGTTGCAAAAGCATTAGAAGTTCCTGGTGTGGGTGTAGATACACAAGATGATCTTGTCGCAGCAAGAGCGGCATATCGAGCGCTTAACCAAGAATTTTAGTCTTTGAGCGACAACAAATAATATCAACGGCACTTAATTTTATTTAAGTGCCGTTTTTGTCTCAGTCAGCAAAGATATTTTTAATTATTAGCTTTTTTCTTTATCAGATTGATGATCTTCATTTTCAGGAATAGTGGCGGGTTGTCCAGTCGGTTTTATTGATTGCCACATCGATCCTAAAAACTCATACCATGCACGTTCACTGTGTTGAAAATAAGTGGCGGAGGGAAAATATTTCTCCCAAGGATGTAATGGTGAAGTGATAGCCAATTGGTTAGCTGGCGCAACGATAGGGTTCATGCCTCGTGCTAAAAAGAAACGTTCAGCGCGTGCTAAATGGTTGGCAGACGTCACAAGCAAAAATGGTTTCTTTCCAATTAATTTATCAACTTCATAGGCTTCTTCTTCTGTATCTTTCGGTGTTGATAGTGCGATAGTTTTATCCGCAGGTACACCTAAAGATTGTGCCACCTGAGCCGCTACCTCTGCACTACTTATCTGATTAACACCTGCTCCCCCTGTAAAAATCAGTGTCGAATTGGGATTGCGATAATAAAGTCTTACACCTTCAGCAACACGAAACAAACTATTGTTAAGAAGATTAGAACTTGGTGCCCATTCTGGGTTATAAGTAAATCCACCACCTAAAACAACAATGTAGTTCACATCTTGTTGCGAATTTTCTCGTAATTCATAACGAGCTTGATACTCTTTTTCACTTGGCATTAATAGTGTATCGGCAACAGGTTGTATGCCTAGAATAGTTAACAGAACAAGCGCAACAGTGAGTAGGCTTTTTCCGGTTTTTTGCCAACGTGTAAACCAAAGTAGTGCTAATGCAAAAAAGGCGATTAATAAGAGCAAAGGCAAGGGCATCAGAAAGCCTGCAACATATTTTTTGAGCAAAAACAGCATAAATCATCCTAGATTGAGTGAAATACATGCAATTGATAGCGAAAGTTTAGTGAAAACTAGGGGAATTCCAAGACGTTGTGTCAAAATAGCTAACACAACAACGATTCACTAAGTTTTCATCAATAGAAATAAAGAACCGTTTAATTATTTATAAAACGATAAACGTTTGAACGTTAATTTTTTCATTAATAAGCGTTATATTTGTACTGCGCTTTGCGAATAGTCTGATTCATGACTTATTTCTTTAGAGAAAACAGTCAGTATCATAGAACACTGGTAAAATTGCCGTCTTTATTTATGTACAGTGTCTCATATTTTTGAATTTATCAGAACGCAGAGAGCGCAAGTAGTAAGTTGTTATCATGAGGCGTTTTAATGTCAGATCGTAATTTTGACGATATTGCAGATAAATTCTCCCGCAATATCTATGGCACAACAAAGGGTAAAATACGTCAAGCGGTGATTTGGGAAGATTTACAACAATTATTGACCCTTTTACCTAACCGAAGTTTGCGTATTTTAGATGCAGGTGGAGGTGAAGGTTATTTCTCTCGTCAGCTTGCTAAATTAGGACACCAAATTATCTTATGTGATTTATCACAAGAGATGCTTAATCGCGCACAAGAAGCTGCGATTGAAGAGGGTGTCATCGAGAACATGATGTTTATTTGTTGTGCGGCTCAAGAGATTAAAGAGCATATAGATGAAGGGGTTGACTTAATTCTATTTCATGCAGTATTGGAATGGATCACGGATCAGAAAGACGCAGTAAATGTTCTTACCGATATGTTGCTACCTAATGGTATCTTATCGCTAATGTTTTACAATGCGAATGGTATTGTCATGAGAAATGCGATTTTAGGGAATTTTCATCTGGCAAATCCTGAGATCCCACGTAGAAGAAAAAAATCGCTATCACCTCAAAATCCATTACAACCAGAAGATGTTTATCAATGGTTAGATGAGTTTTCGATGACAATATTGGGAAAAACGGGTGTTCGTGTTTTCCATGATTATTTGCAAAGTCGTCAGTTACAAAATAAAGATTTTCCATCGTTGCTTGCATTAGAGCAACGATATTGTCGGCAAGAGCCCTATATCAGTCTGGGGCGTTACATTCATGTCATGGCACAAAAGCGTGTAAATTAAGGATGTACTATGAGTGATTTTACCCAGACCGTTCCTGAGTTAGTGTCTTGGGCGAGAAAAAATGATTTCTCAATCTCACTGCCACCAGAAAGATTAGCTTTTTTGATGGCTGTCGCTGTATTAAACAGCGAGCGCCTTGATGGCGAAATCAGTGAAGGGGAGTTAATTGATGCCTTTAGGGAAGTGTGTAAAGGCTTCGAACAACCAGCAGAATCAATACAAGTTCGCGCGAATAATGCCATTAATGACATGGTAAAGCAGCGGCTTTTTAACCGTTTTACCAGTGAATTGGTAGAAGGTAATGCAATATACCGTTTAACCCCGTTGGGTATTGGAATTAGTGATTACTATATTCGCCAACGCGAATTTTCATCATTGCGCTTATCTATGCAACTTTCTATTGTGGCGGGTGAGCTTGATTCAGCGGCAAGCTCTGCTGAAGACGGCGGTGATGAATATCATTGGCATCGTAATGTTTTCGCGCCTCTAAAGTATTCAGTGGCGGAAATTTTCGATAGCATTGATTTATCTCAGCGAATTATGGATGAGCAGCAAAATACAGTAAAAGAAGATATTGCTGCGTTATTAAACCAAGATTGGCAAGCGGCTATTTCAAGCTGTGAACAGCTGTTATCTGAAACATCTGGTACATTAAGAGAGCTACAAGATACGCTTGAAGCAGCTGGCGACAAACTTCAAGCCAATCTCTTACGTATTCAGGAAGCAAACATGAATACGGGCCATGTTGAGCAAATAGATACATTAGTATTTGAACTTCAAAGTAAGTTAGACCGCATTATTAGTTGGGGTCAGCAATCTATTGATTTATGGATTGGATACGACAGACATGTCCATAAATTTATTCGTACAGCGATTGATATGGATAAAAATCGTATTTTCTCTCGCCGTTTACGTCAATCCGTACAAACCTATTTCGACAACCCGTGGGCATTAACTTACGCTAATGCTGATCGGTTGTTTGATATGCGTGATGAAGAACTGGTTCTACGTGATGAAGAAGTCACGGGTGAGTTACCCGAAGAGCTTGAATATCAAATGTTCAGTGAAGTGAACGAACAGATAGCGCAATGGGTAGAGCAAGAGCTTGCTTCTTACAAATTAGAACAAAGAGCATTAGATCTCAGTTCAGTGTTAGTTGAATATCTTAATCGTTATCCGCAACAGAAACATTTCGATGTTGCACGTATTGTCATTGATCAAGCAGTACGATTAGGTGTAGCGAAAGCTGAGCTCGCAGGATTACCTGCAAAATGGTCAGAAATTAACGAATATGGAGCTAAGGTACAAGCGCATGTCATCGATACATACTGAACAATTTATGCCAGCAAAACTGGCGCAGGCATTAGCGAACTCACTTTTTCCTGAACTGGATAGCCAGTTACGTGCAGGTCGACATATCGGTATAGACTCTCTGGATAATCATGCTTTTTTGATGGATTTTCAAGATGAGTTATCAGACTTTTATGCGCGTTATAACGTCGAATTAATCCGAGCGCCAGAAGGATTCTTCTATTTGCGACCGCGTTCAACCACACTTATTCCACGCTCTGTCCTCTCTGAAATGGATATGCTGGTGGGAAAAATTCTTTGTTATCTCTACCTTAGCCCTGAGCGGTTAGCCAATCAGGGAATATTCACCGTTCAAGAGCTGTTCGATGAATTAAGAACATTAGCAGATGAAACCAAACTTTTACGTTTAGTGAATCAACGCTCAACAGGTTCTGATCTTGATTTGCAAAAATTACAAGAAAAAATAAGAACCTCGTTAAATCGTTTACGTCGTTTAGGCATGATTTCATTCTTATTAAATGATATGCAGCGTTTCTCGATCACAGAATCTGTTTTCCGTTTTGGTGCAGATGTGCGTAGTGGTGATAATCCGCTTGAGGCTCAAATGCGCATGATCCGTGATGGTGAAGCAATGGCGCTTGAAGATAGCTCAGAAACACTTAACGACGATGAAGAAAATGAAGATGAGCAATTACAATCCAGTGAAGATGATGCGGAGGGAGAAAATAAATGATTGAACGGGGAAAATTTCGCTCATTAACACTTATCAACTGGAATGGGTTCTTTGCTCGTACTTTTGATTTAGATGAGTTGGTGACTACGTTATCAGGTGGTAATGGTGCGGGTAAATCAACCACTATGGCTGCATTTATCACAGCTATGATCCCTGATCTTACTTTGCTTCATTTCCGTAATACCACAGAAGCAGGATCGACAAGTGGATCTCGTGATAAAGGGTTATACGGGAAATTGCGCCCTGGTGTGTGTTATGCCGTATTAGATGTGATCAACTCGCGTCACTTACGTGCTGTGGTCGGTGTTCGCTTACAGCAAATTGCAGGACGTGATAAGAAAGTTGATATCAAACCCTTTATGATCCAAGGGCTGCCAATGGCAGAAAATCCAACAGAAATTTTAACGCAAGCTGTTGCAGATCGCCAAGCCCGTGTTTTACCGCTTAATGAATTAAAAGAAAAAGTTGAAGCCATTGATGGGGTTGTTTTTAGACAATTTAACTCTATCACTGATTTCCACGCGGTGATGTTTGATTTAGGGGTTATTCCTAAACGTTTACGCTCAGCAAGTGATCGTGCCAAATTCTATCGTTTAATTGAAGCCTCATTGTATGGCGGTATTTCAAGTGCGATTACACGCTCTTTACGTGATTATTTACTACCTGAGAATAGTGGTGTAAGAAAAGCTTTCCAAGATATGGAAGGCGCATTACGTGAAAACCGAATGACGCTTGAAGCTATTCGAGTCACTCAATCTGATCGTGACTTATTTAAGCATTTAATTACAGAAGCGACATCTTATGTTGCAGCTGACTATATGCGCCATGCTAACGAACGACGTGTTCATCTTGATGAAGCTTTAGAAGTACGTCGTGAATTATGGAGTCAGCGTAAATCCATTAATAACGAAGCGTATCGTTTTGTTGAAATGGGAAAAGAGCTAGAAGAGCAACAAGCGTTATCTTCTGATCTTGAAGCCGATTATCAAGCGGCAAGCGACCGACTAAACTTAGTGCAAAATGCGGTTCGCCAACAAGAAAAAATTGACCGCTATGTTGCCGATGTCGAAGAAATCACTTTTCGCTTAGAAGAACAAAGTGAAGTTGTTGAAGAAGCAGCTTCTAAGAAAGAAGAGCTTGAAGCGCGCGTGGAGTCTGCTGAAGAAGAAGTTGATGAACTGAAAAATCAGTTGGCAGATTATCAACAAGCATTAGACGTACAACAGACGCGTGCTATTCAATATCGTCAAGCTGTACAAGCGTTAGAGCGCGCTAAAGCACAGTGTGATATTGCGGATTTAGACGAGAAAAATGCTGAACAATGGGCTGAACGTATTCAAGCCAAAATTCAAAACATTACGCATTCATTACTCTCTATGGAACAGAAACTCAATGTTTCTGAAGCGGCTAAAACGCAATTTGATCAAGCCTATAAACTGGTAAGTTCAATTGTAGGTGAGGTTGAACGTCAAAATGCATGGGATGCGGCAAAAACAGCATTACGTGAATGGTCTTCTCATCGACATCAAGCGGATAGGGTTCATCCTATTCGCATGCAGTTGGCAGAATTAGAGCAACGCCTGCATCAACGAAATAGTGCAGAGCGCCAGCTTGAAGAGTTTAACAAACATCATGGCAAGTCGATGGAGCCTGATGATTTGTTAATTCTTCAAGATGAGTTAGAAGCCAAAATTGAAGAGCTTAGCGATTATGTTAATGAGTCTGGCGAACACCGCATGCAAATGCGCCAAGAGCTGGATCAACTTAAACAACAAATTGAAAAGCTGAAAAAACAAGCACCCGCATGGCTTGCTGCACAAGATGCGTTAACACAATTATGTGAACAGACTCGTCAATCTTTTGAAACGGGTCATCAAGTAACAGAATATATGCAACAGTTACTTGAGAAAGAGCGTGAAGCAACCGTATTACGTGATGAAACTGCAACTCGTAAACAGCAGATTGAAGCACAAATTGAACGTTTAAGTCAGCCAAGTGGTGCAGAAGACGGACGTTTAATTACATTAGCGGAACGTTTTAATGGTGTTTTATTATCAGAAATTTATGATGATATTACGTTAGACGATGCGCCTTATTTCTCTGCATTATATGGCCCTGCACGTCACGCAATTGTTGTGCAAGATCTCTCGTTGATTCAGGAACAATTAGAAACATTAGAAGATTGCCCTGAAGATCTCTATTTTATCGAAGGTGACCCACAATCTTTCGATGATAGTGTATTTAATGCTCAAGAGATGGATAAAGCGGTTCTTATCAAAAGTACTGATAGACAATGGCGTTATTCTCGCTACCCTGAAATTCCGCTTTTTGGTCGTGCTGCGCGTGAAAATCAATTAGAAATTTTATCGCGTCAGCGTGATGAACTTTCTGAGCTTTACGCAACACAAGCTTTTGATGTACAGAAGATCCAACGTGCCCACCATGCCTTTAGTCAGTTTGTGGGACAACATATTTCTGTGGCATTTGAGGCTGATCCTGAAGAGAATATTCGCCAGCTTAATCAACGACGTAACGAGCTAGAAAGAGCGTTAGCGCAATACGAAGAGAGTACTCAACAACAGCGTCAACATTATGCACGTACTAAAGAATCGCTGAATCTTCTTAATAAACTTATTCCTCAAGTTAATATCTTGATGGATGAAACTCTGATTGATCGTGTTGAAGAGTTACGCGAAGAGCTGTATGCCGCTGAAGAGTCAATGCGTTACTTACAGCGTCACGAAAAAGCATTAGCAGCATTAGAGCCTATCGCTTCAATCTTGCAAAGTGATCCACAAGCGCATGAACAATTAGCGCAAGATTACGAGCAAGCAAAAGCAGAGCAACAACGTTATCAGCAACAAGCTTTCTTACTGGTGGAAGTGGTACAGCGTCGCCCACACTTTAGTTATAGTGATGCCGTTGAGATTGTCAGTGAAAATAGTGATCTTAACGAGAAGCTACGTCACCGTTTAGAGATGGCAGAAACAGAACGTGCTACGGCAAGAGAACTTTATCGTCAGCAACAAGCTCAATGTGCTCAATTTAATCAAGTGCTTGCCTCATTAAAAAGCTCTTTTGACACTAAATCTGAATTGCTCAGAGAGCTTGAGCAAGAGATGAGTGATACGGGTATCCAGATTGATGTTGGTGCTGAAACAAGAGCAAAAGAGCTACGTGACCAGCGCTATTCTGCGGTAAGTGCAAACCGTACTCGTATTAGTCAACTTGAGCGTGATATCGCATTGAGTGAAGCAGAGCGAGATAATCTCACCAAGAAAATTCGTAAACTTGAGCGTGATTACGTTCAAATTCGTGAGCATGTTGTGAGTGCAAAAGCGGGTTGGTGCGCGGTTATGCGATTAGTGAAAGAAAATGGTATGGAGCGTCGCTTACATCGACGAGATTTTGCTTATCTTTCTGCTGATGAGCTACGTTCAATGTCGGATAAAGCGTTAGGTGCTTTACGCCAAGCGGTTGCTGATAATGAATATTTACGTGATGCGTTACGTCGCTCAGAAGATGCGAAATATCCAGATCGTAAAGTTCAGTTCTTTATTGCGGTATACCAGCATTTAAGGGAACGTATTCGTCAAGACATCATTAAAACTGATGATCCGGTTGATGCAATTGAACAGATGGAAATCGAACTTGCTCGCTTAACTGAAGAGTTAACTAGTCGTGAGCAAAAATTAGCGATTAGTTCACGAAGTGTCGCGAATATTATTCGTAAAACTATTCAGCGTGAGCAAAATCGTATCCGTATGTTAAACCAAGGTTTACAAGCAGTTTCATTTGGTCAGGTGCGAGGTGTCCGACTCAACGTCAATATTCGTGAAAGTCATCAAGTGTTATTGGATGTGTTATCTGAAGAAGATAACCAGTATCAAGATCTATTTAAAAACCAAAACCTTACTTTCTCTGAAGCAATGGCGAAGCTTTATCAGCGTTTAAACCCTCAAGTGGACATTGGTCAACGTATGCCACAAACCGTGGGTGAAGAGCTGTTAGATTACCGTAATTACCTTGAAATGGATGTTGAAGTTAATCGTGGACCAGAAGGTTGGTTAAAAGCAGAAAGTGGTGCTTTATCAACAGGTGAAGCGATTGGTACGGGGATGTCAATTCTGGTTATGGTGGTACAAAGCTGGGAAGAAGAATCGCGACGTTTAAGAGGAAAAGATATCTCTCCTTGTCGTTTACTCTTCCTCGATGAAGCTGCGCGTTTAGATGCGAAATCTATTGCAACGTTATTTGAGCTTTGCGACCGTCTTGATATGCAGTTAATTATTGCGGCACCAGAAAATATCAGCCCAGAAAAAGGAACAACCTATAAATTAGTGCGTAAAGTGTTCAACGGCACTGAACATGTACATGTTGTTGGCTTAAAAGGTTTTGGTCAACAGGCTGAAAAAGATAAAATCGGATCATCAAATGTTGCTGAAATAACAGAATAATTTTATCCCATTATTAGCCTCAAACGGGCAAGAATAAAGGCGCTACGGGCTTATGCTTATAGCGCCTTCTTTTTTCAAAGTGTTACATAGATCAAAAAATGAAAGCAAATTAACAAAAAAATGAAATTTTAAGTGGTATAACGTGCGCCATATCTCATTTAAATGTAATCATGATGTTTATGATTGTTCCCGTATGTGATTAATATAAAAATTTAAAGGAAAAAGAATGCGTAAAGTCACGTTAGCTTTTAGTGCAATTGCTTTAGCGTTAAGCTTAAACGGCGCAGCAATGGCAAAAGTACATCTACCAGAAGTTGTTAGCCCAGGTGTTACTGTTGCACAACTTGCACAACAACAACCAATTCATTGGGTTTCTGTTGCTGATATTGAAAAAAGCCTTGCAGGTCAAGCACCGATGGCGGTTGGTTTTGATATTGATGACACCGTTCTGTTCTCAAGCCCTGGTTTCTACCGTGGTAAACTAGAATACTCTCCAAACGATTTCAGCTACCTGAAAAACCCAGAATTCTGGAACAAAATGAATAATGAGTGGGATAAATTCAGTATGCCTAAACAAGTCGGTATCGATCTTGTTCAGATGCACCTAAAACGTGGGGATACTGTTTATTTCATTACTGGTCGTACTCAAACTAAAACTGAGACTGTGACCAAATATGTACAAGAAGGCTTAAACATTCCTGCTGATAAAATGCAGCCGGTTATTTTTGCTGGTGACCAACCTGGCGCAAATAACAAAGTAAGCTGGATGCGTGATCATAAACTGAAAATTTACTACGGTGATGCTGATGCTGATATCGCAGCTGCAGATGAACTGAATATCCGTGGTATTCGTATTCTGCGTGCGGCTAACTCTTCTTACCAACCACTGCCAAAAGCAGGCCAGTTTGGTGAAGAAGTTGTTATCAATTCAGAGTATTAATCTTTACCCTTTGTTTACCTTTATTTGTAAGGCGTAGGAAACTGCGCCTTTTTCTATTTTAAAATACCTTCCATTTAAATAATCTTATTTATCTATTCACAATTCTTTATTATTTCCTGAATGCTTATTTTCAATATGTCTATTTTTTGTTCTTTTATTGTATCTTTAATTTAAATTATATATTTGAATATAAAAGCAGCTAGATAGTCTTTTTTTGATTAAATAAAACCAAATTTCTATCAGGGGCTTACAAAACTTTAAAAATATTAGTTTATTCCTATAAAACTCTTTGCCTAGCTCATCTAATATTCTAGGATACCAAAATAATAATAAGGAATGAGGGTAGAGGATTTATGGCGCATCAACCAATTAAAAGAGCAATCGCATATTCAGTTGTTATAGGTACACTCCTTTCTGGTCATTATGCAATAGCCACAGAAACAGAATCGGTGACTTTATCTACACCCGAAATAGAAAACGCAACATTAGTTCCTGTCACTAGTGAAGTTATGCCAGCACCTGCAATTGTAGTTATGAAGGTTCCACAATTGACTGAGTTAGCAGTAAGAACAAAACTACAATCATGGAGCTCAACGGGATATAAACCGTTATATTTAAACCAGTTAGTGAAAGTTTACCAAGCAAGTGATTTAGCATTAATCTGGCAAGATGAAAAAACAGTACAGCAATTACAGCAACAAATTGCTGAAGTGGCGATGTCGGGAACCCAACCTCAATTTGGGCAATGGTTAATACAACTAGAGTCGCCTGAATTAACAAAAGAAGCACGCGACCTTATTTTATCAGATGCTTTTTTAGGCTATATCAGTTTTGTTGAGCAAGTAAATAAATCAGGTATATCTTTACTGTATCGTGATGTGATGCAAACATTACCATCACCAACTGATAAGTCAGTCGTGGAATTACAGCAAAATATTCAAAATAACACCTTAGGTAGCTTTGTTATTTCTTATGCACCGTCTCATCCTTATTACGCCTTAATGAAAGAGGAAGTGCGAAAGCAGTTACATAGTTCAGTTGTTTGGCCAGAAATGAAAGGAACAACATCATTAAAGCCAAATCAATCATCACAAGAAGTTGTACCGCTGAGACAGATTTTACGTAATTTAAAATTAATTCCTGAGTTGGCAGCGAATGAGCAGGAAATTGTGACAACCGTTTATGATGCGCCTTTAGTTGCGGCTGTTAAATTATTTCAAACTGCTCATGGATTAGAGCCGGATGGTGTTATTGGGCGACAAACGCGAGTGTGGTTAAATATAACACCAGCACAGCGCGCTAGCATTATGGCATTAAATATTCAACGTCTTCGCCTGACGCCAGCCATTGGTGATACTGGAATTTGGGTTAATATTCCTGATTTCTCGCTCTATTTTTATGCCAATAACGAGCTTATTCTCGACTCAAAAGTCATTGTCGGTCGCCCAGATAGAAAAACACCGATTATGAGTAGTGCACTAAATAATGTTGTGGTTAACCCACCTTGGAATGTGCCAACAAGCATGACTCGTAAAGATATTGTGCCTAGAGGTAAAGCAGATCCTAGTTACTTTAGTCGTAAGGGATATACCATTTATTCAGGGTGGGGAAATGATGCTTATCCTATTAACCCTTACGATATTGATTGGCAAAATATGAGTGCTAATAACTTCCCTTACCGAATTTGGCAGGCTCCGGGACCAACAAACTCATTAGGCCGTTATAAATTTAATATGCCAAATTCAGATGCGATATATCTGCACGACACACCAAATCATTCACTGTTTTCAAAAAATATGAGGGCAATCAGTTCAGGCTGTATTCGTGTTAATAAAGCCTCTGAACTTGCTTCAATTTTATTGGGCGATGCGGGATGGAAACAAGATAGAATTGATGCGGCACTAAAACGTGGTTCAACACAATATGCGCCAATTCCTGAACGTATTCCGGTTTATTTATATTATCAAACAGCATGGGTGGCTCAGGAAAATGCACCTCAATATCGTGCAGATATTTATGGTTATGACAAAGCCACGACTAATGCACAACCTTATTTAGAGAATATTAAGAAATACTTGTGATATAAATAAATATAAATTGAATAAAGGGTAGCTAATTTGGCTATCCTTTATTTTTATATAAATCAATAAGATGAAATTATTCTCTTATGATTATTAATAGGGTAATTAAAAATATAATAAATTATAAAATATTTTTAAAATTTCCATTAAAAATAGAATGATAAAAATGGAATTTAGTATAAATAACTAAACTTATAAAATTACTAATGGCATTAAATTGAAATGAAGTGTTATTTACAATACTATACAAACTGTAAGAAACAATTCGAGAAAAATATTGTCATAATAAAGGTTCTTCTTCCTGAAATAATTTTTTGAGTGCATATACTATGGATATTATTGATTCACATCGCCGTAAATGGCTGGGGCTTGGTATGGCCGCAGTGGGGTTAGGGTTATTACCTTCTCATGCATTTGCTTCACTAGCGACACCTCGTCCAAAAATCCTTCGCTTTAATAATTTAAATACAGGTGAAACTATTAAAGCCGAGTTTTTTGATGGAAAACGTTATAATAAACATGAGCTTGCTAAACTAAATCATCTCTTTAGAGATTACCGTCAAAACAAAATAAAAACGATAGATCCTGCACTGTTTGACCAAATCTACTTATTGCAAGTAATGCTTAATAACAATAAACCCGTTGAGCTTATTTCAGGTTATCGTTCTTTAGTGACAAATAATAATCTACGTCATAGTAGTAGCGGAGTGGCAAAGAAGAGCTATCACACGCGTGGTCAAGCAATGGATTTTCGTTTAGTCGGCACTGATCTTTCTAAAGTGCGTCAAGTTGCATTAAGAATGAAAGCAGGTGGTGTAGGCTATTATCCAAAAAGTAATTTTGTACATATTGATACAGGGCCTGTCCGCTCATGGTAATCTATTGAGAATTAGATAATAAAGAGTGGAGTGATTCATGATGTATCACATTGTACCTGTGACAAACTATATGCAAAATTGCACCCTTATTTGGTGTGATGAAACGAAGGAAGCAGCAATTGTTGATCCCGGTGGTGATGTTGAAACGTTAATTGCAGAAATAGAAGAACGCCAATTAACATTGACCAAAGTATTATTAACACACGGACACTTTGATCATATTGCAGGCACCTCACAAATTGTTGAGCACTTCAATGTCCCTGTTTACGGTCCTCATAAAGATGATAATTTCTTATTAGAAGAATTAGAACAACAGTGCCGTATGTTTAATTTCCCTTGCGGAAAATCATTTACACCAGATAGTTGGTTAAATGAAGGTGATACCGTCACGATAGGTAAAACAATTTCGTTATCTGTCTTACATTGCCCTGGTCATACTCCAGGACATGTTATTTTTGTTAATCATCAGAATAAACTTATCTCTATGGGAGATGTGTTATTCAAAGAAAGCATTGGTCGTACTGATTTCCCTCGTGGAAACCATGCCGATCTTATTGCTTCAATCAAAAATAAAGTATTACCTTTAGGCGATGATTATCTGTTTATTCCGGGACATGGTCCTATGTCTAATTTAGGGCATGAACGCCAATATAATCCTTTTTTACAAGATGAAATGCCAATCTGGTAATACTGATAATATCCATTAATTGACGAAAAGCTCTTTATTATAAAGGGCTTTTTTTATGAATAAAAAAAGTGTGGTTTATCTTTCTTTTATATCAATAAAAATGCCATGTTATTTAATAACATGGCATTTATCTTAATTACACTTTAGAAGGCAATTAGAGTACAGCAACAATGGCTTCGCACAGTGGAACCATATTCTCAAGGGTTAAACCTGCAACGTTAATACGGCCTGAACCCACGATATAAATACCATATTCAGCACGTAAACGCTCAACTTGCTCTTTATTTAAACCACTAAATGAGAACATCCCATTTTGGTCAATAATAAAGCTAAAGTCTTGCTTGGCGCCTTTTTCTTGTAGCGTTGTTACTAACAATTGACGCATACGCTGAATACGTTCACGCATGGTTGTGAGTTCTTCAATCCACTCTTCTTTTAACTCTGGGTTAGAAAGAATCGTCGTTACCACTGAAGCGCCGTGTGCTGGTGGGTTAGAGTAGTTTGCACGAATAATGGCTTTTGCTTGGCTAAAGGCTTTTTCCGCAGTCTCACTGTCTTTTGTGACAATAGTACATGCGCCTACACGCTCATTATAAAGGCCGAAATTTTTAGAGTACGAACTTGCGACAATAAGCTCAGGATTTTTTTCTGTAAAGAGGCGTAAGCCTTGGGCATCCTCTTCAAGACCACGCGCAAAACCTTGGTATGCAAAGTCAAAGACAGGTAGCCAGCCTTTTTCTGCTGATAAGGCTGCGAGTTGGCGCCATTGTTCTTCTGTTGGATCAATACCGCTTGGGTTATGACAGCATCCGTGGAATAACACTACGTCGCCAGCCTGTGCATTTGCAAGGCTTGCCAGCATGCCTTCAAAATCTAACCCGCGATTTTCTGCATCATAATAATCATAATTACAGATCTCAAGACCTGCAGTTTGGAAAATATTATTATGGTTAGGCCAAGTTGGATTACTGATCCAGACACGTTTTGCTGTTGTTTGCTGAGCAATGAAATCAGCGGCGATACGTAAAGCGCCAGTACCACCCGGTGCTTGAGCTGTGCGTGCGCGCTTTTCAGAGATAATAGGATGTTGTTCACCAAACAGAAGTGCTTGGGTCACATTGCCAAATTCAGGGATACCGCTAATAGGAAGGTAGTTTTTAGTGGTTTCGTTTTCTAACAGGTATTTTTCTGCTTTCTTAACAGTGGTTAAAACAGGAGTTTTGCCTGTCTCATCCTTGTAAACACCAATTCCTAAATTAATTTTGTTTTCACGAGGATCAGAACGGAAACTATCAGCTAAACCCAGAATAGGATCGGCTGGTGCAGCAATGATTTTCTCAAACATAGTGTAATTGTTCCCTAAGCTCAAAACGAAGCCGAAATATGAGTATCAAGAGTAACGCTATGAGGCCTTTTTGCCAACTGTTTGTAGTGAAATTAACAAGAAGTTGTGAACTAAGTGAGAATAAATAGCAAATCAAGATGTAAATAAGTGAATATCCTGTGATTACATTAACATGTAAAAATTATCACTAAAAACACCTAATTGTTTAGTGTGATAAACTTTTTGATAATTTGAAAAATAAAGAAAAGGGGGGATATTTTTAAGCGAATAAATAAATGGCGTGTTGTGATGGTTAAATTGTATAAATAAAAAAGCAACACCGAAGTGTTGCTTTTCAAATCAATTAACTTGACTGTTTAATTACCTATAAGCGGTAATTAGAACTGATAAGTCAGACCTAAACCAACTACGTTGTCGTCGTTCAGACCTAAAGCATTATCAGATTTCAGCAGGTTGATTTTATAATCAACAACTGCAGTCATGTTTTTGTTAAATTTGTAGAATGAACCTACAGAGATATATTTAACTAAATCAGCATCAGAAACGCGTGAAGCACCATTAGCATCTAAATCTTTACCTTTAGATTGAACATAACCTAAAGATGGTTTCAGACCTAAATCTTTAAAGTCATACTGTGCAGTTAACTCGATGTTTTGAGTTTTGTTAGCGATACCGTCTTTATAAGTAGTCATGTTACGGGTTTCACCGTACATTGCTGCTAAGTAAACGTTGTTAGCTTCGAATTTACCACCGAAGTTCCATGCTTCTGCACGGCTACCACGAGCTGTCGCATTAACGCCATCTTGTTGAGCAGAAGTACGAGCAGAGTTAGAATAACCACCACCCAGTGTTACACCCCAGCCTAAGTTATAAGCTGTAGAGAAACCGAAACCGTCGCCATTAGCTTTTGAGCCTTGACGTGCATTGTTGGTGTTTTCGTTGTTTTTACCTTGGTATTGCAGAGCAAAGCCTAAACCATCAACATAGCCAAACATATCAGTATTACGGTAAGTCAGAACGTTGCCAGTACGACCAGTCATGTAAACGTCAGTTTGTGACATTGAGTCGCCGCCCCATAAAGGCAGAACGTCTGTCCATGCGTTGGTGTCGTAAATTACACCGTAGTTACGACCGAAGTCCATTGAACCGTAGTCAGCGAATTTAAAACCAGCGTAAGCGAAACGAGTTTTCGCATTACCTTCGCTACCTTCAGTATTGTTAGTTTTAACTTCGTATTCAAAACGACCAAAACCAACTAAATCTTTATTGATTTGAGTTTCGCCTTTGAAACCGATACGTGCACGAGAAGCGTCACCGCTTTCATGTGAATCTTTATCAGCGAAGTAATGACGAACGTCAACTTTACCGTAGATGTCTACTTTGTTGCCGTCTTTGTTATACATTTCAGCTGCGTTTGCTGCACCAGCAAACATTAAAGCTGGGATTACCACTGCAAGAAGATTGCGCTTCATCATTATTATTACCCTCATTGGTGTTATTCAGACACCTTTGCCACTGCCAGAAATAGTTTCTTAATTTTTATGGAACTATTTATGAGAGTTAAGTGTCGTCTGTGTCGGGAGACAGTGTTCCATTGGTAAAAAATTTTATCTACCCCCAATTTGCTACAAAAACGAAAAAAGTGTAACAAATTGTAACTATGTATTTCAAAGTATGTATTTAGGGGAACTTTTGAATCAAATAACAGCCATGCATAAAAAAAGCCAACCTTGTGGTTGGCTTCTTCACTTAAGTTAAACTTGTGCAATAAAACAGCAGTGCAAATTTTTAGCTGAATACTAATTAATCACTAAATTAGAAATCAGCATTTCTTGGTGTACGTGGGAATGGAATAACTTCACGAACGTTTGCGACACCCGTCACATAAGCAACTAAACGTTCAAAGCCTAAACCAAATCCTGAGTGAGGTACGGTGCCATAACGACGCAGGTCGCGATACCACCAGTAGTCTTCTTTGCTCATTCCCATTTCGTCTAAACGTTTATCAAACATATCTAAACGCTCTTCACGTTGAGAACCACCGATGATTTCACCAATTCCTGGCGCTAACACGTCCATTGCTGCAACTGTTTTACCATCTTCATTCATGCGCATATAGAATGCTTTGATATCTTTCGGATAGTTTTTCACAACCACAGGCGCTTTAAAGTGTTTCTCTGCAAGATAGCGCTCATGCTCAGAAGAGAGATCAACACCCCAGTAAACTGGGTTTTCAAATTTCTCACCACAGTTTTCAAGCACAGTGACCGCATCGGTATAGTCAATTTGAGCAAAATCAGAGGTAATAAAGTTCTCTAAGCGTGTGATAGCGTCTTTATCGACACGTTGTGCAAAGAACTCCATATCATCTTTACGCTCTGCTAATACAGCTGCAAAGGTGTATTTCAGCATTTTTTCAGCAAGGGCTGCAATATCGTTAAGATCAGCAAATGCTACTTCAGGCTCTACCATCCAGAATTCAGCGAGGTGACGACTGGTATTTGAGTTTTCAGCACGGAATGTTGGGCCGAAGGTGTACACTTTGCTTAATGCAGAGGCGTAAGTTTCACCATTTAGCTGACCAGAAACAGTTAAAAACGCTTCACGGCCAAAAAAGTCTTCACTGAAATCGACTTCGCCTTTATCTGTGCGTGGCAGGTTGTTCATATCTAATGTAGAGACGCGGAACATTTCACCTGCACCTTCTGTATCTGCCGCCGTAATCAGTGGCGTAGAAACCCAGAAGAAGCCTTGTTCATCGAAGAAACGATGTAGTGCTTGTGCTAATGTGTGACGAACACGAGCAACCGCACCAATTAAGTTAGTACGAGGACGAAGGTGAGCAACTTCACGTAGGTACTCAATACTATGACGTTTGGCGGCCATCGGATAAGTTTCCGGATCATCGACCATTCCTACCACAACAACATGAGTGGCTTGAATTTCAAAGTTCTGTCCCTGGCCCGGAGATTCAACAATTTTACCGGTGACTTCCACAGAACAGCCTGTGGTTAAGTGCAGCACTTCATCTTGATAATTCGGTAAATTATTATTAATGATGGCCTGTACTGGATTAAAGCAGGAACCGTCATAGACGGTAAGGAATGAGATACCAGCTTTTGAATCTCTTCTTGTACGTACCCAACCGCGAACGGTGACGTCTTCGCCAACCGCGATACGGCCTTGCAGTACGTCGACTACAGGCGCAACGATCATAAATAAATCTCTCTTCGTTTAATTAAAATAATTGTTTGGTTAATTCACTCTGCCCCTGTCGGACAGTTTTTCTATGTTACTTGCAATAGCGCAGGAAACAAGTAGGAAATTTTAGTTTAAAGAGTCAATAAAGAAGAGAAAAGCTTTTGTATAAAATAAATTGATAAAAATAGGTGAAATATTGATAAAGGCAGGTGTTATGACAAAAGAAAGGGCAATTATTACCCTTTCTTTTATTAATGAAGATTTTTAGCTAATTAACAGGCCTGTTTAACAAGAGGAACGTCAAAGGCTTTGCGTAGCTTGTCAACAAAGTCATTATCGTCACAAATTGTTTTACCTGGGCTATCTGATAATTTAGCCACTGGCTTACCATTACACTCCACCAGCTTAATCACAATATTAAGAGGCGTTATTTCAGGTATGTTACAAGTGAGTCGAGTACCAATACCAAAGATTAGACGAATACGCTTATGGAAATGCTTATAAAGTACGAGTGCTTTTTGAAAATCGAGGCTATCAGAAAAGACTAATACTTTACTCATGGGATCAATGCCCAATTTTTCATAATGCGCGATCGCTTTTTCACCCCATTCAATCGGATCGCCTGAGTCATGACGTAAACCTTGGTAGCTTTCTGCAAAGGTTTTATCAAAATCACGCAAAAACGCATCCATTGTAATGCAATCTGTTAATGCAATACCTAATTGATCTGGATATTCATCTAACCAAGATTGCAAGGCTGCTCGTTGGCTATTTGCCAGTTCAGGGCTAATCTGCTGATGAGCTTGAAACCACTCGTGAGCTTGTGTTCCCACAGGAGCCAAATGCATACGCTCAGCTAAATGATAGTTACTTGTACCAATAAGATAAGGGAAATGATTTTTCAGCTCATCCACAATGGCACACTGCACATCATAAGAGAAACGGCGGCGAGTACCAAAATCCATTAATTTAAAATCAGCTAAGTCAATCTGTTGTTCAGCCGCATCACGGTAGAAGATGTCAATTAATTTACGTAGTTGATTAACTGCATCATCAGGCGTGATTTGAGGAGAACGAGCACGATGTACAATTTCACTCACTAAAGCCAACAAAGGAACTTCCCATAGAATAACTTCGCGCCAAGGCCCCGTTATTCTTATCGACAGTTGGTTTTCAGGTATTGTTGAAATTTGGACTTGTTCTGGTTTAAAGCGAAAATGCTTAAACCATTGCAGATAGTCATTTTTGAAAAAGGGGAGGCTCTGAAGATAGTCAAATTCTTCATTCGTTAATGACAAGTCTGCCATCATATTAACTTGATGGCGTAAGGTTATTGCATATTCACCTAGACGTTCATCACTCCGACAGCGGAACTCAGCAACGACAGGAATATCACTATAATGGTGGTAAACCGCTTGTTGCATGTGGAGCTTATATGCATCGGTATCCAACAGTGATGTAATAATCGGTGTAGCGTCTAAAATCATAGCGCGTCAAGCATCCTCACGGAGCGTTTTTATGTCTGCTAAATCGTTAAGGTTGGAGAGTATACCCGAATATGACAACAAAGCGTCACTATTCAACAATATTTCTCTGCGACATAAAAACAAGCTGTAAAACTTAGATGAGTTTACCACGTTAAACATAATTTGGGAGTATATTAGCATCATTTACCAAATAAATTGATTACATGTATTAATAAACTATTAACATTCTGTTGACTTTTAATGGTTTCAATTGAATATTCGACTGGCTAAACAGATTTTTGACGAGTAAGCTTTGGCAATATAACCGTTAAATAGTCGTGTTAACTAAAAGGTTTTTTCTATGACACAACAAAGAATCGCGAAATTTCGCAAAGATTATCGTGCCCCTGACTACACAATCACCGATTTACATCTTGATTTTATCTTAGACAAAGAAAACACCCAGGTTACAGCGATAAGCCAATGTAAACGCTTAAACTCAGATGCGACAGCATTAGTGTTAGATGGTGAAGATTTAACATTAAAATCAATCGCAGTGAATGATGTTGCTTGGACACACTATAAAGAAGAAAACGGCAAACTCATCATTGAACAACTGCCCGAACAATTTACATTAAAAATTGTTAATGAGATTAACCCATCAGCTAATACCGCATTGGAAGGGTTGTATGTTTCTGGTGATGCATTATGTACACAGTGTGAAGCTGAAGGCTTCCGCCATATTACTTACTATTTAGATAGACCTGATGTATTAGCTCGTTACACCACAACAATCACGGCAGACAAAAAACAGTATCCTTATTTGTTGTCCAATGGTAACCGTATTGCACAAGGTGAACTGGATGATGGTCGTCATTGGGTAACATGGGAAGATCCACATCCAAAACCAAGTTATTTATTTGCTGTGGTAGCGGGTGATTTTGATGTGTTACGAGATACTTTTATCACCAAAAGCGGTCGTGAAGTTGCTTTAGAGCTTTTTGTTGATAAAGGTAATTTAGATCGTGCAGATTGGGCAATGACATCATTGAAAAATGCGATGGCATGGGATCAAGCTCGCTTTAATTTAGAATATGATCTCGACATCTATATGATAGTTGCTGTTGATTTCTTTAATATGGGGGCAATGGAGAATAAAGGGCTGAATGTCTTTAACTCTAAATATGTGCTAGCGAAAAGTGAAACGGCAACTGACAAAGATTACTTAGGTATTGAGTCTGTTATTGGGCATGAATATTTCCATAACTGGACAGGTAACCGTATTACTTGCCGTGATTGGTTCCAGTTAAGCTTGAAAGAAGGTTTAACCGTTTTCCGTGATCAAGAATTTAGCTCTGACTTAGGCTCTCGTTCTGTTAATCGTATCAATAATGTACGCGTGATGCGTACCGCTCAGTTTGCAGAAGATGCAAGCCCAATGGCGCACCCAATTCGTCCTGATAGTGTGATCGAAATGAACAACTTCTATACTTTAACAGTATATGAAAAAGGTTCAGAAGTGATCCGAATGATCCACACTGTATTAGGCGAAGAGCAATTCCAAGCTGGCATGCAGATGTATATTCATCGTCACGATGGCAGTGCTGCAACTTGCGACGATTTTATTCAAGCAATGGAAGATGCTTCTAATGTTGATCTTACTTTATTCCGTCGTTGGTATAGCCAATCAGGTACACCACAACTGACAGTTCGTGATAGTTATAATGCTAATAAAAAGCAATACACTTTAACTGTTAGTCAAATGACGCCACCGACAGCCGATCAAACTGAAAAGCAGCCATTACATATTCCATTAGATATTGAATTATATGATACCAAAGGCGATGTGATCCCACTGCGTTCACAAGGTCAAACTGTTTCTAATGTATTGAATGTGGTACGTGAAGAGCAGCAGTTTGTCTTTGACGATGTGCCAGAAAAACCAATCCCATCTTTATTACGTGAGTTCTCTGCGCCTGTAAAACTTGATTATCCATTTACGGATGAGCAACTCTCTTTCTTAATGAAATATGCACGTAATGCATTTTCACGTTGGGATGCTGCTCAAGCATTATTGGGTCGCTATATAAAAGAAAACGTGGCTCGAGTTCAAAAGGGTGAAATCTGCATTCTGCCTGAAATGGTGGTTGATGCTTTCCGTGCAGTATTACTTGATAAAGATATCGATCCTGCATTAGCTGCACTTATTCTGACATTACCAACAGATGTCGAAGCGGGTGAATCATTTAGTATTATTGATCCAGTTGCTATCCATAAAGCGCTTGGTTTTATTCGTAAAACATTAGCAACTGAAATGGCAGATGAGTTCTCTGCTGTTTATCATTCAATGCATATCGGTGCTTATCGTGTTAATCATGATGATATTGCAAAACGTGATTTACGTAATGTGTGTCTAGCTTATTTAGCAGTTGAAAATGAGCAAACAGGTAATCAACTTGTCGACGCGCAATATCACAACAGTGACAATATGACGGATGCACTTGCCGCATTGAATGCAGCAGTGATGGCACAGTTACCTTGTAAAGATGCATTGCTACAAGAGTTCGATGACAAATGGCATCAAGATGGTTTAGTGATGGACAAATGGTTTAGTTTACAAGCCATGAGCCCAGAAAAAGGGGTGTTACAGAAAGTACGTAGTCTGTTATCTCATCGCTCATTTACACTTGCAAACCCTAATCGTACTCGGGCGTTAATTGGTGCATTTGTGAATAATAATCCTGTGGCATTCCATGCTGAAGATGGCTCTGGTTATTTATTATTGACAGAAATTCTGACTGACTTAAATAGTCGCAACCCACAAGTTGCTTCACGCCTTATTGAGCCGTTTATTCGTTTAAAACGTTATGATGCAACTCGCCAAGATAAAATGCGTGCTGAGTTATTAAAACTGAAAGCACTTGAGAATTTGTCTGGCGATTTATATGAGAAAATCACCAAAGCATTAGCTGATTAATATCATGTTTTATATCACTTTATGAGTGAATAAATAGTATAAAATCAGCAAGATAATCAGATCCCCAGCATAGTCTGGGGATTTTTTATGGCGAATTGTGAAATTGAAACGTTTACTTTTCATGCTTTTATCTATATGATGCTCGACGCTTAAATTGTCGTAGACATATCATTCCTAATACCCGATATTCTCAATGGAGATCGTATGTATTATTCCTTAGTAAGGAAGGCATTGTTTCGGCTAGATCCTGAACGTGCCCATGATTTTACCTTCCGTCAGTTAAAACGTTTATCTCATTCCCCATTTCAATTTCTTATTCAGCAGTCACTTCCTTCTAAACCTGTTTCCTGTATGGGACTCTCATTTAAAAATCCACTTGGTCTTGCCGCCGGTCTTGATAAAAACGGTGATTGTATAGATGCACTGGGTGCAATGGGATTTGGTTTTATTGAAGTTGGCACGGTGACACCACGTCCTCAAGTGGGAAATGATAAACCTCGTTTATTCCGCTTAGTGGAAGCCGAAGGCTTAATTAACCGTATGGGATTTAATAATCTCGGTGTTGATAACCTAATTGAAAATGTAAAACAATCCCGTTATGGCGGTGTACTGGGCATTAATATCGGTAAAAATAAAGATACCCCAGTAGAGCAAGGTAAAGATGACTATCTGATTTGTATGGAAAAAGTCTATGCTCATGCTGGTTATATCGCAATTAATATCTCATCACCAAATACCCCAGGTTTGCGTACATTACAATATGGTGAAGCATTAGACGATCTGCTATCAGCAATTAAAAATAAACAATTAGAGTTGCAAGGAAAATATCAAAAATATGTTCCTGTTGCAGTTAAAATTGCGCCTGATTTAACACATGAAGAATTAATTCAAGTTGCAGATAGCTTAGTGCGTCATCATATTGATGGTGTTATTGCGACAAATACCACATTAGATAAATCATTAGTGAGTGGATTAAATCATTGTAATGAAGCGGGTGGATTAAGTGGTCGTCCGGTACAATCAAAAAGTACACAAATAATCCGTCAATTAAATGAAGAATTAAAAGGTGCATTACCTATTATTGGTGTAGGTGGAATTGATTCACTAACGGCAGCTAGAGAAAAAATGGATGCTGGTGCTTCTCTAATTCAAGTCTATTCAGGATTCATTTATCAAGGTCCTGCACTTATCAAATCTATAATTAATCATATCTAAATACATTTAATAATGAGTTAGGGGCTTTTCTTCTGCCCCTAACTCGTTTATATTGCCCCTAGTTGGTTATTTTTTATTAAATTGCACTGATTGTGCTTAATTAATAGTAAAATGAATCCTGTTTTTGTTAGGTGATATTAAATATTTTATTTAGGTCATTTAATTTTGATTGTTTATCAGAGTATAAAACAGGGAATGAATCGAAGGGGGATTAATTAGTGATAATAAAACCCGATGATCGCTGGCGTTGGTATTTTGATGTTGAGCAACAAAAATTAATGCTTGATTTAGCAAATGGTATGGTTTTTCGTTCCCGCTTTCCAAGCAAAATGTTGAGTGAGAGTGCTCGACAATCAGCATCTTTTACCGTCGATGATGCAGCTCTTTATTATGGATACGATGAGCAAATTCGACAAATAGATATGCCATCAGAATCAAGAGCTGAATTAGCTTTAAATGCATTAATAGCCCATCGCTTTTTAAAGCCGCTGATGCCTAAGAGTTGGTATTTTGAAGTTAACAATAATCAAATCAACCCTTATTTATCTCAAGTGGTAGAAGCCTCATTAAAAGAAGAAGGCGAAACCGCTCTTTTTTTAGTGACTGAAGTGGGGGCTCAAGCTTGTTTATGTTTATTAGCTCAACCTCAGTTAACATTATTTGATAGAACTCTTAATTTTTGTGATCCAATAAAAATTATGAATGATAGGTTAAGCAATTACCATAAAGAGTCAGAGTCAGGATCATTTTTGTACGAGAAAGTTATTTAACAAAAAGAGTAAAAAGGACTTACTCTTTTTATCGTCACTCATTATTTATAACATTCTAAAAACAAATTCACCCCAAACAATACTCCCTAAAATCAAATCTTCATTACTCTCTTTCTGTAATCTTTTTCTAAAAAATAAAATGAGTTTATTGATAATTCATTATTGAGTTCTTAATAAGATAATTCTTATTAAATAAACTGTTTTATTTAAAATAAAAAATAAGGTAAGGGAAAATTATCTTCTTTATGTCAAATGTGAGCTATAGATCAGGAGGTTTATAACACTCGTATCAAAAAACAGAATAGTCAAATAATGGTGTGTTGGTCATATTAGATCACTATCGTCATTGTATGATTGAATATAAAAAGGAATTTATATGAGTGAACGTGTCAAACCGATCGAGGTAATGAAGCGTAATATTTGCCCTGTATGTGCAAAAATAGATTGCATCTTTTTAACAAAAGATAAGCATTGTAAAGAGATGATGGATGCTTTCAGGGAAGGTGATATAACCAAAGCGATAAAAATTTATTCTCAGCGTTATCTACAGTATGCAGGGATGATGAGTGGTAGTTTAAAGAAAGCGGTTGGATCATATGATTCTATTGTTCAAATGTTAACTTCGGCACCTAAGCAGCAAATCAGTATTTCTGCTGAGTTAAATACAGCAATAACATCTGCTCAATCTACGTTAATCCCAGGAAAGAGTATCAATAAAGCTAATTTAGCCCCAGTGGCTATTTTTACTCCAGTGGTAACAACGGCAAATGCAACGGTTGCATCAGAAACGTTGGGGGCTATTTTAGGTCGTGCATTAGGTTTAGGTGCAGGCCTCATGCTGTATTCTCCTCCAGTTGGAGTAGGGAGTGATAGATACCCTTCGATGATTTATCAAGAATTTCCCCAAAATAAAGAAACTGCGCTTACTGCGGCAGGTCAGAGATTAAATATTCCTAAAGAAGCGCAATTAAAAGATATTGCAAAGCAAAAAGGGATAATTAATACCTCGGCTACTGTTATTGAACAGGTAGTTAATGGAACAAAACAAATTGAGTTAGTGAAAACGAATGTACCAGTTAAAACTCGAGTAGTTGAAGCGAGAAAAACTGTTGAGAAAGGTATTTTTGCTTATACTTTACCAAATGAGAAACAAGAAAGAATTGTTCAGATTGGTAGTGCGGAGATCTTAACGGGTACTGAATTACCTCAGCCAGAAAGACATAGATATCTACTTGGTAAGGTATATGATATTCCTAGGTTTAATAACTTACCTTTAGATGCCCCCACTTTTTTTACAGAAAGTGAGAAAGAACAGTCTTCGCTGAAAGAGCCTATAATTTTAGTGTTTCCATGGGAATTGGGAATAAAACCAATTTATTTATCGACAGGGAAGAAAGATAAACCCCGCCAAGGCGTAAAAGAGCGTGGTCATAGTTATCATGAACCTCCTAAAACTCAAGATATTAAAGGGTTAGGTGAATTAAAAGAAAGTAAACCTAAAACACCGAAACAGGGCGGTGCAGGTAGACGAACTCGCTGGATTGGAGACAAAGGGCGTAAAATTTATGAATGGGATTATCAGCATGGGGAAATAGAAGGTTACCGAGCTAGTGATGGACAGCATATTGGTGCATTTGATCCAAAAACGGGTAATCAATTAAAGCCTGCTGATCCAAAACGTAGTATCAAAAAATATCTGTAAGGACAATATAATGGGATTAAAATTGAGAGTTTATTGGTTTGATAAAAAAACTGATGATTTTATTGGTGAAGAGTATTCCAAAGATTTTGGTGATGATGACTTTCTAATTGATGAAACTATTAACCCCCAAGATGAAAATATTATCAATAATGGTGAGTTTGATTTGGAAACAGAGTGGGTTAACAATATTCAAAAACATATAACTCATAAAATTGAACAAGATAAATATGACTATTTTATTAGTTTTGCTTATCGTGATAAATGGTAAATATGTACAATATTCACTTACATCATTTTGAAAGTCTCTTAACGGAGACTTTTTTTTGCACTGGAGATATCATAGAAAAATCAGTTGGTTAATAAACTAACTTGCTCATTCTCAATAAATTTTTTTCATTACCTTTGTACTTAATAAGGTGATGCAGTTCTGGAAAATCATAATACTGCCAATGCAATGGTATCGAGGGTGCATCAATAAACTCAGTTATATATGATTGGGGTAAAATTAATCAATTTAATATTTACTGATAACGATATATATCATACATAACTGTGTTTATATTGAGTTCTTTATTTCATTTTTTTGTTTATATCTATTTGATTTTTATTATCTTTAAGAGAAACTTTTACATTACCTTTAGGAATGCAACTACAGGCTAAAATCTTACCTGAGCGTTTAATTGCTCCGGCTTTTAATGCATTAACATCGCCTTCATCTAATTGGATAACACAAGAGCCACAAAGGCCAGCTCGGCAACTATAAGGAATAACATAACCATTATTTTCAAGCTGTTCTAACAGGACTTCTTGGTTATTACCCTCAAAAATTTCACCATTAAATTCAATACTGACAGTTTGCTCTTGTGCGTGTTCAACAATAGGTGTTGATTGTGTTTCAACAGGTGCCGTTACAAGATATTGTTTCGCTTCTTTATAAGCTAATACCTCAACAGTATCTCCCACACGAATTATGCCAGTTTGACGAATGATGACATTTTGACCAAAATCGACATCACCTGTTTCATCGCTACGGAATGTTTGCAGTGTTGCGAGTGGTTCTGTGTTAGGATGTTTAACACCTTTATCTATACTTATAGTGGTCATGATGCAACGGCTACAAGGTTTCATCAGGTCCATCACAACAGAGCCAACACGAATAGTCTGCCAAGTATCTTCTTCAAAAGGCTTTGCACCTGTTATGAGGATATTACCTCGAAATTGCTCAATATTAATTGAAGCGGGGCAACGCTGTTGTAAGTATTGAAATGAGGCTTCATTAATTAATAAGTAAGGGTAACCATCAGCGAAAGAAACAGCGGTTTCTGGATTCTTTTTCACTCGGCGTGTCGATTTTTCGCCAGTCCAACGAAGTTGAACATCCATTTTTAAATAACGACTGAACCACTGATTTATTTCATCTGGAGCCACATACGCGGTAAAATGGTTGCCCCAAACTTCTGTCGGTTGCAATGTGGTTTCAAAATCTTGATAGGTGATAGCAATGCCTTCACCATCAGGAGCTTGAATATAAATACCATTTGCCATGACTGTGGGAATAAAACACAGCAAAACGGGAAATTTTCGTGCCGTGATAAAAGTCCCTTCAGGGGTGGTTATCATAAAATCGCGATCAAACGTGAATCCGCTCTCACGAGCAAATGCATGAGAAAGTCGAATTCCCTTCATTGATTTAACTGGGTGTATATAAAGGCGTGAAACGTTGATCATCAGTGCTCCCAAAAAGACATTATTATTTTTTATAGCCAGTAACTTTATGACAACGTAATACAATTAGCTATAATGCCCAACAATTTTATTTTAGGTGGTAACAATATTATGCGCTCTCTGTTTGCCAGCACAGGCCGAGGTCTGGAAGAACTATTAAAATCTGAACTTGAACACTTAGGTGCTCAGGCTTGCCAGATAACACAAGGCGGTGTTTATTTCCGTGCTGATAATAAAACCATGTATCAGTCTTTACTTTGGAGCCGTTTAGCGTCGCGTATTATGTTGCCGTTAAATGAATTCAATGTTTATAGTGATCTAGACTTATATCTTGGTGTGCAGGCAATTGATTGGAGTGAGATTTTTACTGTTGATCAGACTTTTGCTATTCATTTTAATGGCACGAATGACATTATTCGTAATAGCCAATATGGCGCATTAAAAGCGAAAGATGCCATCGTTGACTCATTCCAACGTAAAATAGGGCAACGTCCAGATGTCGCTAAACAATCTCCTGATATCCGCTTAACTATCCATCTTCATAAAGAAAAAGCCTCGCTATCTTTAGACTTAAGTGGCGATGGTTTACATCAACGTGGTTATCGTGATTTAACAGGTCAAGCGCCTTTAAAAGAAAATTTAGCTGCTGCAATTATTATGCGTTCAGGTTGGAAAACTGACACACCATTAATCGATCCAATGTGTGGCTCTGGTACATTATTAATTGAAGCAGCTATGATGGCGACTGATTGTGCGCCAGCATTAAATCGTGTGCATTGGGGATTCCGTCATTGGTTAGGCCACGATGAAGCGCTATGGAAAGAAGTGACTCATGAAGCTTTTGCCCGTTTCCGTGAAGGCAAAAAGAATACAACAGCGCGTTTTTATGGCTTTGATGTTGATAAACGTGTGTTGGATATGGCGAGAGCCAATGCCCGCAGAGCGGATGTGGCTGAACTGATTACATTTGCTCACGGTGATGCAGCTAAACTGACAAACCCTGTTTCAACAGAAATAAAAGGGACAATTATCAGCAATCCACCTTATGGTGAGCGTTTAGAAAGTGAGCCTGCATTAATTGCACTGCATAGCCAATTAGGAAGAGCGATAAAAGCACACTTCCCAGGTTGGAGATTGTCACTATTTAGTGCATCACCTGAACTGTTAAGTTGCATTCAATTACGTGCTGAACGAGAGTTCAAAGCAAAAAATGGTCCTCTTGATTGTGTACAAAAGAACTATTTACTTTCTGATACACCATCCACGATTAACACTGGACTTGCGGAAGATTTTGCAAACCGTTTACGTAAAAATGAGAAAAAACTCGCGAAATGGGCAAAACAACAGCAAATTGAATGTTATCGCTTATACGATGCTGATTTACCTGAATATAATGTTGCTGTAGACCGTTACGGCGATAAAGTGGTTATTCAAGAGTATGCACCACCTAAAACAGTTAATGAACACAAAGCCCGCCAGCGTTTATTTGATGTAATTAGCGCAACAATGGAAGTACTGGCATTACGTTCTGATCAACTGATTTTAAAAACACGCCAACGCCAAAAAGGTAAGCAACAGTATGAAAAAATGGCCGAAAAAGGTGATTTCTTCTTAGTTGACGAGTTTGGTGCAAAATTCTGGGTAAATCTAACCGATTACCTCGATACAGGATTGTTCTTAGATCACCGTATTGCACGAAAAATGCTGGGTGAAATGAGTAATGGAAAAGACTTCTTAAATCTTTTTGCTTATACCGGTACGGCTTCTGTTCATGCAGGAATTGGTGGTGCAAAAAGCACAACAACCGTTGATATGTCCCGTACTTATCTTGAATGGGCTGAGAAAAACTTCCAAGCGAATGGCTTATCAGGTAGACAACACCGTTTAATGCAAGCAGATTGCATTCAATGGTTAATGCAGAGCAACGAACAATTTGATGTGATCTTTATCGATCCGCCTACGTTTTCTAACTCAAAACGAATGGAAAATACCTTTGATGTACAGCGTGATCACATTGAACTAATGAAACATTTAAAACGTTTGTTGAGAAAAGGCGGAACAATTATGTTCTCAAATAATAAACGTGGATTCAAAATGGAACATGACGAGTTAGCAAAAATTGGGTTGTGTGCAAAAGAGATAACACAGAAAACATTATCACAAGACTTTGCACGTAACCGTCAAATTCACAATTGCTGGCTGTTAACTCATGCTGGTGAGGAATAATTTACAATGCCGTTAATTAGTTTGACTGGGGCTTACTTATCTTTCAGTGATGCCCCACTATTAGATAGCACCGATTTATTTATTGAAGAAAATGAACGCGTTTGTTTAGTTGGGCGCAATGGTGCGGGTAAATCAACACTATTAAGAGTGTTATCTAAAGAGCAACCTTTAGATGATGGTCAAGTTGTTTATGAGCAAGATCTTGTAACTGCTCGCTTACAGCAAGATCCCCCAAGAGATATTGAAGGCACTATTTTTGACTTTGTTGCAGAAGGCGTTGAAGAAGATGCTAAATATCTAACGGATTATCACCATATTTCTAAACTGATTGAGACAGATCCTTCTGATAAAAATCTCAATAAAATGGCAGAGCTACAAGAAGTACTTGATAGTCGTAACTTGTGGTTGCTTGATAGCCGAATTGCAGAAGTACTAGAAAAACTCGGTTTAGAGGGTGAAGCAGAGCTTTCTTCTTTATCAGGTGGTTGGTTAAGAAAAGCAGCATTAGGGCGCGCACTAGTCAGCGCACCAAGAGTACTATTTTTAGATGAACCAACAAACCACCTTGATATTGAAACGATCCTTTGGCTTGAGAAATTCTTAAAAGATTTCCAAGGAAGTATCGTGTTTATTTCCCATGACCGTTCATTTATCCGTAATATGGCAACGCGTATTATCGATCTTGATCGTGGAAAGCTTTCTTCATGGCCGGGAAATTACGATAAGTATCTTGAAAGCAAAGAAGAAGCATTGCGTGTTGAAGAGCAACAAAACGCAGAGTTTGATCGCAAATTAGCGCAAGAAGAAGCGTGGATACGCCAAGGCATTAAAGCACGACGCACTCGTAACGAAGGTCGTGTAAGAGCATTAAAAGCACTGCGTGTTGAGCGTAGCGAACGCCGTGAAGTGTTAGGCAGTGCTCGTATGCAGGTCGAAGAAGCAACTCGCTCTGGTAAAATTGTATTTGAACTTGAAGATGTTAATTACAGCATTGGAATGCGTAAATTAGTTCGTGACTTTTCTGCCAAAGTACAACGTGGTGATAAAATTGCGCTGGTGGGGCCAAATGGTTGCGGTAAAACCACTTTATTGAAACTCATGTTAGGCGATTTAAAAGCAGACAGCGGACGAGTTCATTGTGGTACTAAGCTTGAAGTCGCTTACTTTGATCAGCACCGTGCGACACTTGATCCTGATAAAACAGTCATGGATAACCTTGCAGAAGGTAAGCAAGAGGTGATGGTAAATGGCCGTCCTCGCCATGTACTTGGTTATTTGCAAGATTTCTTATTCCCACCTAAACGTGCGATGACTCCTGTTCGCGCACTTTCAGGGGGTGAGAGAAACCGTCTATTATTGGCACGTTTATTCTTAAAACCTAGTAATTTACTTATTCTCGATGAGCCAACCAATGATCTCGATGTTGAAACATTGGAATTACTAGAAGAGCTCGTTGATGCTTACCAAGGCACTGTTTTACTGGTTAGCCATGACCGTGAATTTGTTGATAATAGTGTTACTGAGTGTTGGATCTTTGAAGGTGATGGTGTTATTAACAGTTACGTTGGTGGATATTACGATGCTCAGCAACAACGAGCACAGTCGGTTTCACTAAAGAGTGAGACAAATAAATCACGCAACGCACCAGAAAAAGCTGAAAAAGAAGCAAAAGTAAAAGATAGCTCTAAAAAGAACACTCGTACTAATAAGTTAAGTTATCATTTGACACGAGAGCTTGAGCAACTTCCCGCTAAATTAGAAAGCTTAGAAACGCAGTTAAGTGAATTACAAGAAGAAGTAAGTGGGGCGGATTTCTTTACTCGTCCTCATGAAGAGACAGAAAAAGTCTTAAAGGCGCTTGCTGACAAAGAACAAGAACTTGAAACGGCTTTTGACAGATGGCAAGAGCTAGAATTGATGCAAAACGGCGAATAGCCAACCGAAAACGGGGCATCACGCCCCGTTTTACTTTCTGGATTAAATATTCTTTTATTGATTATTCTAAATAAGAGGTGTCGCTGTGTGCTCTGGTCAACAACATCGTCATGAACATAAACATGAGCAAATATTATGTCCTCAGTGCGATCTGGTGGTCAGTGTTCCTGAATTAGTACAAGGAACAAAAGCAACATGTCCTCGCTGCCATACTGTGCTAACTGCACGTTGGCGCCAACCTTTTTATCAACCTGTTGCGTTAGCAATCAGCGCATTGTTTATGCTGTTAATGGCGAGCCAATTTACTTTTGTTAGTATGGAAGTGGCAGGTATTGCTAATAATGTCACACTGATGCAAATTCCAACGGTGATGTTTAGTGAAAACTACGTTGAACTAGGTGCCTTTTTCCTATTGTTTGTGCAGATTGTGCCCGCTTTTTGCATGATCGCAATCTTGCTTCTTTGCACACCCGTTAAATTACCAAGAAAGCTACAAATTTGGTTATCGCGTATTTTATTTCAACTAAAATCGTGGTGTATGGCAGAAATTTTTCTTGCAGGAATTTTAGTTAGCTTTGTAAAATTAATGGCTTATGGTGATATTGGGCTGGGGTTGAGTTTCCCACCTTATGTGCTTTATTGCTTATTTCAAATTCGTGCTTTCCAATGTCTTGATAGGCATACTTTATGGGAAAAATTAGAGCCTCGTCCTGCTTATCCTGACATAGAATCGGGTAAGCCGGGATTAAAACAAGGTGTAAGATTATGTCGTTCATGTACGGCAATTTTACCTGCCGACCAATATGAATGTAGTCGTTGTGAAGTCAAAGGACATGCAAGAAGGCCGAAAAGCTTGCAATGGACAGTATCACTGTTGATTACTTCGTTGATCCTCTATATCCCCGCGAATTTATTGCCGATTATGGTGACTGAGTCATTGGGTAATAACCTTTATTCAACCATTATGGCAGGGGTTATTTTGCTCTGGGAAGATGGTTCTTATCCTGTTGCAATGGTGATATTTATTGCCAGTATTATGGTGCCAAGTTTAAAAATGGTAGCAATAGCTTGGTTGTGTTGGGATGCACACAAATCTAATGGGAAAAGAGATCCTGCTAGAATGCATTTTCTCTACGAAGTTGTTGAATATGTAGGGCGTTGGTCGATGATTGACGTCTTTGTAATTGCTGTTTTAGCTTCATTAGTCAGAATGGGACGTCTGATGAGCATCTATCCTGATTTTGGTGTGGTGCTATTTGCATTGGTTGTAGTGCTAACTATGTTCTCTGCAATGATGTTTGATCCTCGGTTGACGTGGGATAAGTGTACAACCGATGATGATAAACCCACGATTAAGGAGCCTAAGGGTGACTGAAAAGAATGAAACTGCTTTAACTGAAGCAAAAATTAACAAACTAAAAAGCTGGTCTCCAGTTTGGATCATACCACTTGTCACCTTACTGATAGGTGCATGGATACTTTATTATCATTTCAGCCATCAGGGTCCAGAAGTTACATTAATTACCTATAATGCAGATGGCATTGAAGCAGGTAAAACCAAAATTAAAAGCCGCAGTGTGGATATCGGTTTAGTTGAAAGTGTCACACTCGATAGCAATTTTAGTCGCGTTATCATCACAGCGCGCCTTGATACTGGCATGAAAGAGTTATTACGTGCAGATACCGCATTCTGGGTTGTAAGACCGCAAATAGGTAAAGAGGGTGTAACGGGTTTAGGCACCTTGCTTTCAGGCGCATATATTGAGCTACAACCGGGATTAACGGGTAAAGAAGAAGATGAGTTTAACCTTCTTGATTCACCGCCACTCGCTTCGCCTGATGCAAAAGGTATTCGCATTAATTTAGTGAGTGAAAAAGCAGGTCAATTAAATGCAGGCGACCCAGTTTTATTTAGAGGTTACCAAGTTGGTTCAGTTGAAACCAGTGAATTCAATATTGATACAAGAGATATGCATTATCAACTCTTTATCAAAGCACCTTATGACAAAATGGTGACATCTAATGTGAGATTCTGGAAAGATTCAGGTATCGCCTTTGATATGTCTTCATCGGGTGTTCGTGTTGAAATGGCATCACTTTCCACATTGTTTAGTGGTGGCGTTAGTTTTGATGTTCCAAACGGATGGTTACCAGGCGATCAAATTGCACCTAAAACAGAATTTAAACTTTACGATAATGAGAAGAGCATTCAAAACTCGCTATATACTGATTATCGCAGTTACATTATGTTTTTCTCTGATTCTGTAAGGGGATTACAGGCGGGGGCACCTGTTGAATTCCGTGGAATTCGCATGGGTACTGTTGTTCAAGTACCTTATTACACTAAAGGCATGCAACAATCACTGGATAAAGATTTTCGTATTCCAGTGCTAATTCATGTTGAACCAGAGCGTTTTGCTAATGATGTTGGTGAAAGTTTTGACTTCGTCAAAGAGATCACTTCAGCCTCTAATAATGGGCTAAGAGCTTCTTTAAAATCGGGAAATCTTTTAACTGGTGCGCTTTATATTGACCTTGATTTCTACCCTGATGCAACAAAATGGGAAGGCCCTCAAGAAGTTGCTGGTTTCCAACAAATACCGACTACAAGTTCAGGTTTAGCGCAAATTCAGCAAAAAGTCATGACATCTCTTGATAAGATCAACAATCTTCCTGTTGAGCCAATGCTTAAAGAGATGACGGCAACGTTAGCTGAAAGCCAAAAAGCAGTTGCTGAAGCGAAAGAGACACTAAAAGCATTGAATGCCATGATTGGTAGTGATGAATTTAGAAATCTTCCTAATGATATTCAACAGTCATTGAAAGAGATTAATCGCAGTATGCAAGGCTTCCAACCGGGCTCTCCTGCATACGGAAAAATGATTGATAATATGCAGCAGCTTGATCAGGTTTTAAGAGAGATGCAGCCTTTATTGAAAACATTGAACAATAAGAGCAACGCATTAATTTTTGAAGCGAAGGAAGGTAAAGATCCAGAACCGAAGAGGGCTGAAAAATAATGAAATACATCATTGGGGTATTTGTATTGATGCTAACGGCATGTTCAAGTCAGATTGATAAAACGTATTATCAGTTGCCCGATGTTTATCAAGGTGGCGTGTCAGAACAAGTCTCGACAACACAGTCAGCCAAGAAGCCCCAAATTTGGGTTCAGCCGATCCGTTTGTCTAATATGCTAGTTAATGCAGGAATTGTTTATCAAACGACGGATATTAACTATACCGTGGCTAATCAACATTTATGGATTAATCCACTTGATCAGCAATTACAACAGAACCTTATTTCAGGTTTAACAAAAGCATTGCCGGATACAGTTGTTGCTAATCAACCGGTTGAAGATAATCTTGCGAAATTAACCGTTACCGTTAATTACTTCCAAGGCCGTTATGATGGGCAAGTGATTATTTCAGGTGACTGGATCTACGCTGAAAATAATAAGGTTATTAATCAGCCATTTTCTTTAGTTTTAACACAAACGGAAGATGGTTATCCTGCTTTAGTGCGTACATTAGGGCAGGGATGGGAGCAAGTTGTTTCTGAGATAGCGAAAGCAATTCAAGCTCAATACTAACTGATTTAGCATTATGTTTATTTAAACCCAATATTCTTTTAAATTGTATTTAAGTTGAATATTGGGTTTTTGTTTATATCTAAAAGAGAAAAGATGAAGAATAGTTAAGCTTGGCGTATTGCATAGCATTTTTTTTAGAAGATATGTAACTTGTATTTGAAGAGTTTGAATTAATAGAAGTATGTAAGAGGTATTAATAGCTTATTTTACCTCCAATGATGGCTAATTCCTTAATAAAGCAAAGGTAATTAAAAAGAGTTTTCTACGAAAAAATAAAAATAGAGCAAAAAGTTATATTTATAAACTAAGTCTTATATTGATATAAACATAAAAACAAACATTATTATATCTTATTTAATTTATTGATTTTCTAAGATAAAAATAAAGAAAATTGTTTTTAATTAATAATACCCATTAAATATCAATTAGTTATGTTTTTGTTTGGGTATAACCCATTAAAAGAATTAGATAATATTTAAATTAAATCATTAAATAAAATAAATAATAACATTTGGTATTACATTTTTAGCTGGCTCAACATCACAAATATGACATTTGTATTAACTTCTTTACTTGCTTAAATGCGCAATAAAGCGTATCAATTTATAGTGGTTGTTGAAAAAACAATCATTATCTTTCCGCTTAAACTTAGAACGTGAGGGTTGTCTAGATATGAAAAGACAGAAACGAGATCGTTTAGCAAGAGCATTATCGAAAGGTTATCAAGCTGGTATGCAAGGTCGTTCAAAAGATCTTTGCCCTTATTTCGCCATTGATGCGCGTTCACATTGGCTTGGAGGCTGGCGACAGGCGATGGAAGATCGCCCTAGTCTGGTAAAA
The DNA here is from genome assembly GCF_040139785.1 of Proteus genomosp. 6. NCBI lineage: Bacteria > Pseudomonadati > Pseudomonadota > Gammaproteobacteria > Enterobacterales > Morganellaceae > Proteus > Proteus genomosp. 6. Next base: position 49,317 of record NZ_JBEEVJ010000006.1, on the reverse strand, counting down.
TAAATAACCCGTCGTAGTGAAATATGTCATGGCTAATTTTGAGTCCTATTGAATATTATCACTAAGATTTTACCGACAATCAAAACGAGGGTTATTTATATATATTCCTATGTACATATTGAGCATAGGACAATTTGAGTATAAATAACAAACAATCAATTTGGATATAAAAAAGGCTTACATTTTTGTAAGCCTTTTTACGTTATATTGTCATTATTTTTTTATTCTGATCTATAAGAATTTCTACGTAAACGAAACCCATAAATAGTAAGAAAAATAGCAAGTATTGTATTAACAGAATTATAGAGCCAATCAATTTTTTCTGAAGTAAACCAAGGTATAGAAAATGTAAATATCAGAAATATGCCACAATAAAACATAAAGTCTGCATTTTTTTAGATACTTTTCCTTTATTAATCACTTATTTTCCTTAAATTATTTTTATGACGATTAATTTAACTTAAAGATTTCCTTTTGATTTTTTAAATAACTTATATAAATTTGGACTATATAAACATAATGAGGTTATAGAAAAACCTAAGATCCATTTTATATTGAATTGATTAGCATACATACAAATAAATATAATCAATAAAACTGTGATCTTATAGCCAATTGCTTTGCAAAGAAAAAAGATAAGATCAATCAGAAAGCTCAACAGTTCTACTATTGCGCTTATAATCATATCCATACGATTATTTCTTGACGTAATCTACTTATACTAAGTGGATATAAATTTTAAGTTTAGTATTTGTTTGGAATAAAAAAAGTTCACTTAAATTAAATTTATCTTTATATATAAATTTTATTTATTAATATAATGACACTATACATCGATTAATTTATGATAGCGACTTTTATTTACAAGGAAGATTTCAATGAAAAAACCAATATCATTATGGATAATATTAATTGTTTTTATTTTCTTTACTTTAGGGCAATTAATATCTTCATTTACTAGTGTTTCTACTTTAGTGGGCATATCTATAAAAGATAGCGAAAATTTAAATTTAATAGCTTATCTTTCTATATTGTGGAGTTTGATACAAACTTTTACTCTCCCAACTTTATATGTTATTACTCTTTTTGTTATCTTTATGAATAAAGAAATAGCATCGATGATGCTAAAAATATTCTGGAGTATATCAATGCTTCCTATCACTATTGCAATAGTCGTAGGTATGCAAAATACATTGGATAATACAAGTGGTAGTAATCAAGCAGAAAATTCAGGTGAAGTATTAGGGATCTTATTTTTAGTAGGATTACTTGTTTATCTTACATACAGCTTATTTTTCTCTCTTAAAATTAAACAATATTTTCAGTATCTAAAAGATAAACAATCGACAGCATGTATTGATAAAAACTGAGTTGAATATGATCTGTTTTTTATAAAAAAATAAATACGTTGTTAGCATAGATAAAAAAATACCGTGTACTTTATGTTACACGGTATTTCTATAATAGATTCGGGTTGTTATCTATCTTAGAATGCAGTTGTATCTTTAAATAAGCCAACTTTTAAGTCTTTTGCTTCATAAATCAGCTTACCATCAACATACACTTCACCATCGGCAATACCCATGATCAGTTTACGATTGATAACACGTTTGAAATCAATTTTATAGGTAACTTTCTTTGCTGTTGGTAATATTTGCCCAGTGAATTTAACTTCACCAACACCAAGCGCACGGCCTTTACCTTCACCACCAAGCCAGCCAAGATAGAAGCCAACAAGTTGCCACATGGCATCTAGGCCTAAGCAACCTGGCATAACAGGATCATTCACGAAGTGGCAATCAAAGAACCATAAATCTGGCTTGATATCGAATTCTGCTTCGATAAAGCCTTTATTATGGGTGCCGCCATCTTCTGTCATTTTAATGATGCGATCCATCATTAGCATATTACCAGATGGCAGTGGTGGGCCATCTTGGCCAAATAATTCACCACGGCCTGAAGCAATGAGGTCTTCTTTAGAATAAGATTCGCGTTTATCAACCATTGTCTATATAGCCTTTATCAAGTGTAAGACAACAGAATAGCTTACACTTGTACGCTGAACAACTCCGATCACTTGAAACAGAATTATCTGAATAGACGTAAGAACCAAGGTAATTTAGGTCTATCCTGATTATTTGCAAGTGTTATACGATCATGAATAACAGCTAACAAGTGTGAGTCTGATTGTTCTGGTTCACATTGCTCTTCATAATATGGCTGACGCGTCAGTAACGTTATCGCTTCCGCTACATGAGTGACAGGCCAAATATGAAATTTTTCTTCTTTTACCGCTTGTTGCACATTTTCGTTGAGTACAAGATGGCGAATATTGGCAAGAGGAATAATTACGCCTTGTGCACCAGTTAGCCCTCTTTGTTGGCAGATATCAAAGAAGCCTTCGATTTTCTGGTTTACGCCGCCAATCGGTTGGACTTGACCAAATTGATCAACGGCACCTGTAACAGCAATTTGTTGATCAATAGGTTGTTGTGCCAGAGTGCTAATAAAAGCACATAATTCAGCCAGAGAGGCGCTATCACCATCCACCTCACCATATGATTGTTCAAAAACAATCGAGGTGCTAAATGGCTGTGGTTGGTCTAAACGTAATTCTGAGTTTAAGTAAGCTTGCATAATCATCATTCCTTTAGCATGAAGATTGCCACCAAGCTCAGCTTTTCGCTCAACATCTGTAAACTCACCATCACCTATATGTGCAACGCAGGTAATGCGAGTCGGTTCTCCGATTAAATCAGGATATCCAGGGTAATCCAAGACAGAAAGTCCATTGATTTGACCAACAGCTTCACCTTCTGTTTGTATCATTACTTGGTCTTGTAAAATCTCATCACGACTACGTTCTAATAAATAACTGTGTCGCCATAGGCGATTTTCTTCTGCTTTTTTCAATGCATCAGCATTTAGAGAAGGACCATGATTAAAACGAATTGCATAACGAAGCTGGCGTAAGATCCATTCTAAATCTAGGCTCAGCATTAGCTGATCTTCATGTTGTCTTGCTGCTTGTGTTAGCAAGACTTCCCAAGCATCCGCAGATAGAGAAGGGAGGCTATATTTTTGGCACAATGAATTTACAAAGCCACACCATTGAGAAAGAGCGGTTTCGTCTTCTAAATACATATCGTATTCATATTCACCATATAAAGCTGTGCTACTTAGCTCAGGCTCCATAAATTCAAGCTCTTCAAGGCTTAATCTATCACCGACTAAAATAACCCGTAAATTGAGAGGCATGCTTTCAATAGGCAAAGGCAGGGATTGATTGTCATTCCAAACAAGCCATTCAAAACGCTGCTCTTCAACCATTTTTTTAAGGCGGAACCACATTAGTGGTTGTGCAAGTAAAGATTTTATAGAGAGGACTAAAATGCCTCCATTTACTTTATGCAATAAACCTGGGCTGAGGGTAACTTCGTCTTTATGGCAATAGAATGAACCAAAGAGTTGTTCTGGCTCTATCCATTGGCAACAAGTAATAGATTCTGATGATGAAAATGCACCTTGTACATTTTCTTGCCAATCGATTTTATTGGTTTCTGCTTGATAACTGCCAACAACAGGATCAGTTTTGATCCCTGATTGCGTTAATGTGTCTGTCAGCATATCAAAGTAAGCAGTAGAATCATCCGCTTTTAACAGCATAAACTGCCCTGAATCTGCATTGTTTAACCATTGCAGGCTTTCATACAGGCGAGGTTGAACCTCACGAAGTAGAGATGCAGGTAATTGAGATGCTGTTTGAAAGAAAGTTTGGTAGGAGGCGTAATCAGGACGTAACGCCTGCCATTCTAATTCGTTGTTTTTCAAGGTTACCGTTTTTATTATTGATTAGTGAAAAGAGATAATTAGATATCGTATAAGTCGATACCTATCCTGCAATAAGACGGTTCTTTAACTGTCATCAACTGCATAGGCAGGGAATATGTACCGCTACGACCTTATAATGACGGGTTAATAATTGGTCATTAAGGTTTTATGATAGCGACGCTCGATTCTATCATAACGTGCTCAGAAAACTATCCCTTATCAAGGCTTGTTATTAATTGATAAGAAAGATTATCTAAAATAACTTTGCCTATAAAATAGTCAAAAAATTTCGGTTCAGTGGCAGTATTTTTGTAAAATTGTTGATATGCTACTATATAGTTACGTTGTCACGGGGATTTGTATGAAATATCAACAATTAGAGAACCTAGAATGTGGCTGGAAGTGGGCCTATCTAGTAAAAAAACACCGTGAAGGTGAATTAATTACCCGTTATATAGAAAAAAGTGCCGCTGATGAAGTTGTCGAGCAATTGTTGCTTCTTGAATCACAACCATTAAAAGTTTTAGAGTGGATAGATTTGCATATGAATCCTGATTTATCTAATAGGATGAAGCAAACGATTAGAGCTCGCAGAAAACGTTATTTTAATGCTGAGCATCAGCATACGCGCAAGAAATCAATCGATTTAACGTTTAAAGTTTGGCAACGCTTATCTGCATTGTCACAACGAAGAGGGATCACATTATCAGAAACGATCGTGCAATTAATTGAAGACGCTGAACGAAAAGAACAATATGCATTAAAAGTGCATAGTTTAAAAGATGGACTCATTGAGTTATTAGAACGCGATAAAGAAAAATAAGTTACATTATTCTTAGCTTACTGGCTTCGACAATTTATTTGTTTTTATTGTGATATTTCATACTGGCCTGAAAACGTTCTTGTCTTTATATTTTGATCTAATTTTATCTCCATAAAAGAAAAACCCTGCCAATGGCAGGGTTTTGAATTCATCAACAGTAGATTATTCTACTATCTGAATTATTTACCAGCAGGAACAACAACTTCAGTTGTACCTTGGATTTCGATCTCAACACGACGGTCTGGCGCTAAGCAATCGATCAGAGCTGAACGAGCTTTAACGTTGTCACATGTGTTGCCAGTAACTGGGTTTTCTTTACCACGACCTTCTGCAGAGATGCTGTTTGCAGGGATACCTTTAGAAACCAGGTAATCAACTACAGATTGAGCACGTTTTTCTGACAGAGGCAGGTTGTAGTTTTGTGAACCGATACGGTCAGTGTAACCGATAACTACTACACGACCTTGAGTTGGGTCGATGTTAGCCAGTTCAGCGTACAGACCATTCAGAGCTTCTTGACCTTCAGCTTTCAGAGTAGATTTGTTGAAGTTGAACAGAACGTCTGAACGCAGAGTAAAGGTTTTGTTCTCAACAACTGGAGCTGGAGCTACAACTGGTGCTGGAGCTACAACTGGAGCTGGAGTTTCTTGGTTGAAGCGGTAAGCAACACCAACACTCAGCATGCCGTTGTCTGGACGTGCATTCAGAGTACCTTTATCACCGATGTTGTTGATCCATTGATATTCAACACGGGTAGCGATGTTTGGAGTGATCGCGTATTCAGTACCTAATGCGAATACTGGAGAAACGCCAGTATCGTTATTAGAGAAACGTTCTTGAACTGGAGATGCTGAAGTAGCATTTTTAGTTGCAGAAGAATCTGCACGCCATACCATACCACCTAAACGAGTATAAACGTCTAAGTCTTCCATTACTGGATAACTTAATTTAGTGGTTAATTGGATACCTTGAGCACGGAATGCACCGTTGTCATATGAACCTTTATAAGTCATACGACCTAACCAATCGTAACCCAGTTCAAAACCTAAGTATTGGTTGTATTGATAACCAGCAAATGCACCTGCACCTAATTGATCACGGTGAGTGTTACCATTACCGATAGAAGTACCATCGAAATGGTTGCTAGTACCTTGGTATTGAGACCAACCTAATTTACCACCGGTATACCAGGTATTGTCTTTTGGAGCTGCTTGCGCTGCAGTTGCGAAAGCTGCCACTGCCACTGCTAATGCGATAGCTGTCTTTTTCATTTTTACGCCTCGTTATCATCCAAGTTAGGCATTTGGCTTTAAGCCTTATTATTTGCCCTTGGTTAAATTATTGTTAGGAATCCAATGCTTTCATCAAATGATGATCCCGAAAAATGGGATTTAAAGCATAACCTTAACGACATAAAGTCTACAATGAACTTAAAAAGTTACAAGTAATCCTTTAAAATTCGACTTAAAATTTTAAAAAGATCCGTCTTATTCCACAATGGGAAAGATTCTGTATTTTTGTTAAATTTCTTGTAACTATATGATTTAGGTTATAAATACTTTTGACTTATCTTAAATGACACAAGGGTGTTTTGAGTATTAGGAAAACTCTTAAATTTCACTAATGGTAGTGAATTGAATGAATTTTTACGGAATTCAAATGTCGTTTAGATGTATTAGTACTTTCTAAATGGATATTTGAATTAACTTGCTGTCGCATAATAAACCCAAGGGTTTTTCCTTTACTTGCAGCAGATTCTAATCGTTTCATCTCTTCTGACGATATTTCTGGTAACCAACCGAGTACTACACTGTAATTACCACTCATCAGTGCTTTTTCCATTAAATCAACAGTAGTTATCATATTTATATGATTTAACTGGATTATTTTGTTAAGTGGTAATCCTGCGTTTTTTAACCAAGTACGATTTAGTTTTTGTTGTGGGTTTAGCCACAATAACCAACGCGATTCATGACTATACTGTTTCAGTAATGGCAAAAGGATGTGATTAATGACGAGCGGGTTTTGGTAGAGAAGTTCACTCACCATACCTTGTTTATTATTACTATCGTAAGTCGCCACTGTTGAAGGGATAGATAGAGGTAATACCTCATTTGAGATCTCTTGGAGAATGGCGTTCTGTCTTGTCGGAGATGATGTTGAGAGTTTCATATTTACCTCGTTCCATATGTACTGTATGAATATACAGTATCTCTATATTTCGCTTAAATCAAGCTCATTTTTTTGAAAGTTCCTCTCAAATTTTATGTAAATCTCTATTTTTAAGTCGTCAACTATTGGCAATATAAAGGAAATTCTTTATTGTCCTTCTTGTTATGTTTATGCATGTTTTTGAATTCAAAGATAAAATTTAATCTTAAAGTATGTGTTGGAGTTTCAATGTTATTTTTACCTGAGCAAAGGAAGGCTCATTTATTATCGCGTATTGCGCAATATGGAGAGTTAACAACAAAGTCTCAATTTGGTGGTGTTAGCTTAATGATTGATGATGTTATGTTTGCTATCACGTCAGATAATGAGTTTTATTTAAAAGGAAGTGGTTTTTTAGAAACTCTTTATAAGGCAACAAAAATGAGTTCCTATACCTATTTGAAAAAAGGAATTCCTATCATATTGCGTTATTACCATATAACGGATTCGCTATGGAAAAATCAGCAGAAATTAGATCAATATATTGATATGTCATATCACTACAGTATTCAAGAATATTTAGGACAACGAAAGAAGCCTTGCAGAATAAAAGACTTACCTAATCTAGGTGTGATATTAGAAAAAAGGTTGAATCAAATTGGCATTAATCAAGTTGAAGAACTGCGTTTAATCGGTGCTAAAGCGTGTTATCTAAAATTAATGCATAGCCACAATTTGAGAAATAGTGAACTTTTACTTTCATTGGCAGGAGCTATCGTTGGGTGCCATCGTTCTGTATTACCTAGTCAACTTAAAATGGAGTTATTAGATTGGTACAACGAATTATCTTTTCAATAAGATAAAAGTAATGACTGTTATTTTCTCTAATGTACTTATGGCAATTAGAGAAAATAACGTCAATATGGGACTAAACTTGGGGTTTAGGTAGGCTGTTTGATTCGCTTTGCTCAATAATTTGGATACAACTAATAATTTGTGGCAGCAAATCCAATAGTAATCGGATTTGAGTGAGTACTAATTGAATGCGAGGATTATCTGCATTAGGTAATAGGTTGATCCTTTCAATTAATTCTACATGAGATTGCTTAAATCCTTCGTCTTGTGGCGTTTTGCGACGTAAAGCAGAATCGATATAACAAACCGTATCATTAAGCAATGTAAGTACATTCTCATCTTCTATTTTTGAACGATGAACGCCAAGTGCAGAAATATAACTGAGTAAAGTGTGATTTAAGCAAAGCAACTGGAAAGCCACTTCTTGGGATGCTTGATAACTTTTTGGCTCTGATGACATGTTTGAGATCAATGATGCTAATTCACCATCACTGCTATGAGCATTTCGACGAGCAATTCGATAACTCAAGCTATTATTTTTTCCTTGGTAATATTGAATAAGGATGGCGTCAAGATAATAGCAGTTATTCGTCATTGTTTTTTGAATAACAACGGGCAGTTGACGGAATTTCCAATCAGGCCAAATAAAGCTAACAGCAAACCATGCTATGGCACAGCCAATTAAGGTATCGATAATACGAGGAAGGGCAACATCATAACCTTCACCAAGCAAATTGAAGCTTAATAAAACCAATAAAGTAATAAATAGTGTGGCATGTGCATATTGTATGGTTCTAAATGCGAAAAAGAGCGTACCCGTTATCACAATTAAAACAAGTTGCCCTTCAATTGAAGGAACAAAATATAAAATAGGGAAGCCAATTAAAATACCAATAATAGTACCACTTACTCGTAAGGTAAGACGTCGGCGAGTGGCATTGTAGTTAGGTTGGCAAACAAACAGACTGGTGAGTAATATCCAATAACCTCTGTCTAATTGGAAGAATTGAATAATGGCATAGCCAATACATAAAACGAGTGACATCCTAACGGCATGTCTAAAAAGCGCCGATTTAGGTGTAAGGTGTTCTTTTATTCTTAGTGCAATATCGCGCCATCCAGTTAAACCATCATCAGAAAGTTGCGTTTCTTCCTTTTGGTCGTGGGATATTTGGTATTGCTCTGTACTAATACTTCGTAAAAGCGCATCAATACCTTGAAGATTTTGCAGTAAATTATTTAAAGGCGTTATTAATTGTGGCTCTGAAGTCGTATTTTTTAAATGATTTAGTGCATTCTCTAAATAATTTATAGCACGTTCTAATGAAGGGTTATGCTGATATTTTTTATGCCAAAGAATAGATTGTGCAACTTGTTCACAAGCTCGTGCCTGCATAGAAAGCAAACGTTGAAAACGAAATAACACATCGCTATGTCGCAATTCATTACTTAATAGTTGGTATTGAACATGCGACGAACTTGCTCGCTCATGAATATCTTGAGCAACAAAATAGTAATGAAGAGTGAAACGGCTACTACGTTGGCCTCTATCACCTTTTAATCGACTTAATAATGTAACTTTAGTTTGGTTCATCGTGTCAATTAATTGGCTATTTGCCATTGCTAAATTATAAAGCGAATGTTGATAGTCATCTTCGATATCAGGATCAAATAATGTCGCTTTAGCTTCGAGGTAAGTGGCAAGTTGTTGGTAGCAACGAGTTAAATTGTCCTGAACTGGGCGAATTGGGAATAATAAGTGACCAACTAATGTTAATGAGTTATACCAAATAGCGCCTAACAGTAGTAAAACGGGTTGTTCATACCATTCAGGGAAAATAGGCATACCGAGCATAGTATAAATTGCGATTAATAAAGCACCAAACGCAATGGTTGCGTACCGTTGGCCTAAAGCGCCTAATAAAATAAATCCCCAAGTAGAAATGGCTAAACCACAAAAGAATAAAATAGGATATGGGTAAAGTAATCCTATTGATGCTGAAGCAAGAAGAAAACAGCATAAAGTGATAACAAGGTTTTTTAAACGGCCAACAAGCCTATCATCTAAGTCAGTTAATGCTGCCGCAACTACCCCTAAAGTTAGCGGAATTGTGTATTTAGGCTCTTGCCCTAAGATCCAAGGAAACAAAGTCGTTCCTGTAAGCGCGATTATTATGCGAATATAATATAAAAAGTGGCTATTATAGATAAATCGGCGGGCGCCATTTAGCAAAGTGAACACAAAAAGCCCTTAAATAAACAAGATGAAGATAATTACCTCTTAGAATATAGGGTTTATCACCGATTAAAAAGAGCTTAACAACAGACTATTTGTTATTTATTGCAGGAATTACGTATGGAACTGAAATCCACCCCGATGGGACAACGTTTAGCACAGCATCCTTATAATAGAGTCAAATTGTTAAATGCTGGTATTGAAGTCAGTGGTGAAAAACATCAGTATTTAATTCCTTTTAACGAATTGATTAATATTCTCTGTAAAAAAGGAATTGTGTGGGGGGAATTAGAATTTTTATTGCCTGAAGATAAAGTTGTTCGATTGCATGGAACAGACTGGGAAGAAACTCAGCAGTTTTATCGTTATCTTTATCAATCATGGCAAAATTGGAGTAAAGAAATGAGCGAAATAAGTGCTCAGGTGCTTGAAAAGCAACTCCATAATATTAATGAAATCACTCAATCAAATAGATGGATAAAAAAGTCTAAGCTTGTTGAGATCCAACAATCTATCAAAGAAAGCTTTTCTGCTATTCCCCTTCCTCTTGAACGCCTTACTCAATTTGATAATTGCCATACTCTTTATCAGCAATGTTTAGAATGGTTAAAGCAAGGTGACGCACTTATTAATAAAGAAAATTCTGCATGGGTAACTCAAATATTAAATGAGTATGCGGAATTTTTTAATACGATTGAATCATCGCCATTAAATGAATCGCAGTGTCGTGCTGTGATTAATGGTGAAGAAAATACTCTTGTTCTTGCTGGTGCGGGCAGTGGTAAAACATCAGTATTAGTCGCAAGAGCAGGCTGGTTATTACGTCGTCAATTAGCACAGCCAGATCAAATCTTATTACTTGCTTTCGGTCGTAAAGCCGCACAAGAAATGAATGAAAGACTTTCTAGTCGTTTAAATGCCGATATTATGGCAAAAACGTTCCATGCACTGGCATTATCCGTTATTCAACAAGCGACTAAAAAACAACCCAAAATTAGTGAGCTTGAAATAAATAGTGAAAAAAGAAGAGCGCTATTATTAGGTGAGTGGCGAGAGCAGTGCCAACAGAAAAAAGCACAAGCAAAAGGGTGGCGAGAGTGGTTATCTCAGGAGTTAGAGTGGGATATTCCTGATGGTGAGTTTTGGCATGATAAAAAATTAGAAAACCAAGTTGCCGTAAGATTAGAGCGTTGGATTGGTTTATTAAGGATGCAAGGCGGTAGCCAAAAATCTCTGATTGAAAGTGTACAACCCGAATATACAGAAGCCTTTAAAAAGTATTTAAAATTATTATCTCCATTATTAAAAGCTTGGAAAACTGCATTAAAAGAGGAAGATGCGATCGATTTTTCGGGCTTATTACATCAAGCTATCAATCTTATTGAAAAAGGGCGTTTTATTAGTCCTTGGAAACATATTCTCGTTGATGAATTCCAAGATATTTCTCCATTAAGAGCTTCATTATTAACTGCATTAAAACAGCAAAATAAACAAACATCTCTATTTGCAGTAGGAGACGATTGGCAAGCCATTTATCGTTTTAGTGGCGCAGAATTATTATTAACGACTTCTTTCCATCACTCTTTTGGTGAAGGTGCTGAATGTGCATTAGATACGACTTATCGTTTTAATGACACGATAGGAAATGTTGCCAATACGTTTATTCAACAAAATCCAGCTCAATTATCTAAGCCTTTAAATAGTTTAGTGAAAGGTAATAAAAAGTCAGTTGTGCTGTTATCTGATGATCAACTTGAAAATCTATTAAATAAAATGAGTGGTTATGTAGAAGAAAATGAAACTATCCTTTTACTCGCTCGTTATCACTATTTAAAACCAGAATTATTAAAAAAAGCGAAAACACGTTGGCCTAAATTAGATCTACAGTTTATGACTTTTCATGCTTCAAAAGGGCAACAAGCGGATTACGTTATTATTTTAGGTTTACAAGAAGGCAAAGATGCTTTTCCAGCACCAGCAAGAGAATCGATTATTGAATTGGCATTACTGCCTAGTGTTGAAGATTATCCTAATGCAGAGGAGCGACGCTTAATGTATGTCGCTTTAACAAGAGCAAAAAAACAAGTATGGCTATTATTTAATAAACAACAGCCATCTTGTTTTGTTTCAGAACTAAAATCTCAAGGTGTGCCTATACAGCGAAAACCTTAGGATTATTTTAATCTCTCTTTTAAATAACCCTCATAATCTGGAATTTTAATTGTAGATTCTTGTGAAAAGAGAGGTGATGAAATTAAAAAATTCGCAGTTGCACGATTTGTTGCAACTGGGATGTTCCAAACTGTAGCTAAGCGTAGAAGAGCTTTAACATCGGGATCGTGCGGAACAGCATTTAATGGGTCCCAAAAGAAAATCATAATATCAATTTTCTTTTCAGCGATCATTGCACCTATTTGTTGGTCGCCACCCATAGGACCACTTAGCATTTGAGTAACAGTAAGGCCAGTGTGGTGATTAATTAAATTACCGGTAGTTCCTGTTGCAAATAACTTGTGTAGAGACAGTTGTTCACGATTATTTTCAACCCATTCCAGTAATGAGCTTTTACAGTGATCATGGGCAACAAGCGCGATATTTTTTTCTTTTAAGAGCGTGCGGTCAATTTGTTCCATTTGATACCTTTAAAAATAAATATAGTAATTATTCCAGTTTTCAAAATACCTTTTTTTTATCTTAGAAGCTATGAACAGATCAAGATACTATGATGTATCATAATATTTTCAATCTTCATGATGAACGGAGTAGATAAATGGTGGATTCAGACATTTATGACATTTTAAGAAGCGTTAAAACCATTGCGCTTGTTGGTGCGAGTAATAAAGAAGATCGCCCAAGCTATAAAGTCATGAAATTCCTATTAGAACAAGGCTATGATGTTATTCCTGTCAATCCAGGTATGTCAGGGCAGACCTTATTGGGGCAACCATGCTATGCCTCATTAAAAGATATTCCTGTTGCTGTTGATATGGTTGATGTTTTTCGTCAATCTGACGTAGCATTAGAAATTGCGCAAGAAGCCATTGAAATTAATGCCAAAGTATTATGGTTACAGATTGGTGTTATTAATGAAGATGCTAAAAATTTAGCCGAAGATGCAGGGTTACGTGTGGTAATGGATCGTTGTCCTAAAAAAGAAATTGAAGCACATGGTCTTCCTTGGTAATACGCTAAAATAAAATCGCCGAAAACAAATTCGGCGATTATCATTTCATTCAGATTACTGGTTATGTAGATTAATTGGGTTAATTTCTTAATCGTGGTGCCTGTAATTGGCTACGAATTGACTGTGATAACTCATCTAATGAGTCATTATCTAAGTGTTCATCTGAAACTTCATAGGTTATCTGCGCTTCAGCAAGATAAGTATGAACAGGTTGTCCTTCATCATCTTCCATCACAACATGGTACCAAGGTGCTGCTCGCAAGGTCACATTAGATGCAATATCATCCTCATTAGGTTGATCAAGGGAATATTCAGCATCCACATCGACAACAACGCCTAAGTAGCCGAGTAATTTATGTCTAACCTGCTGTCCTATCCCAAATTTGCTGGCGGTCATCATAGTATCACCTCCATATAGCCTTGCTTATTGGTTACATATATGAGGTCACAAAGTGAAATTTCAAGGGTTTGAAAAAATATAATCCTTTGCTTTCATTATGAATAAAAAACCTCACAAAATCAGATTATCTATTGTATAAAGAAAAGACAATAACCTAGACAGAATTTTTATTTGAAGAGGGTTACTAGAAGGGTATATGAAAATCGGTAGAGAATATATTATTCAAGGGCGTGTTCAAGGTGTTGGTTTTCGTTTTTTTACTTATCAGTGGATGAAAAAACAGCCAATAACAGGGTATGTTTGGAATCGTGATGATGGTAGCGTGGGAGTAAAGGCTTTTGCGGAAGAAAATGTATTAAAAGAATTTGAAGATTGGTTAGAAGCTGGTGGCCCAAGAAGTGCCAAAATTACATTTTGGTCAGCGACATCTTGTGAATATGAACCAATGGCAGACTTTTCAATCCGCCATTATGAGTAATATTATTTTAATGATCTTTTATCGAAAGATAATATTAAATACATTTAACGGGTTTTGGTAAACCAGCAAGTTTTGTCGCTTGTTTTGCAGGGCCTTTAGGAAACAAACGATAAAGATAACGGCTATTTCCTTTTTCATCGCCATATTTTTGTGCAAGCGCTTTTACTAACATCCGAATAGCAGGGGAGGTATTAAATTCTAAATAAAACTGGCGAACAAAACGGATAATCTCCCAATGTTGTTCTGTAAGCTCAATTTCCTCTAGTTCAGCTAATGTTGGAACCATATCTTCATTCCACTCATTGCTATTTTTTAAATAACCGTGACTATCTGTCTCGATTTCTTTTCCGTTAAATACAAACATGTGCGTAGCAACCAATCAAAAATAATACCGCTAATTTAGCAAAAATAAGGAAAATACCCAAGTAGAACCCATAAATCGTTGATAAATTAAGCCATTGACTTGTAATGCGTTTAATTTTACGGCAAACAGTACAATAAGGGCTTTACAACATAAGCCTAGGTGTTTATATTGCTCCCCATTGCGGAGGGGTGGCCGAGCGGCTGAAGGCAGCGGTCTTGAAAACCGCCGATGGGAAACCATCCGAGAGTTCGAATCTCTCCTCCTCCGCCATTTCAACATCTCCTAGCGTCTCCTGAAGTCTCCTAATCCCAGTAAAATCAAGCAATCCAATCAAATTATTGTCTCTTGAAGTCTCTTTATGTCTCTTGAAAGCTCCATTTTTTTGGGGTACAAATGGGGGGACATTATACCCCCTTAATATTTAATACCCCCAATATGAAACTAACAGTTAAGCAAGTTGATAGCAGTAAGCCAAAAGAAAAGGACTACAAACTATTCGATGGAGGAGGTTTATATCTATTAGTTACAAAATCAGGAAGTAAATATTGGAGATTAAAATACCGTATAGATGGCAAAGAAAAAGTTTTAGCTATCGGTGTCTACCCAACGATAACTCTCGCGGAAGCCAGAAAGAAAAGGGATGATGCAAAACGGCAGTTATCTGATGGCGTTGATCCTAACAAGATAAAGAAGGATAAGAAAAGGGATTCAAAGTTTGATGGAAGCAATACGTTTAAAAGCATTGCTCTAGAGTGGTATGAGGGAAGAAAAGACCGATGGTCTGAAGGTTACCGCAATGACATGATGGAAGCATTTGAAAATGATGTTTTCCCATATATTGGAGATCGCCCAATAGCAGAGATTAAACCTCTCGAATTGCTTGAGGTGCTTTCGATAATGGAAAAGCGTGGCGTTACAGAGAAATTAAAAAAAGTTCGTCAGCGCTGTGGTGAGGTTTGGAAATATGCCATCATAACTGGACGAGCTGAATATAATCCCGCCCCAGATTTAGCTAGTGCGTTTATTCCACATCAACGAGAAAACTATCCGTACTTATTAGCTGATGAATTGCCTGAGTTTTTATCTTCGGTAGACAAGTATCAAGGAAGTCAGATCGTAAGAACTGCATTAAACATCTTAATGCTCACCGGTTTAAGACCAGGGGAGCTAAGAAAATCAGAATGGTCATTTATCGACTTTGAAAGCAGAACATGGAAACTGCCAGAAAGAATCATGAAGATGGGGAGAGTGCATGTGGTGCCAATGTCAGATCAGGTGATTTCTTTACTGCGTCAAATACAGCCGATAAGTGGCGATTATCAGTATATTTTCCCTAGCCGAACGAATCATAAGAAACATCTGTCTGAAATGGCGATAAATACAATGATTGGCAGAATGGGTTATAGAGGAAGGGCTACTGGTCACGGCTTTAGACACACCATGAGTACAATATTGCATGAGAAAGGATTTAATACAGCGTGGATAGAGTTACAACTTGCTCATGTTGATAAAAACTCTATCCGTGGTACTTATAACCATGCACTGTATTTTGAGGGGAGAAGGGAAATGATGCAGTGGTATGCTGATTATATAGACGAGCTGAGAAGTAAAAAGAAATAAAACTCAATTGATGGTATTATCAGGGCAACGAGCATTATTGATTCGTTGCTCTATCCATTCATCTACTTCACTTTCAATAAAACGAACTGAGCGAGATCCTATTTTTACCTGCTTTGGAAACTCTCCTTTATCTATTAATTTGTAAGTCCATGACTTGCTATATCCTGTTCTATCTAAAACTTCATCCAAGCGTAATAGTTTATATTCCATCTTTCTATTCCTTTTGTAATTTCGTAATACTATCCATTCTTCCGTTTATATTGCTCATGATCGTCACCACAATCTTTACTGCAATATGCACTATTAGGTGCAACTGGCTCTTCGTGACACCAAATACACATTCCGTTATGAGATTTAATTGCTGGTTTACGATTTGATAATGATGTTTGAATATGTAATTCGTTTATTTCATTTGCTGAGTCAATAATATCCATAATTACGCTTGTCCTGTTTCAATTAAATAAATAAGTACACATAATGCTATTAGCTCTGCAAGTTCAGTAAATGTCATAATTCATCTATATTAATTTAATGCTTCCTTCTACTTGGTTGCCATATACATCCCAATCACCATATTTCTCTCGTGCAAATAATTCGAGTCGAGGAACATCTCCGTATAATTCTTCTAACCTATAATGTATTTCTTTTGGCTTTTCGCTATGCTCACCAAGACATGAATAAATAACTTGCCTAACACTTGCAGACTTACGAGATAATCCATTACCTCTTGTGGCTATTAAACACATTTCAATATTTTGACGGGTGTAATTACCGCAATTAATCTTCGTCTCATTGTTTAATATTTCCATAAAGTCAAAGAAATCTTCTGGTGGTTTTTTATTTATTCTATTTTCTGCATTTTTATTTAATTTCACCCATGCGAACCCGAACATGTTTTTAACTTTAAAATCCCATGCTTCGGCTAGTTTAATAGCTTCGAGTGCAAAGTTGCCTGTGTACCATATAAATAGTACGGCATTTTTAGAGGAGTGTTTTTCTATTGGTAATCGGGAGAGGGAATATAAATCTGTGGTGTTGTAATGATTATCTGCTGCGCCATTTGAAACTTTGTTATTGTAAGACCAAGGTGGATCGCACAATATCAAGTCATATTTTTTCATTCTCCGCTCCACTATCACCTATATTAAACGGCAGTCCATCTGCTTCCATTGGCTTTATATCAGCAAACGCGCAAGGAAGAATTATTCCACCGAACTCTTGAGCAAACATTAACGCCTGCTTTGCCTGAAGAGAGACATATTGCTTAGGTAGAGCTATTTGATATGTAACGCCATCAATTAATACTAACGTCGTCATTGCCTGAACTTGTTTCATTTGTTGTCCTCCACCTCTTTCATCATTAAGAATGCTTCCATAGCGCCACGATATGGGTTTTTATTTACTGAGATGACGTCATAATCAAGGCAATCAGCCGTCCATTTATTAGAATGGTACATTGGTGATAACCCTATTTTATTCTCAATAATAATCGGCATGGCGTCGGCTGGATTATTGCATGGGTCGAAAGTCCGATCCGATAGCCGCTATCCATATAAGCTAATACAGATTCTTCCGTTAATAAGCATTTCTTCTTTAACCTTGTAGCAACCAATTCATTAATTTGAAGGTCGGTGTACTTATTATAGCTATTCATTGATTACCATCCTGTAATTTCTATATCATCAGAGTCAATAAACCAAGATTCTATTTCGTCAATCCGAATCCCCATATCATCTAGCGAAGGATAGCCTTCAATTCCTTTATCTTTAGACCAATCGAATTGCTCGGTAAGCCATTCTTCATCCTTGAAGTTATTGAATGCTATTTGCTGGAAGCACTCGGCACAGAACATTGCAAAGCCTGCTTTCTCATAGCTACCGTGTATATCAGCTCTATATTCATCACCAGAATAGAATTTATTAATTTGTTCACATGATTTTTTAAATTTATCTTCATCGATAACAGTGATTACCATTTCTAAATCTTTTTGCCACGAACCAGAAGTTATTTTAATTTGCCTCATCTGTATATTCTCCACAAACAACTTCAACATTATTCACTGACATTAAATATTCAGCACGTTTATTGTATTTCGATTGCGTATATATACCTTCCGTGATAGGCACAGCAGAACCCTGTATTAGCATGAGTAATACATATCCGATTATTTGCATTAATTATTACTCTGAATTTTAGGTATAAAAAACCCTGCTAGTGCAGGGGGAGTGATGATTTTATGTTTATATCGTTTAGATAATCTTTGTTTTTTGTAAAAAGTAAACATTTCATCATATCTTTTGTTTTATCTCTATCTATTACATTTTTTTTTGGCGCGTTTTTATTATATTTTGAAAATACATGGTTTATTCTTCTGTGAAAATTATCAACTGAATTTATTAATTCTTTTGATGATAGATATAACCCTATATCTACATTAATAGAATTTTGTCTTAAATCATATATTCTATATTTTACTGTATCACTCCATTTTATTATGATTTTTTTTGGCTTTTTTATCCCTTTAATTTTAAAAAAGAATGTATAAAAATCTTCTTTGTGTCTGATGTATAATTTGTCTATGTTACCATTTCTAATGATTTCCTTTATTTTTGATATGTTTTCCTTATTTTTATTTAACCCACTAATTTCTTCATGCATTGCGTTCAAATATGCATTAACGATCTTTTTTTCATTTCTATCTGAGTGAAATTTTTGCAGTAGATAGACTACAATAGTAGCTGCAATTCCAAATGTTGAAATAAAGCTAAAAAATGATGATATTTTGCTATCTAGACTTATTTCTGAATAATAAATAAAAGAAAAACCGAGAAGAAACACGGTAGTACATAATATAATTATAAATGACCATTTTAGTACGAAAGTTAAACAGCACTCACCCTTGTCTGACATAGCTCCTCCTTATTTAAAGCAGGAATCATACTCATATCCATGTGACTAATCCACTGTCAAAATGCCTCCTTAATTCACACTTATTTGCTTTAATGCTTCACGAACGGCATTTAATCTAGAATCGAGTCGCTTATATGCAATGCTTCTCACACCTAATGGTTTTGGAGAAAGGTGGCTAATTAAATACCCGTTATCATTTCTGATAATAAAATCAATTAACGAACCTGACATTGCAGGCCAATATGCAGTCCAAGCTTCTCCCCATTCAGTTATGGTTAATCGACCATGACCTTGATTATCATCTTCTAAATAGACTCTAATTGGGTCGTGTTTTTCTACATTTGTAATTTCAAACTTAGTAACTTGAGATTGCTCAACTTTCATCACTCCACCTTTTTAAACTCAATAACCCACACCCATTCGTTATTTATCCAGCTATTAAGTCCATATATCGATGACCACAATTCTTTGTATGCGTTTTTTGCTGTTACATACGGCTGATTACTGTTTGGAATATAAAATCCAGTTAACCAGTTACCTTCATTTCCATATTTACCAGTTGTAATTCCCTCTGCGATAACATCATCCTGTGATATCTCCTGAAGTTGCTGAATCCAAACATCAGTAATTTCAATTTTCCCTTTGATATTACCGTCTTTGTCTGCAATGTTGATGATGTCGCCAGCTTGTCCATAAGGGCAATTATCATCAATAAATCCGTGTCGCCACGCTGCGCATGTTTGTTGAGATAGGGTATAGCCTTCTTGCCATATTCCAAACTTACGTAACCTATCCTCGGTTACTTTTGGTTGTGGCTCAATTGGTCTGCGCGTCTGTGTTTTTCTGCCATCCATGACAGCCGATAACATGGCATCGTTGAATTTAATACTGTCTTTCATAATTACCTCTATTGATATGTTTTTGAGCAAAATATGTAATCTGTAAAGCTATGTTTTAAAAGGTTTATTTATTTAATTGTTGGTGGTATGATCGATTTTTAACCATTAACGAGGAAGAAGAAAAATGAGTAATCGATATTATGAAATAGAAGTGTTTGGTAGGAATTATCAGTTGATAGCTAGAGAATCTAGTGATACTAATTTAATGTTTAAATTGGATGATAACTCCGAGTTTCCGCCAATTTATAATGTACATGCAAAGAACAAGCTTCCTCTTAAAATAAAAATGCCTAATGGTTTTTACAATCAGGCTTATGTAAGTAGAGCTCCTTTCGGCATGTTTATAGCTAGCTTTATCTAAATTTGCATCTGCCAAGGATTGGCATTCATTCCTCTATTGCATCCCTGCGAGTTAAATTAAGCTGTCCGTAGCTTTTCGATTTCTGGATATAATTCACGAGTTATTTTTAACGCCTGCTCGGTGCTTGCTGCGCCTTCCATTTGCTTATTAAACCAAGCGTTAATATCTCCAGTATTGTTTTTCATCTCTTTGTGAAATTCTGAATCAATCCACTGAAATATACTTTGAACCCAAAGGTGAGCTTCTTTGGGATTATTTTCTGAAAGGTAATGTTCAGCTACTAAGAGTAGTAAATTTAGCCTGTGTAACTCCCACTCATATACGTGACCTCTAGCTACTTCTTGTTGAAGTGCGTTAATCTCTTCTTTGAGTTTATCTGTCATATCTATCTCCTGTTTGCATCCTTGCATTGAGTCCATGAATTAGTTGATGTTTTTCTTTATTAGGTAACAAAGAAAACGTAATGCTCGATGATAGAATTCAGGTCTATCATCCAAAATGTTGTAGCCAGCATATCCAGTGTCGGATTCATAAGGCTCAGATGGGTATTTCTTGAATATTCGCGCCTTGGCTTCGGCCTTAATTGCGGCTTCCTTGCTAAAATATCTCCTATTCCTAGTTGGCGAGTAATAGACTCTCACCACCTCAGTAGTTACAGGCATGGTTATATCCTTTGGTTAAACGGGTAGGTTGTTCAAAATGGGATGTCGTCTGAGAAATCCATGGGGGGTTCAGGATATTGTGGTGCTTGTTGCTTAGCTTGCTGTTGCTGCGACTGACCCCATCCTTGGTTTTGTTGTGGACTCTGCCTACCTGTCTGATTGTTGTTACCTAACATTTGCATTGAACCATTGATATTCACTACAACTTCCGTGCTGTATTTATCTTGTCCATTTTGATCTTGCCATTTACGTGTTTGTAATTGACCTTCTATATAGACTTGTGATCCTTTACGCAGATATTCGCCAGCAATTTCGGCGAGCTTTCCAAATATCACAACTCTATGCCATTCAACACGTTCCTTGGTTTCACCTGATTGTTTATCTTTCCATGAATCGCTGGTGGCTAATGTAATATTAGTAACTGCATCGCCATTTGGGAGGTAACGCATTTCAGGATCTTGACCTAGATGTCCTATCAATAAGACTTTGTTTACACCTTTACTTGCCATTACATCGCCTCCAATTCAGATTTTCTGATGTTATATACTTCCTTTGCTTTTGATTGTTCAGGCGTTTTTCTGAGTAACTTCCATGTTTCTCCAAATTCTTTTTTCAAAATATTGAGATCTGTAATAGCCATTACTGAATTAGTAAAATCTTTCAATATCTGATCTGGTGTTCTCGGTGCTACATTGTGGGCTTCTGCATCCGCATCGATTGCTGTTTCTTCGGTTGGTATACAAAATGTTTGGAAAGCTGCGTATTTATATGCAATAGACATGGCTTTATTTGTGGCTTTGTCTCCGCTATCCATTGCTTCACCATAAGTCACAACCGTGTGTTTGCTTCCATCTTCAACAGAAACAAATTCAAACTCAGCTTTCACTACGACATAAAATAACAAGCCACCTCTTTGTGTTTGCCTTTCCGTGACAGTGCGTTCAATGATCCGTGGAAGAATCAGCAATCCATGCTTAACTAGAGCAGGGGCAAGGGCGTTATATACCGCGTCAATTCCTCTGAACATAAATCCTTGTTGCTGGTTTACACTTCCTTTTTTAATGCCCGTTTCAGCCATTTCTCTAGCAACATTACTAATAGCTTTGTATACAGCAGTCATATTAATCCCCTAAATATTGACCTTGACGGCGATCACTTCCGTAGTAATCGACTTCAAATTTATTACTAGGTGTATATGTCCTTTTTGAATCTCGTTGGGCTCGAATATGCTCAGGAAGAGGAGGGTGATTTTTCGATGTGTTCAAGTTCATGTGTAGCAATTCCATTGCTAATCGTTTTTCCCTATCTGGCACACTTGTATTCGGCAATTGACCGTCAATCATTGCAATTGCCTTAGCGAGAGCCTCTTCTCTATTTTTTTCTAACTGTGATGTTAATCGAGGGTATTTTTTTGTTGGGCAGAAATGAGAGATATTGTTCATTGAAAATCTCCCTGAAAGTCTTTCATTGGCAATGACAATCCTTGCCGTCCTAACACTTCCGTTTGATACATAAATTCATCGAGCTCGCGTTCCTGCGATTCTTTGCACCTCCTGCGCAATTCTTCTAACCATTGTTGATGGTCTGTCACGCAACCCTCCTGAAATACAACTCATTGAGTATCTTTGCGACCACTTCCCCTCGTCCTGAGAGATGAATAGCCGTAGCAAGTGACTTTTCATCATATTGACTGATTATGTAATCAACGATTTCTGAGGGTTCAGGTTGGTAATATTGGGTAAGTTCTCCGAATGATTCGGTTTCAATGTGGACATCGTTGAGATTCTGAAAGGTTATTTCCGTGCCATTATTTCGGTTTCTGCTCGTCATATCGGCATAGGTGTAACGTATGGTCAGTGACATACTTTCCTCCCATAAGCTTTCATTTGTAATTGACTGGCTAATCGCCAAATATTTTTGTTATTTGTCGAGACGGCTATCCTTGCAGCTTGACGAGCGAGTTGTAAAAAAGGCGTAGAGATACTCACTGCCATGCCGTCACGCATAGCGCTGTAATAGTTAGTTTTCATGGTGACCCCGTTAGATGAGAGATAAGGCGGTTATCTGGTGTTGACGAAGTGAAGGTGTATTAATTTATTTTTAATGATTTGAATTTTATTAGTGTGTTATTTTATTGAGCAATGTGTTTATTACAGCTTTTTTAAATGATGATTTAATTGAATTTTCTCCAACTAAATTATCTGAGAAGTTACTTAGTAATATAGCTAATTCAGGTGCTTCTTCATGAGCGTATACTTGTGTTTTTACTTCAACATGTGGTGATTTAATTTTATGGTCTAAAGTTAATTTCACATTAATAACGACACTGGTTTCTTGTTTCATCATTTTTATTTCCTTTTAATGAATATAATTAACTACTAAATGTTTTGTTTATATATCTAAATATATGGTGGGTTATTGTTGAGCGAGAGCTTTAGAGTTTTGCTACAACTTCGTCATAATTGACTTCAAAGTCTTCGCAGGTTTCTTTCAAGTCGTTAAAGTTAATTGCGTGATTTAAGGCGCTAACTTCATCCTGAGTTAGTTGTTCATCTCGGTAATCATTAAATCCAACTGATAACAATTTACCGCCTAATATCTCTGTTCCTGTATTAACAGACGGCTCCTTACCATCTTCATACTCAACTACGAATGTCATTTTACTCATGTCATACATCCTTCGTTATTAACTAACATACTGATATACTCCATTTAACTTAAATAAATGGATTTGTTTTCATGAAATTAATTACTGTTGCTGCGCTTTTATTCACAACATCTGCAATAGCTGATAATCAGTGCAAGCCAGATGATATTTGTTTGTCTTTCAAAACTAGTAAAGGTGAGCTTTTTATTGCATGTAAAAATATAGAATCAGCAGAAATTGACTCTCATATACAAGAAAATGATTCCTTGAGAATTAGACTTAAAAATGATACTGGTCTGAGTAATTTTTCTGTTAAAAATATCGGTCAAATAGCAGATATTAATATTAACGGAGTCAAGTATACTCAGGCTGTCATCACATCTCGTATGGATACTTCTATTAGAGTTACAGTAACTTCAAGTCCTAACTTTCAATTAGTAGACGATTTGATAAGGTGTATTAATTAAACATGACGCTAGTAGCCTGAATACTCACGAAGTGCGTCTACTATTTCATCACATTCAACAATTAGACTAATTTTTGAATTATCATCACACTCTTTTAACCGACCAAGTTTGATGGATTATTTTCTCAACATCTTTGCTTGCCATTCTGGATTGTAACTATCTGGAGTTTTAATTCCCATCTCTATCTCCTATCTATTAATCAACGTGCCGTAACCCCGAATTCACTGCTCGGCTGTTTTGTTTTAACTCCTGAAAATACTGCTACATTAGGTAAGCAACAGTTATCTGCTGAGTCATAAACTTTAGTACTACGAATTGAAATTGCTTTTTCAACCCTACTAACTGGTTTGCGTGTTAGTGATAAAGTAGGGCGCTTTATTTCTTCTTTTGGCTTGCCATGAATGGCAACTTTTAACTGTTCATTCATAGCATATGCGTTTTGTAATTCCGTTCTACGGTCAGCTCTGCGACTTCTAGCGCAGTTATATCCGCGAATACACATAATTACCACCTCCGAATAAGTTTTGGTGATTGGTGGTAGGTGCTGATCTCCTACTTTCGGTGTTACGTCATGCGACTTATTGAGTTATTGCCGATCCCTATATTGCTAATCAGCTTTATCATTCACCAATCCAAAAACTTACTGTTTTTGGTTTGCGCATTTTTCAGCGCGTTCTGTTAAAGAGCGAACATCCTGTTTATCTATGGCTTCTTGCCTTTGGTATGTTAAATATAACCAGCGGTGATTTATAAGTCAACACCGCGGGTAATTAAAATATAACTAGCGGTGTTAATTTATTGTATTTCCAGATAATTTATTTTCAAAAAAATCTCAAGTTGGAATGCAGATCACTTTAATAGACAAACCTCAGTGCAGAAAACAAACAAAAATGTTTATGTGCATATCCAGTAGAGTGTTATTGTTTAAATATTGAACGGAGGTGTGTATGAATATTGAAAGAGATGCTATTTATGAAAGTGTATGCCAAGTTGTAGGAAGGTCTGTAATGTTATTAAACGAAAAAGGTTACCGCATTACACATAAGAATATCTCAGCAATTTTAGAAGAGCAGCGTGTAAATGAAGAGAGTAAACATATGATTGCTATTTATAGTATAGCTATTGATTTGATTGATAAATAAGTGAAAAAGAAGCCCCCATGGGAGGGCTGGGCATTAGTAATTAATCTTCATCTTCAAACAAGCAGTTATATTCACTATAAGCCATTAATTCTGGATAATATACAAGGCCAGCTTTTTCTTGAATAGATTATATTGTCGTTGAGCATACTCAGTTACTAACCAAAGAAATATCCGCAAACATTTTCTTCTACTAATTGAATTGCATCAGAGAAGCTACCTAACATTTTTTCATCGTAGTGGTGCCAGTTGCTATTTTTATCCATCCAAAGCAGAGACCATGAACTAGAATGCCTATTATATGTTATTTTTGCTATTGGTTCTTCTACTTTGCCATCACTCCATATTAGTTGTCTAATTTCAAAGATAATTACTGAGTCGTCCTCGATACGATACTGTAGATCTAATTCATCTCTCAGGTGCTCTGCTGGGCGGCGTTTTTCCATGAAAAACTCCATACACCGTCTAATATTTGCTATCTCAATATTGTTAAACGCCATACTCCCTCCTAAAACGTGTCGTCAGGCCATTGTGACTTGATTACCTTACCTATGATTGTGCAATTCCCATTAATGGGGATCAGGTCATAGCGTGGGTTTAATGGCTCTAGATACTCAATCCCGCCTTCTCTAATAAGTCGTTTGAATGTAAATTCATCATTCAGTAAACGAGCAACACAGAAATCTCCGAACTCGACTTCTTCTTCAGGATCTACCAGAATTAGCATTCCTTCTGGAAAACTTGGCTTTCCTCCAGGTGGGGCTGTCATTGATTGCCCTTCAACTTCTAACCAGAAAGCGCGCTCACTAGCTTTCTTAGCTGTCGGTATCCAATACACAGCATCTTTCTGAGTGTATGAGTTAAATTCTGTTGAGAAAGCGCCAGCTTGTACCTTTGTAAATAGAGGGTACTGGTATTTTTCATTCATGCTTGGTGTTTTTAATGGGCTGACAGCTTTAAACATACCTCTAATTTCTTTGGCTAGAGATGGGCTAAATTCATCAACAGTGACTTGCAATGCTTCTGCTAGCTTAGCTGCATTCTCTATATTTAATGCATTTACGCCATTCAATAATTGAGCAATGGCACTTTGCCCCATGCCGATTGAATCACCAAGGGTTTCTTGTGACAAGCTGAGCTCTTTCTTTTTTGCCTCAAATATATTTTTTAGGCGAAGAGCGTCAGCTTTTTGTTCATCTGTGATCGGTTTTTTTTTCATACTGCAATTTTATTACCAAATGGAATATTTACCAATCACCGCAGGTGTTGACTATTTTATCACTTGCGGTAATAATGATTAAAAAAGGAGAAACTATGGAAAAAGTCCCTCTTACTAAATTTGCTACTGAGCTAGGACAACACAAAACGGCTGAATTGTTAGGTGTTAGGCAAAGCGCAATAAGTAAAGCAATTTTAAAGAAAAGAAATATTTTCATTATCAGAAAACAAGATGGAACAGTTGAGGCTGAAGAAGTTAAGCCGTTTCCATCAGGAAAATAAGTATCATCCTGCTCTTTAACAGCTCTGCGCTGAAAAATGCGCACCTAAACAATCCGCTCATATGGAATGAGCCACGGATCATTATTGTCCCTTAGTTAACTCATAAGGACTCTAAACAATGGAATGCGCAAATACACGCAAACAATTCAATCAATTTATCTCTAATCACCTAATAGCTTCAGCATTGCAAGCATTGAGAAATAAAACTCAATCTGCTGTGGCTAGAACGTTAGGTGTTCATGATTCAACAGTCCTACGTCGAACTGAAAAATATCCTGAAATATGCGAAACACTTGTCGCATCGGGAATTATTGATTTTGTGATGGAAGGAGAACGAAAAATCTCAGAAGAAGAGTACCGATTTTTGTGGAAACAAATGGGTGAACTTTCTCAAATGAAAATAAAAGAAAACGCCTCGATTGCGGCAACAAACGAGGCGTGTTGTTCAATGGAATTCACCATTTAACGTACAAATACACTGTATCAATATCCAGTTTTTATCACAAGGGGAAACTTCGGTTTCCCTTTTTTGATACAGCTTTGGAATGGAGAAATTATACCATGAGACAAAGAATAAATCATGAATTTAATAGCTGTGATGAGCATAAAAACATCATGAGAAATAGGCTATTACAAGAAATAACTCCACTGGGTTGTCAGCGTTTAAAGGAAGCATTGAAAGACGCAAAATTAAGGAAAGCACATCGGGATAAGTTATTAGGAGAGCGAAAATGAGTATGCTTCTAATGGCAAAAGCCATGCAATTACAGGTGGGGAGTACAGCACAAAAAATGGTGCTACTGAAACTTGCCGATAATGCCAATGATAAAGGCGAGTGCTTTCCTTCTTATGAAACTATTGCACGTCATTGCGAAATTAGCCGTCAAAGTGCGATAAACCACATTAAAAGTTTATGTAAAAAAGGGTTTGTTCGTAAAGTTACGCGAAAAACTGATAAGGGGCATACTTCCAATTTATATATTTTGGATTTGGAGGCTAAATCTCTTGATGAGGGTAGTCAAAATACAGTACCCCCTAGTCAAAATTCTGTACCAGAGGTAGTCAAAGAATTTGACCACGGTAGTCAAACGGTTGGACTAGGGGGTAGTCAAAAATTTTTACCCAGAACCAGTCAGTCTTTTAACCAGTCAATTAACTCTAAAAAATTATCGTCTGACGACTCGAAACCTGCAAAGCAGATTTCAATTAATCGGCAAGCTAAAATTCCTTATCAGGAAATCATGCAAGCCTTCAACGAATCAGCAGGGGATAGATTACCCAATGCCGAATCACTGAATGACAAACGCAAACGAGCAATATCCAAATTCCTGAAAGAGCTTAAAGAGCCCACAGTCGAATCAGCTAAAAATTATTTTGATTATTTTATGGAAACAGCGAGTGCTTGGTACTTTGGAGAAAATAATCGGGGTTGGCGAGCGAATTTTGATTATTTACTCAGACCAGAAACGGTACTCAAAACAAGGGAGGGAGCACTGTGATGAACCAAGTTCCGAATAATTTAATGGCGGAACAAAATGTCATTGGAGGACTCCTGCTCGACCCGCAAAGTGATAATGCGCAATCAATTTTTTCACTGCTAAAACCTGAAGATTTTTATACCCGACACCATCAAATTATCTATCTCACTCTGCGAGAAATGTATACCCAACGTATGCCAATAGACATCATGACGGTGACGGATTATCTGGAGTCAAAAGGGCGAATTAATCAATCAGGTGGTTTTGCCTATCTTGCTGAGATGGCAAGAGAAACACCGAGTATTGCTAACATTATGGCTTATGCGAAAAAAATCCGAGAGTGTTCCGCACAGCGTTTTGTTATCGAAAAGACGGTTGAAATTCAAAAACTCATGATGGTGCCAAGTGAGTTAAGTTTTACGGATAAAATTGAACAAGCACAACGCTTGCTTGATGAAGCCACTTCGTTTGGAAAAATGGGAAAAAAAACAGGGTTGCGCCGAATTGATGATGTGTTGGATGATGTTTTTACCGACATTTGTGACCGACAAGATAACCCAGAGAAACATCGAGGATTAAAAACGGGATTTAAAGATTTTGACCGCCTATTAAGCCCGAAACAGATTGTTATCGGTTCACTGTTCGTGATTGGTGCTCGCCCTAAGATGGGGAAAACAACCGTTCTCACTGAAATGGCAAAAAATGTCTCACAACAAGGTAAGCCTGTATTGCTGTTCAGCATGGAAATGACGGATAAACAGCTTGTTGAACGGACACTAGCCCAACAAACCCAGATTAATTCAGATAAATTTTACCAAAAGTTAGAGGAGCATGAATGGGATAGGCTTTGCAGTGCCATCGGTCGCCTTAAAGATGAGCCCAATATTTGGGTGGATGATACACCTGGCATGTCCTTACAACACATTCGTTCTGAAAGTCGGAAAATCAAACGCAAAGTCGGTGATATTGGGTTTATTGGTGTCGATTACCTCACTCTGATGCAAGCGGGAAAAGCTGACCGTAATGATATTGCCTATGGTGAAATCACTAAGGGGCTAAAAATATTGGCAAAAGAGCTCAATACGGTGGTTGTGTTGCTTGTACAACTGAATCGGGGATTAGAAAACAGGGCTGACAAACGTCCCGTACCAAGTGATTCAAGAGACACAGGACAAATCGAGCAAGATTGTGATTATTGGTTAGGCATTTATCGTGATGCGGTGTACCACGATAATGCGGATGAAACGCTGACCGAGATGATTTTAAGGCTCAATCGACACGGTAAAACAGGCACCGTGTATGTTGATCAACAAGGATTGAGTATTACACCGGTTGATCAATATATGGCTGCTTATCGCGCTCAACCGAAACGAGAACCCAAAAAATATTGTGAAAAATCGTTTTAATTCGATAGAGGGATTTTAGATATGACAATAAAACAACTACAGAAAAAAATTCATCAACAAAACATTGAGGCTGGATGGTGGGATATCCCAAGGGAAAAAGGAACCTTACTTTGCTTGATCCATTCTGAAATTAGTGAAGCAATGGAGGGAGAGCGTAAAGATCTAATGGATTACCATTTACCACATAGAAAAATGGCAGAAGTTGAACTTGCTGATGCTGTTATTCGTATTTTGGATTATGCGGAAGAGTTCGGTTACGACATCGAAAGCGCTATTACAGAGAAACTCGAATACAACAAACATCGAGTAGATCATCAGCGAGAAAATAGAGTTAAAAAAGGAGGTAAACGATTTTAATTTAGCAATTTCCGAGATGAAACTAGGTGTTTGTATATTTAAAAAATAATGATGGAGAGGTTGTTTAGTGACAGATGATATCTGTCTCCATAAATCCAATCTCAACAGTATTTTCAAAGTGCTCTCCGAAATCGTGACAACAGGTAAACGCTATCGCATCAAAATCACCGAGTGGCGTGATTTAAGAACCATACCCATGAATAAAACATGGCGTATGTGGATGGAAACCACAGGCGAGTGGTTACGTGCACGTGGCGTTGTTATCGATATTAAAAATGGTGTCGGTGAAGTTGTTTTATCAAAGCCCATCACTAATGAGGAAACTCATGAATATTTCGTTGGACATTGGCTAGGACGCAATGAAAACGGTGAGCGTGAAAAAACCAGCAAGATGGATAAAGCAAGGATGCTTTACATGATGGAGAAACATGAACAATGGTGCATTGAGAAGGGAATTCCGATCATCATTCCTCGTAACTCTGAATATATGAGTTTGAAAAGAAAGCAAGAAGAATAGGAAATAGTGATGATTATTTCAGTTAATAACATGATCGTTTTTATTTTAGAGTGATAAAAAATAGTAATCAGGAGGCTCATGATGAATTTACGCAATGAGGCAAAAGGGCGTGAATGTCAGATTAGAATACCTTCAGTTTGTAATGGTAACTCTGAAACGGTTGTTTTAGCCCATTACAGAATGTCAGGTCTTTGTGGCGTCGGAATAAAATCGCATGACTTATTTGGCGCTTGGGCTTGTAGTGCATGTCACGATGAAGTTGATAGACGAACACGATTTACGGATATGGAGTATGCAAAACAATGTCACCTAGAAGGTGTTTTGAGAACGCAAGCCATATTGATCCAAGAAGGGAAGTTGAACGTGTGAAGGTCTTTAATATCGAACCAGTACCTAAACCAAGGATGACTCAGGCTGATAAATGGAAAAAACGTCCCCCAGTTTTAAAGTATTTTGCGTTTAAGGACGAAGTAAAGTTAAACAAAATCACCCTACCTGAATCACATTACCACATTACATTCATTCTACCCATGCCGAAGAGTTGGAGTAAAACTAAACGCTCCGAAATGAACGGTAAACCCCATCAACAAAAACCGGATAAAGATAATCTCGAAAAAGCATTACTTGATGCTATTTTTGACGATGATTCACGTGTATGGGATGGGCGGGTAACAAAAGTGTGGGGAAAAAGGGGGCAGATAATTATCCAAGAGGTGCGATAGTGAATATTGAGTGGATACGCGAGCGAGTAAGTACAGCGTTGATGAATGTTTGTATTATAGAAAATAGGCCGTTAAGTGCCATGGAGGAACAAGCAATACTTGTAACCGATAGGTTTAAAAGAAACCCAATACGCTATGCGGGTGAAAGAAAGTCTCGATACAGACTCCCCTCACATCCACTCAAAATTAAGCAAAAACATGCCAAAGGAAAATCAAAACCATTAATTAATGAAGTTACTTATCGCACTTCATCATGGCGCAGAGGTATTCATCAATTGCCTAACGAAATGCGCTTATGGTTACTCTATTGCTATGGTGATTATCAATATTATCGTGAGCAAATACTCATTATTCCCTATATTTGGCATGAGTTTCAGCGATTAAATAGTAAAAAAAGGATAACGAAAAAAGTTAAGCAACGACTTCAATCTCTTACCTTACTAGCCATTCAGGCGGTAAAAGCAGAAATTAATCAAACAGCAAAAAAATATACGGATGTTAAGCTCGCTGAATTGTTGGGCGTCAGTGCTGACGCTTGGCGAAAGAGCTATAAACTGTATTGGATTTGTTTATTAGATTGTTGCTATCAATTAGATAGAGATTCGCTATTCAAAATTAGCGCTTTAAGCTGATTAAAAAAGTTGCAAAACTCCGTTTTTTTCTATAAATTAAATGCAATATTTATATAATAGTATAAATGTAAGTATTTCAAACCTCGCTTCGGCGGGGTTTTTTGTTATCTACAATCCCATGTAGGTCAAAGATAAAAAATTTAGGATTTAGGGCTTGAAAAATGCTTGCTCGTTCATATTTATATTTTGGGCAAATAAGATACCGCCCATAATTCACTAAATACTGAAGGAGGAGTTATATGCCTAACATTAAACCTTTTTCATTATTCCCAACATTATCTGACAACCTACTTTCAAATCGTTTTGATCAGATAGATCGCCTGTTTAGTCAGTTAACAGGCAGTAAGCCCATTGCATCACCAATTCAGACCTATAACCTGAAACAGATTGATGATAACCACTATGAACTGACAGTGAGTGTGCCTGGATATCAAGAAAATGACTTATCGGTTTCATTGAAAGGAAGTCGTTTATTGATTGAGGGGAAAAAAGAAGAAAAATCAGAAGAAGACAATGATAAATGGATCCACCGAGGCATATCTCAAGGGCAATTTACGTTGCAATTTGACCTCGGTAAAAATGTTAAAATAGAAAAAGCCGATTTATCAAGTGGACTTCTGACCATTGCTATTGAGTATGAATTACCTGAAGAAGAAAAACGACAAACAATAGCGATAGAAAATAAAGATAAAAGTTAATTGAGTTAGATAACGTGAATAAGATTAAGGCTACGCATGATGTGTAGCCTTAATTGTTTTCAATACACAATAAAAAAATGCCGATACGCTAGGAGTCATATCGGCATATAAAATAAACGCAAGAAGCAATGTAAGTCATGTCGTACTAATTCGTATCAAACCTGTCAATTTGATACGAATGTAATGATAATTATTCTCACTAAGATATTCAACCCTAAATTAAATAAGGTTACTTTGTAGCCTTTCCGTCTATGCCGACCACAGAATCAATACCCACTTATACCGTTCACACAAGAGCTGTGAGTCGGCACCTTTTAATAGGGTTTCATTCTTGATAGCACACACAAGTGTTTTTATTGCAAAAATAAAGTTTGCTATCTGAATTTTTCTATGGCTTAATGACATCACTGGTTTGGAAGTACAGGCCTATTTATGTTAGTCAGTTTAAAGTTGTTCACCGTTTAGCGTTATCCTCGATACCACTTCATTGCGAATTCCTTCTAATTAATTCCCATAAGTAAAAATAAAAAACAAACCCTCATATGCCTTATGGCAAATTAAATAAATTAAAGGAAATTCTATGTCTAATACAATGACTGGTTCAGTAAAATGGTTTAACGATGATAAAGGTTTTGGTTTCATCACTCCTAAAGATGGAAGTAAAGATGTATTTGTACATTACTCTGCAATTCAGAGTGATGACTTCAAATCTCTGATGGAAGGCCAAGAAGTTTCATTTACCATTGAAAATGGTATGAAAGGCCCCGCAGCAGGCAACGTGGTGGCTCTCTAAAGGCGCTATTACTATTCGCCTCTATTTTAAATGCCCTTGTTGTAGCGGTTCACAATATAGAACATCACAATTTGATGTTACAGTGAACAATCCACACGGCGCAAAATGTATTTTTTGTAAGACTGTGATGGCTGCTCAAATGAGTTAAGCGTTAAATAGTTGAATATATAGAACCTCGCTTTGGCGGGGTTTTTTTGTTGCTTAAATTTAAATATGATCCCTTTATATTTTAAAACGTACATATTCATTAGTGTGTGGTAAACTTAGGAAAGTAAACATACCTCATTGCTATCAACAGCAAACCTTGCATTTGCAAGTTTTTATCGAAAATAGATGCGGTATCTAAAGGAATGATTTCCTAAGGAGATGCCTATGAATTGGTCTGCGCTATTACACCGAATCCCCGCTTTTTTACGGAATGTAATTATCATTGCTTTATTGCTCTTAGTTGCATTTGTGATAGTTCGTTGGTTCAGGTAAATTCATTCCGCCATTAGCTTAACTGGGAGAGTATTTAGTTTTATTTAAACTAAAAGTCGAGGTTCGATACCTTGATGGCGGTCCAATTAAATATAAAGCTTCTCATCTATTTTTTATTTTAATCTATAGAAAACTTGATATTAGGAGCATAAACTCTTAGGAGTTATTATGACAGGACTAAATCAAACAAAAGTAATTAGTCGAGTTTTACAATGGATTAGTAGTGTTGGCCTGATATTGCTTGCAATTATTTTAATAATTTTTTTAGTTAAAGAAACTATTATCCTTGCTAATTTATTATTTACAGTTAGTGATCCAGTTTCAATTTATTTATTAGTTGATGGACTTATCATTTACTTTCTTTATTTTGAATTTATTGCATTAATTATTAAATATTTTCAGTCGAATTATCACTTTCCATTGCAATATTTTATTTATATTGCAATAACTGCGGTAATTAGGTTAATTGTTGTTGAACATAAAAATCCTCAGTTACTTATTGTTTACTCAGGAACGATACTGCTACTTGTTATTGCATTATATATTTCTAGTGCTGAAAGATTGAAACCTAATTAAAATTATAAAAGTAGTAAAAAAAGCATAATCTTACTAATATGAATACAGTTATGATCTACTATAATCAGATTATATGAATGTTTCATATGAGGTAGTAAGAATGTTTAACTCTGTTACAGATATTCACAAAAATAATTTTGTTGGTAAAAAAATTATTGTAGGGATTAGCACTTGTTTATTAGGGAATAATGTTAGGTTTGATGGTGGTCATAAGCGCTTTCATCTTGCCGTAGATGAACTATCTGATTATTTTGAATATCAATCGGCTTGTCCTGAGATGGCTATTGGTTTACCTACACCAAGGCCCGCACTAAGATTAGTTAAATCAAATTCAGGAGAAATTGCATTAAAATTTAGTAACGGGAGTGAAGGTGATTTAACTGAAAAGATGAATCGGTATTCTGTTGAGTATTTAGAGAAATTTAATCAGTTTAGTGGGTATATTGTTTGTGCAAAATCACCAAGTTGTGGATTAGAGCGTGTTCGTGTATATGATCCTATTGGTAATGGTAATAGGAAGGCTGGGACGGGTATTTTTACAGAAAATCTGAAAAAAATGATGCCTTGGTTACCAATAGAGGAAGATGGACGATTGAATGATCCTCATATAAGAGAAAATTTTGTTATACGTGTATTTGCACTGGATGAGTTGAATGAATTGAGAATGAACGCATTTACTCGTCAGTCTTTAATCGATTTCCATACAAGATATAAACTGCTCTTATTGGCTCATTCACAACCTCTTTATAGAGAGTTAGGTCGCTTTGTTGCTAATAATAAAGAATGGCATTCATTGGAAGCTTTTTTTGATGAATATCGAAATAGATTTATGACATTATTACAGCACCAAGCAACACGACGTAATCATACCAATGTTCTTATGCATGTGCAGGGGTATTTTAAGCGCTATTTAACATCAAATCAGCGACAAGCATTAAGTCAATTGATTTTAGAATACCGTCAAGGAATACAGCCTTTATTAGCACCTTTAACATTAATTAATCATTATCTATCAGAGCATCCTGATAATTATTTGAGTAAACAGAGATATTTTCATCCTTATCCTCAATCCTTAAGATTACGTTATGGATTATAATAAACTTATTGATAGGAGGAAAATATGATACGTTCTTTTGTCACTTTTTTAAGTTCATTTATTCTTACTGGATGCAATGTTATTCCTCCGAGTGACATTAAGCCTGTTAATAATTTTGATCTATCACGTTATCTTGGGCAGTGGTATGAGGTCGCTAGAATAGATAATCGTTTTGAAAAAGGCTTAACGAAAGTTACCGCAAATTATTCATTACGAGATGATGGTGGTGTTAAGGTTATTAATCGAGGTTGGAGTCAAAATAAACATCGCTGGAAAGAAAGTATCGGTAAGGCTTATTTTGTTGATTTATCTAATAAAGGTGCATTAAAAGTATCATTTTTTGGTCCATTCTATGGTGGATATAATATCATCAAATTGGATAAGAATTATCAATATTCTTTGGTTGTAGGACCAGATAAAGATTATTTATGGATATTATCACGTACACCGACCATGCCATCAAATTTGTTGAATGAATATATTCATTTTGCAACATCATATGGATTTGATAGTAACAGGATCATAATATTTTAACAAAAGGTATATAGCTGAATTTAAATACTATCTAATTTGATGGTATTTAATTATAATTTGAAAATGCCTATTCATATTATCCATTATAATAACACTGGTAATGATTATTTACACCTAAGAGCATGGGGATTTATGAGTTAGTGTTATCCAGGCTAGTCGTTTTGTTTTTATTGGTGAATAAAATGTGCACTTTTCTGATTTTTTATTTATATCGTTCTCGATTTGAGTTGTTTGTTTAACTGACTGATTTTTATCATTATTAGTTATTATAATGAAAGTAATTATAAAAAATAAAGAAATAAGAAATAAAATAATATATCGCACTTGATTACTCCGTTTCATAAATATTATTTATTATTTTATGAATAAATTTATAAATATGTACAGTAATAAATAAGAATTACTATATTTTTATAAATCATCTCGAAAATCTCTTAATAATTTCTCTTTATATTAATCATTAATGGGCACTCCGTAGGGGTGTATATGTGTATGGATAAATTAACCAATGTAACCTATGGAACAGCAGGCCTAACGGCCTTTTTTGCCAGTCTCTCTTTATATGAATGGGGATTTGTTATCGGGATGGCGTTCAGCATGGTTCTAGGTTTAGCCACTTATTTTATGACTCGAAGAGAACAGCGAAAACGTACTCAATTATTTGAAGAGCTTGTTCGTCATGTTGACCCACAAAACCCGACCGAAACGTTAAAAAGACTTGCTGAATTAATGGTGAAAGCACCAAAGGATATTTAATGTCTCTCAAACAGAAAATAGCTGCGCTAACAACTGCGGGAGCAACAGCCATCGCATTAGTAGTAATATCCCATTTTGAAGGTGTACGTTATGAACCTTATCGTGATGTGGCGGGTGTTCTAACAGTTTGTTATGGGCATACAGGCAAAGACATTATTCAAGGTAAGAGATACACACAACAAGAATGTGATGCGTTATTACAAATCGATTTTATTAAGACACAACAGCAAGTCGATGCATTAATCAAAGTATCACTCGATGACTACACCAAAGCTGCTTTATATTCCTTTGCTTTTAATGTGGGTACAACCGCATTTGCTCGCTCAACATTACTCAAGAAGCTAAACGCTGGTGATAGAGCGGGTGCCTGTGAAGAAATGAAACGTTGGATATATGCAGGCGGAAAGGTCTGGCGAGGGCTTGTCAGTCGTCGAGAGGCGGAGTCAGCACTATGTCATGGAAAACTTTAATCATCATTATCGGCTTTATTCTTGCATTACTCATTACAGTCGCTGGTGGCATTTATCTCTTGATTGATAACTCATGTACTAAAGACCAAGTTAGTTTAGAAAAGCGCTGTCAGATTGCACTTTCATATCATCGGTACTAATCATGAAATACGGAAAACTCTATGCCGTCATTGCGATGGTAGGCATTATTGTGGGTAGTTATTGGGTGATTAACTGGCAAGCTAACAGAGTCAATCTGTTGATAGAAAAAAACAAAGAACTAACGATTGCACTCGAAGAACAGAAGTCTATTAACACTGATTATCAAGCACGCATAATGCGATTAAACCAACTAGATATTCAATATACGCAGGAGTTAGCGAATGCTAAGAATGAAATTAGTCGCTTGCGTGATATTAGCGAGCGTCATCCTGAGCGGGTGTATATCAAAGCCGAGTGTCCCAAAATCACAACCACTCCCTCCACCCGCTTGGCTTATGCAACCACCGCCAGACCTACTGACACCGCTATCCGAAATTATTGGTTACTCCGAGAACGAATTGCAGAGTCAGAACAGATGATTAAAGGGTTGCAGGATTACATTAGAGTTGAGTGTGTGAACTAAAAAAAGCCCAGCATGGGTGCATGGGCAAACTAACTAAACACCAATCAGTAAGAGTATAGCGAGGTTGATTTTAGTTAGTATAGCTTAAGTAAGTATATATACCAGATTGATAATTCTGATTAACCTATTTAAAAAACGCAAGATAAAAATAACCCTGTGAGTTTGGGCTCCCACAGGGCTTTCACTAGTATGAGTGAAAACAATAGATTACCAATATCGACTAAACCAATCTGTTAATAATCAACGCTATTTTTTAGAAAATAATCCTCTTGTAATGATGTTTTAATGCGTTGCGTTGTCGCTGTTCTCATACATTAACGATGACATGTTCTCCTCACATTGAGTGTGTAAGAGAAATCAAAAACAACGAATACCACCGTTTTGTTATTTTTTGGTCATTATCAGCAACGTCAGCTGTAGGTAGAAGAAGGGGCGTGACGATGGAGAGACATCAATATATTTAATTCTACAAACGTCATTTATTTAGTGACGTATATGGATAGCCATCAGTTAATCGCTGGTGGCTTTTTTTATACGCATTTCATCGCTTATTCACAGAGCAATTCACAAACGTCGAATCCGATCACTTTGATATGAGCCTTCGAGGAAGTCAGTTATAGCTGGCGAGCTTCGACGGGCTGATTTTCTATGTGAACGAGGGTTCATTTCAAATGAAGGTAATACGCTATGAATAAATCCTTAGTTTTTAAAGGTAACAAAATCACCCCATTTGATAATGGTGATGGAAAAATCTGGTTTACCAACAAGCAACTTTCAGAATTACTTGGGTACAAAGATGAGTCATCAGTAACTCGTATCTTTAATCGAAATAAAGATGAATTTACCGACGGCATGTCTCAGACGGTCAATTTGACCGTTAGTAATAAAAACAATGGGATGCAAAATAAAAGAGTGAGGATATTTTCGGTTAGAGGTGCTCATTTGGTCGGTATTCTCTCTAAAACTGATATTGCTAAAGCACTTCGACGCTGGCTACTAGACTTGGCAGAGAAGGAGTCAAAACCTCAAGTAGAGCTAGCAAATCTTGATATGGATGAGCTCAAAAGCCTTACCATTAACGAAATGCAAAATAGATTAGTAGCAGCGGATAATTGGTCTTTCGAAAATTTTGGCAAGAAAGGTAGTGACCTGATGAATTTGCGCAAGCGTCATTTGAAGAAAATACGCAAAGCAAAGAAAGCCATTATTGATTTATCACAACTTACTTTACCTGATATGGGTGATTTTCCAGATGGAGGAGAACCCGCATGAACCACGAACAATTTATAGAAAAGAACATACAGGCCGAGTTAAAGAAGCTCGGCTTTTCTTTATCTGTCACCCAGAGAGCAAGCTACATGGCAGTAGAGCATTATCGCCGAATCGCTCAAGCGAGTAAGAAAGGGAGAATATTTGACGATTGCTTGCATATCGCCAAAGTATGGGCGAGTAAGTTCGCTAAGGATAAGATATGACCAAAAAAGAAAAAGACTGTCTATCCACTCTTCATTGTCAATTACAGCAATTACTTGAATACCTGCATTGTGGCAGAGTTGATGATGGTAGGATAGTTGCTGAAATCGTTGAACGCGAGTTAGGTAAGTTAGTCAACAAGCAGAAAACCAAATAGGCTCTAGTGGTCTTTTTATTTCACTTGAGAATCTTCTCTTTCTGCAAATGCCTGTAACTCCCTAACATACCTATGCCATTGTCTTCCTTTTGATTCTTGCGCATATTCATGGATAGGAATGGTTCGGTCATGAATTATAGATTGGTCTATGCGAGACATTTCAAATATGACCACTGTGTCAGCGTTAACTAAATAGGTGTAAATATTTTCACCTTGTTCAATCATTTCGTAAATACAAAATACCGACTTTAGTTCGGTAGGATGAATTACTTTCCTCAAATAAGGCACAAATACATCTCTCTGCATCTTGAGAAATTTCGTCATATAATTTGGGTTATCATGTTTATCTCTCACTATTGAGCTCCTCTATCTGTTTTCATTTTAGATAACTATATACCAGCATTCCGCTTAGCGCGGGTTTTTTATTGGGTGGGATATGTCAGAAAAATATCATGTAATAGCAACTAAGAAAGATGGGACTACCTACGAAGGCATGATGACCACTAAAGAGCCTCATGTGACCAATAGGATAATCGGTAGCGCAAAAATAGAATACTAAATAAATTAGACCAAAAATAGCGTGTTTTGGGCATTCTTCAGGCCTGTGAGGATAAATAAAGGTGAGCAATTAAGCTCTATAAAAGACACAGGAGAATTCTAATGTCTAAAACAACCGATCAGCTGATCAACAATCTTAAGCATAACTTCAAGTTACTGGAAACCATTTATCAATCAGGCTTGTCAATTTACTACAATACTGACGTAATCCATGATGCTATTGATGCAATCATGGATGAGTTAAGGCGACGAGGAGTTGCTATCTAACAATAGCCCGCTCCGGCGGGTTTTTTATTGCAAATCACAAAGCTCACTACGGTGAGTTTTTTAATTTGTTATGAGGAAAATAATATGGCGTTAGAAATTGAATATATTAATACTAGGCCACCAAAAAGGTGGCTTTTTATTTTCTTAAACTATTACTAGGGTGATTTTAGTCCAATTTTATTGTAGAACAGAGAATTAAATTGATTTTCCATCAACCATAACAGATGTATTTGCATTACTGTTAGGGATGTAAATTTCCACTTTTTTCCCTGAGTCTGTTATCACTGTTATTGTTACTGATCTAGGTGGTGCACCAGTATCATCACCAGTAAATGCCTCAACGATTTCTGATGAGGTTTTGTCATCGTTAATAATTGGCATTAAGTCGCCATTAACTAATCCCGCATGAATTGTAAGATTTCCCATGTAACACCTTTATTAGAGATAAATAAATGGCACTCAATGATAAACAAGAAATGTTTTGTCGCGAGTACCTCATCGATTTAAACGCTACACAAGCGGCTATTCGTGCGGGGTACAGCGAGAAAACTGCTAACGCACAATCAAGCCGATTGTTAGTAAATGTTAACA
Source organism: Proteus genomosp. 6 (assembly GCF_040139785.1). NCBI lineage: Bacteria > Pseudomonadati > Pseudomonadota > Gammaproteobacteria > Enterobacterales > Morganellaceae > Proteus > Proteus genomosp. 6. The sequence continues at coordinate 8,625 of NZ_JBEEVJ010000006.1, read as the reverse complement.
TCCAAAATAGAATTCAAGAACTTAAATCAAATAGGAATGAGCGTGTTGAAGTAGACGCTGATTATGTGCTCAAGCGTTTAGTTGAAATAGACCAAATGGACGTATTGGACATTCTTCGAGAAGATGGGAAGCTTAAGCCAGTTAGTGAATGGCCTAAAACATGGCGTACAACATTATCTGGATTTGATATATCCACGACAATTCGTGATTACGATGAAAGCACCGAAGAAACCATTCTCAAGAAAATCAAGTGGCCTGACAAAGTTAAGAACCTTGAGCTTCTTGGTAAACACGTCAAAGTACAAGCATTCAAAGAGCAAATTGAGCAAAAAATAGAAGCTACACACAACATTATGCCTGTTCCATCCTGTGACAATGTAGATGACTGGGAAAAGGCTGCACAACAGCAACAAGGTGAGGTATTAGGTGGATGAATTACAACGTAGTATGGAAACCTTTGCCCGGATCTCAGTCTTTATCACTAAGTTGTCCGTGTAACGAAATACTGTATGAAGGTACACGAGGCCCCGGTAAAACAGCGGCTCAATTGGCACGTTTTAGGCGCAATGTTGGCGTTGGTTATGGTTCATTTTGGCGCGGTGTTATATTCGATACGGAATATAAAAACCTTGCGGATATCATTACTCAATCCAAACGTATGTATCGCCTATTTAAAGATGGCGCCCGCTTTCTTGCTTCTGCTTCAGAGTTACGCTGGGTGTGGCCTACGGGTGAAGAGCTGTTATTCCGGTTTGGTAAAGAAGCAGATGATTACTGGGATTACCATGGTCAAGAGTTCCCCTTTATTGGCTTTAACGAATTAACCAAGCAAAAATCAGCCGATTTTTATGAAGCAATGTTCTCCTGTCGTCGTTCGTCATTCCGTCCTGAAGACTATCCACTTGAAAATGGTTCGCTGTTAAAACCTATCCCTTTAGAAACATTCAGTACTACGAATCCGTTTGGTATTGGTCATACGTGGGTGAAAAAGCGTTTTATCGAACCAAAGCCACGAGGAACAGTTATCCGTGAAACACAAAAAGTATTTAATCCGCAGACTGAACGTGACGAAGAAATTACATTAACCCGCGTTGCTATCCATGGCTCATTTAAGGAAAACCCTTATTTAGATCCTCAGTACATTGCAACATTGATGAGTATCAAAGATCCAAATCGTCGCAAAGCGTGGGTAGAGGGTTCTTGGGATGTGACGAGCGGTGGGCGTTTTGACCATCTTTGGAATGCAACTCATCACGTTATTAAACCGTTTCAGATCCCCGACAGTTGGATTGTTGACCGCTCACATGACTGGGGGGAGTCAAAACCATTTTCTAACCTGTGGTGGGCTCAGTCTGATGGTACAGAAGCAACATTGTCTAATGGTCGTAAATTCTGCCCCCCTGCTGGCTCTTTAATTTTGATTGGTGAATGGTACGGCTGTCCGCCTGATGAATTGAATAAAGGACTGAATATGTCATCAACCAATGTTGCTAAAGGAATTAAGTGGATTGATGAACGTTTAATCGGAGTTGATTCCGTTATGCCGAGTGAGATTAGTAAGGACGGAAAGACTCAGGGGCAATTAAACATCATGCCAGGTATTTGTAAAAAGGTAATTAAAGGGCCAGCTGATAACTCTATTTATACACCAAGTGATGATGAAGACTCTATCGCTCAAAAAATGGAAGCTCAGGGTGTTGTCTGGATGAAAGCAAACAAGAATCCCGGTTCCCGTATCAACGGCGCCTCACTTTTCGCTGACATGCTTGAGGCGGTGATTGAGGGTAAAAAAACAGAGTCAGGCATGCCAGAAAAACCCGCTTTCTATGTATTTGATTATTGCCGAGGGTGGATTAGCCGTGTACCTGTTTTAGTTAGAGACTCTAAAAACCCTGATGATGTGGATACTGAGCAAGAGGATCATGATTGGGATGCTACTCGCTATCGTGTGTTGCATAAACCTATCCGATTGACTAAGAAAATAGAATTTAACTGGAATTAACATGAATACAAACGTTGATTATAAGCATCCAGCTTACAATGAGTTTTTGCCTGAATGGGACATGATTGGCGATTGTGTTGATGGCGAACGAGTTGTTAAAAGCAAGAAAGAGAAATACCTCCCTCATCCGGCAGATAACAAAGATGAAGATGATAAGGGTAATGAGCGTTATAAGCGCTATTTAGCTAGAGCATCCTTTCTGAATGCCACGGGTAGGACACTTAGTGGTTTACTTGGTATTGCTTTCAGTAAGCCAGTAAAGATTAGTGTTAGCGGTGGTGTCGAGTATTTAGAAACTGACATAGACGGTCAAGGCCAGCCACTAACCCAAATGATAAGGGATGCGTTATCGCAAAACTTACAGCGTGGTCGAGCTGGTCTATTAAGTGATTTTAGCGGAGCAGGGATTCAGTCAGAAGCTAATAAGGGACGCCCTTATGTTCGATTGTTCACAGCAAAAGAAATCATCAACTGGCGTGTAACGAATGGGAAAACATCCCTCGTTGTCCTCAAATATCAAGAGCCAGTAGATACAGATGATTTTGAACTGCAAATGCAGAATAACTGGATTGAATTAAGGCTTATTAATGATGTCGCTCATTCTCGTCGTTGGTATGAAGATGGAGACATAAAGGTTACAGATTGGGTTGTATTGAGTGATGCGATTGGCAGTCCATTAAATGAGTTGCCATGGTCATGGATTGGCTCAATGAATAATGATCACACTCCTGATTCTCCACCTCTTGCTGATATAGCATACGTGAATATCAAACATTATCAGGCTGAGGCTGATATAGCAGAATCGGCACATACTGTCGGTCAACCAATGGTTGCATTAACAGGTCTTACAGATGACTGGGTTGAGAAACATATGTCTGATGGATTTACTGTTGGCTCCCGTAAAGGGGTATTGCTACCACAAGGTGGTGACATGAAGTTTGCACAGCCCGAAGATAGAAATATTCAAATCACTCTAGCTGAACGTAGAGAGAAGCAAATGGCAATGCTAGGCGCTAAGTTAGTTGAACGAGGAACGTCAGCAAGAACTGCTACACAGGCACAGGATGAGGCACAAACAGATAATTCAGTGCTGTCATTGTGCGCGGGTAATGTTGAGCAAGCATTTAACCGAGCACTTGATTTTTGTATCCAGTTTGCGGGTGGTGGCGAAGCGTCAATACAACTGAATAAAGTTTATGATATCGCTAAGTTAGATTCACCAACGATTACAGCGTTATTGGCTGCGTTGCAATCAGGAACTATGCGATTGATTGATTTTGTTAAGTACTTGCAAAGTATCAATATCATTTCTCAAGATGAGAGGGCTGAGGATGTTGTTGATGAATTGGAATTAACGAGAGGGGCTAATATGTTGGGAGTGTAACCATGCAATCAAGTGTCATCTTTGATAACGCATTAATGATACAAGTTATGCTGGAAAGGTTGAAATCATCAACGGCAGATACTCGTGATTTAGTGTTGGATATTCGTGCCACTGTGGCATCTGCGCTGTCTACCTTCTCAGGTAATATTTCCTCTATAAGTAAAGCAAAATCAATCGCGCTTGCATTAAAAAAATCACTAAAGCCAGTTCTCTCTAGTCATTCTGGAAAATTGCTTGATGAAGCCATCAGTGTTGCCATTGTTATGGCAGATGCCGAATATCGAGGTTTTAACTCACTTCTAGAAGGTGTTAAACCTGCCAATTATGAGAAAGTGCGTAAAGATGTACAAAACATCCCCATGAACCTGACGGGATGGAGTGGTTCTTTATTCCTAGAAAAGTTTATTGAATCTTGGGCTGATACATCCATTCAACAAGTAGAAAATCAGGCACTGATATCACTATCATCTGGTGGTGATGTGTCTGATCTGCAATCAACGATTAACGGGACGTCAGTTGAACCTCTAATCATCGCATCGTCGGTAGTCGGTAGGATTGCTAGGGGCTTTCAGATGATATCCAGAACCTCTTTACAGCATGCGCACAGTATAGGGGCAATGGATTTTTACAAAGAGAATCCTGATCTGATTAAGTATGAAGAGTTCAGCGCAATACTGGACAATAAAACATCATCAGTATGTAGATCATTATCCGGTAATCGCTATCCACTAGGAAAAGGCCCCAAACCTCCTCTTCATCCTAATTGCCGTAGTCGATTACTTCCTGTTTTAGATGAGAAATACATAAACTTAATTACAACAGATTATGTTGGTAATTCTGAATGGGGTGAAGAGTCTTATTACGAGTGGCTTTATCGCCAGCCAGCGAACAGGCAGGACATTGTATTAGGTAAGACTAGGGCTCAGTTGTTTCGTGATGGTGGATTACCGCCTGATAAATTCGCAAAGTTACAGCTCGATAAATACTTTAAGCCAATAACGCTTAAGGAACTTCAACGGATCATACCTGAAGCTTTTAATAAAGCAGGTATCGACCTCAAATGACCCACTTCGGTGGGTTTTTTATTATTCGCAGTTAGAGACTGCACCATCTAAACCAGAGGTTTTACGATGTTTAAATACCTATTAACAAAAGAAGAATTTGATGCATTAACTGATGATAAAAAGGTTTTGTATAAAGAAGTCGGTGGAAATTACCAACTTCAAATCGAAGGTATGCCAGAAATTCCAGATGTGTCAGGGCTTCAAAAGAAGGTTGATGAATTACTTTCTGAGAAAAAAGCAGAGCAAGAAAAGCGCCGACAAGCCGAAGATGCAGCGAAGAAAGCGGCTGAAGAGCAGGCTCGTAAAAATGGTGATATTGAATCACTAGAAAAAAGTTGGGCTGAAAAGTTAAAGGCGCGTGAAAGTGAGCTATTAGCACAGCTACAGGAAAAAGACGCGAGCCTACACACACTATTGGTTGATAACGTCGCACAAACGTTGGCTACAAAGCTTGCTGGTGATGCTGCGCCGTTAATTATCCCGCACATTAAATCTCGATTATCAGTAGAGGACGGTAAAACGCGAGTAGTTGACGCTAATGGGCATCCTTCAGCATTCACTATTGATGATTTAGAAAAAGAATTTCGTAATAACCAGTTATTTGCTCCGGTAATTATCGGTAGCAAAGCCACCGGAACCGGAGGGGAAGGCGGCAAAGGGAAATCACCAGCCGGAGGCAGTGATAAACCCAAAAGCGCAAATCCATTAGTTGATAGCGCACGTGAAATCATTGCTAATATCCCAGAGGATTAATTTATATGTCTTTACATATTTTTCAAAAACAAGTATCGCTAGCAGCAACAGAATTAGTTGCTCAAGCTGTCCGTCAGTTTAACGAAGCATCTGGCGGCGCTTTAGTTATCGGTGATGGTGATCATATCGGTGACTACATTGAGCAAACATCATGGCAGTTACTTGGCGGGCTGGCTCAGCGACGTAACGCTTATGGCTCAGGCAATCTAACGCCGCAAGAATTGGGTCAAATCCTTGACCGTATGATTAAGGTTGATGGTCGTATTGGTCCTGTATCTGTTACCCCAACGATGATGAAGCGACTAGGTAAAGATGTGTCAGAAGCGGCCGCGGTAGTTGCTGCTCAATCAGCAGAAGCCATGTTGCAAGATTACCTTAATACTGCTGGTGCAGCATTGAAAGCAGCTATTTCTGGTAATACAACGGCAGTTACTGTTGGCGGAGAAACGCCATCATTAAGAGGTTTGAATAAGGCCACACGTCCATTCGGCGATGCTTATTCACGCATTGTCGCTTGGTTAATGGATGGTGCAACGTTCAACGACTTTATGGATGAGACACTAACCAACGCGAATAACCTGTTCCAAATTGGTAACGTCGCCATTAAACAAGATAACCTTGGTCGTCGTTTTGTTATCTCTGATATTCCCGCTTTGTCAGATGCAGACAAACAGCATTCGTTAGGTTTGGTTACTGGCGCCGCAGCGATTCAAACATCGCCATTGATCATGAAGGCTCAGGATGTGTTAGGCCAAGAAAATATTAAGGCACTAATGCAAGGTGAGTATGACTTTACTATTGGTCTGCGTGGTTATCAGTGGAGTAAAGATAGTATCAAATCACCCACTAACGCACAGATTGAAACGGTAGCTAATTGGAAGCAGATTGCTACTGATATTAAAGATACCGCTGGCGTTATGGTTTCATTTGGCAAGAATACTAGTATTGGTGGGTAATGCGAGGGGCAGTAGCCCCTTATTTATCCATGAGGAGTGATCATGTCTATTGTGATTACGGTTGAGCAAGTTAATGAGCAATTAGAGGTGATGGGGTTTGAGGCAACAAGCCTTGTTATAAGCTCTGCCATATCTATTGTGGATACTATTGATACTTGCCTTGATAACGCAGGATATTCAGATGCAGTTGTTACTTTAATTAAGCTGTATTCGGTTATCCTCATATTATCATCTGCTGATGTTAGAAAAATATCCTCAGAACATGCACCTTCTGGCGCTTCTATTTCATATCAGTATTTTGCTGATGGTAGAAAAACATTGTTAAAAACGCTGTCTTCTCTAGACCCCTCTGGATGTACCGATAGCTTACCTATTGAACGACCTGTTGGTCTTGTTCAGTTTGATGTGGTTCGGGGGTGATATGGGGAAAATCCTGCGACGATTTTGCAAGGGGTGGGCAACCATTTGGAAAATTATAGGTAAAGATGGTTACGGTAAACCCATATTTTCAGAGCCAATTCATATCCGATGTGATTACGGAAGTAGTTTTAAAGATGGTAGAAAAACCATTGGCACTGAAATAATCATTAAGAATGTTATTTGGACTGAGTATAGCGAAGCAACTCAAGAAGACTATATCGCTATTGGCAAACATGAAGATAGAGATCCATTTTTGCATGGTGCTAGTAGGATTAAGTCTATCGATAGAGACCGAGATATTAATGGTGGTCTAGATGATTACACATTAACGACGGCGGTATAACTATGGGGGCAAAAGTAAAAGGAATAGGTAATGCGATATCTAACTTAAACTCTCTGGTTGGAAGTATAGCGTCAAAAAAGATAGCTCGAGCCATGCATAGAGCGCTAGATATTGGTGGTAGGCAAGCTGCTATATACACACCCATTGACACTAAAACGCTCATTAACTCACAATTTAGAGATGTAAAAGTAAAAGGCACACTATTTACTGGTCGCGTTGGTTATTCTGCTTCGTATGCTGTTTTCGTTCATGATCCTAATGTTAAGCAAAGTTTCCGCAGACCTACTGCGAAGAAAGAATTCCTCCTGAAAGGATTTGAGGAAACGAAACAAATGATTGATAAGGCTGTTGCTGAGGAGTTTAAAATATGACGACCTTTGAGCGACTGAAAAACTATTTTTCTGAATCAGGTTTATCAGATGGTCTCATTAAGCAGGATTATATTTGGAATGAAAAAGAAGGTAATGATTCGGACTCATACATCGTATTTCAGCAACAAAATGGAACTGGACGTATTGATGATCTAAGTGGTGATGATTTTTTTACCATTTCACTCATATCTGGTAAGGCGTGGATTGAGTTTATTGTTCAGCGAGCTAACGAAATACTAGAGTATGTAAGGTGTCATTCTAGAAGCCATAACATTGGTTTCATTATCAATACATCTGGTTTTGTTAATCCAATTCAAACAACAGAAGGTAGGTTTATCATCCCACTTTCTTTCCGTTGTACATCTTAAATTAAATACATCTCAATAGGTCGCTTATGCGGCCTTTTTTATTTGCAAATAAAGAGGTTATAACATGTCACAATGTCCTGACAAAAAAGGTCTGGTGATGGGCAATGCAGGAATTATACGTATCGCAAAAGGATGCCCTGACCAAGTGCCAGCACAAGATCAGTTTTTACGCTTAGGTGCGTTAACAAGCAAATCATTCGATTTCGGTATGGAGACGGTAACGTCTAATGCTGATGATATCAAAGGATTAACGGAATCAATTGTTACTGGCGCTGATTTCACCATTAGTTTTGATGGTGAATTGAAGAAAGCTGGCGTAACTGGCTCTACTTCTGCTTTCGATATTGCAAAAGAAATCCTTGATGAAATCAAAGCTGGTCGCCAGTCAGATTATTGGGTTCAACTTGATATGAAAGGTGATGGCTCTGATGTTGTTCAGGGCTATATGTTATTTACATCATGGTCTATGGAATTTCCAACAAAAGAAATCTCCACTTATTCAGGTGAACTGAAAGTTGCTGATGCAGAAACGGTTGAATGGCTACAAGAAGAAATCATTGTTGAGAGTGTCGCAGTCGAACCAGCTACTCTGTCTGTAAAAGTGGGTGAAACTAAGACATTTACTGTCAAATTTACACCAACCGATGCAACTAACAAAAACTACACCGCTGTGAGCGATAAGACAAACTTTGCAACAGTTACCCAACTTGCGAATGTGGTTACTGTACGTGGTATTGCCGAAGGTACCGTAAACGTTATTGTCAAATCCGAAGATGGTAGTAAAACAGCCAAATGCGTGGTCACAGTTACCGCTGCTTAATATTACAAAGGGTACTTTCTAGTGCCCTTGATAATATTCAGGAGGGATTATGACACCTATTTTAGACATCGGTGAGATGGTTATCTCTACTGATAAAAAGGATTACTTATTTAGACCATCGTTCATCAATATGACAAGAATCGG